>SVSR01000033.1 GCA_015064205.1 Oscillospiraceae bacterium
ATAGAGCTTGCAAGGCAGAATACAGCCATGATTTCGGAAGCAACCGTAATATCGTAGCCGTCTTCACGCGGTACGCCGTTTACTCTGCCGCCGAGACCGTCTGTTACAAAACGAAGCTGACGGTCGTTCATGTCAACGCATCTCTTAAATGTGATTCTGCGAGGGTCAATGTTGAGCGCGTTGCCCTGATATATGTGATTGTCGAGCATAGCCGCAAGAAGATTGTTAGCAGCGCCGATCGCATGGAAGTCGCCCGTGAAGTGAAGGTTGATGTCTTCCATAGGAATGACCTGAGCCCATCCGCCGCCTGCTGCACCGCCTTTAACGCCGAATACAGGGCCGAGAGAAGGCTCTCTGAGCGCTGCAACCGCGTTCTTGCCTATCTTGCGAAGACCGTCTGTAAGACCAACGGATGTTGTCGTTTTGCCTTCGCCGGCAGGCGTGGGTGTAATAGCTGTAACAAGGATAAGCTTGCCGTCTTCGCGCTTTGATTCGTTCAAAAGGGCGTAATCTATCTTTGCCTTATACTTGCCGTAATGCTCAATATACTTTTCATCAATACCGGTATCTCTTGCGACGTCGCAAATGAGTCTGGGAGTTACCGATTGTGCTATTTCGATATCAGACTTGTACATAATTTAAGACTCCTTTAAAAGTGCAGATTATCTTGAAGAGGACATCGTATTCTTAAGCATAACATCGTGCGCACCGCCCTCAACGATACTCGTTGCGGAAACAACGGTCATCTTTGCATTCTTCTGAAGGTCGGGAATGTTTGTTACGCCGCAGTTGCACATCGTGGACTTGACCTTGTGCAAGCTCTTTGCAACGTTATCGTGGAGAGGACCTGCATATACAACGTAAGAGTCAACGCCTTCTTCGAATGCAAGACCGTTCTTCTTTCCGCCGAGGTCGTATCTCTGCCAGTTGCGCGCACGGTTGGAGCCTTCGCCCCAATATTCCTTAACGTATGTGCCGTTAATGAAGAGCTTGTTTGTGGGGCTCTCGTCAAAACGTGCAAAATAACGTCCGAGCATGAGGAAGTCGGCACCCATAGCAAGAGCGAGAGTCATGTGGTAGTCGTGAACGATACCGCCGTCGGAGCATATCGGAATATATACGCCCGTCTTTTCAAAGTATTCGTCGCGTGCCGCCGCAACTTCAATAAGAGCGGTAGCCTGTCCGCGTCCGATACCCTTCTGCTCACGTGTGATACAGATAGAACCGCCGCCAACGCCGACCTTGATAAAGTCTGCGCCTGCATCTGCAAGGAAGTTAAAGCCGTCGCGGTCAACAACGTTACCTGCGCCAACCTTAACTGTGTCGCCGTATTTTTCACGGATGTAGTCGATCGTCTTTTTCTGCCAGCAGGAATATCCGTCGGACGAGTCTATACAAAGAACGTCTGCGCCTGCTTCAACAAGGGCGGGAACGCGCTGTTCATAGTCAAGCGTGTTTATACCGGCGCCGATGATATAACGCTTCTTGGAGTCGAGAAGCTCTTGGGGATTTTCCTTGTGCTGAGAATAATCCTTGCGGAAAACGAGATGCACGAGCTTGCCGTTTTCATCAATTAAGGGAAGGGAGTTGAGCTTGTGCTCCCAGATTATATCGTTTGCTTCCTTAAGCGTAGTGCTTGCAGGAGCAGTAATGAGCTTTTCAAGAGGAGTCATGAATTCTTTAACCTTTGTATCCGTACCCATTCTGCTGACTCTGTAATCACGGCCTGTTACTATGCCTAAAAGCTTGCCGTTGCCCGTGCCGTCGTCTGTAATTGCAATAGTATTATGATGCTTTTCTTCAACGAGTGCGAGAACATCGGCGAGAGTGCTTTCGGGAGTGAGGTTAGAATCGCTTGTAACAAATCCTGCCTTATATGCCTTTGCACGTGCGACCATGGCAGCCTCGTCCTCTATCGACTGTGAGCCATAAATAAAAGAAACGCCGCCTTCCTTGGCAAGAGCAACAGCAAGAGTGTCGTTTGAAACAGACTGCATGATAGCCGATACCATAGGAATATTAAGAGAAATCGCAGATTCTTCACCGCGCTTAAACTTAACAAGGGGCGTTTTAAGACTTACGTTTGCCGGAATACACTCAGGGGAAGTATATCCGGGGATAAGAAGGTATTCACTAAAAGTTCTTGATGGTTCGTTGTAGTAAAAAGCCATAAGTTCCTCCGTATAATTTTTGCATTATATTTATTAAGATATAGTATACAACATTTTTTTGTATTTTTCAACACTTTTTTTACAGCGCATTTGATTTTTATCACTTTGCATAAATTAAGAGTGTTAAAACACAATAAAAATTTCCGAATATTTATTTTCAAACCGAAAATTGCCCGTAATTTACACTCGAATAAGATAAATCCTTGCAAAGCTTCAGGGGATATGTTAAAATAGTAAGGTAAATAAATGGGTAAGGAGAACTACCAATGCCAAAGGACACAACAAACTGCAGAATACTTTCTCCGGAATATGAAAGCTTAGAGCGTGAAAAGCTTGAATCTCTGCAGGGAAAAAGACTGCATGACACAGTTAAGCATGTTTATGAAAACGTGCCTATGTACAAAGAAAGAATGGATGCTCTCGGAGTAACTCCTGATGATATTAAAACCATAGATGATATAACAAAGCTTCCGTTTACTGATAAGCCTGATCTTCGCGATCATTTCCCTGACGGACTCTTCGCTGTGCCACGTAAGGAGATCGTCCGTGTTCAGGGCTCGTCGGGAACAACGGGTAAGCCGATAGTTTCCGGTTATACACAAAACGATATCGACGTATGGACGGAAATGGTGGCGCGCGCACTTGCCGCTGCCGGATGCACGGATGAAGACACTATTCAGATTACATACGGTTACGGACTCTTTACAGGCGGACTCGGCGTGCATCAAGGCGCGTCAAAGCTTGGAGCAACAGTAGTTCCGATGTCAAGCGGAAACACTCAAAGGCAGATAATGATGCTTAAAGAGCTTGGGGCAACAATGATGTGCTGTACGCCCTCATACGCAACGCTTATCGGCGAAACGATACGCGAAATGGGAATCGACCCGAGCGAGCTCAAGCTTAAAAGCGGATGCTTCGGCGCTGAACCGTGGACGGCTGAAATGAGAAACAACCTCGAAGGGCTTCTCGATTTCAATGCGTTTGATATATACGGACTTACAGAAATCGGCGGACCGGGCGTTGCATTCGAGTGTACAGAAAAGTGCGGTATGCATATTAACGAAGACCACGTTATCGCCGAAATAATCAACCCGGAAACAGGCGAGCATATGCCCGACAGTACTCCCGGCGAGCTTGTTTTCACAACCATAACAAAAACGGGCCAGCCGATGATAAGATACCGTACGCACGATATATGCACGATAACAAAAGAGAAGTGCGCATGCGGAAGAACGACGGCGAGAATGGGCAGAATAACGGGCAGAAGTGACGATATGATAATCGTTCGCGGAGTAAACGTGTTCCCGAGCCAGATCGAATCGGTAATCGTACAGATAGAGGGCGTGGCACCTCACTATATGCTTGTTGTAGGCAGAGAAAATTCATCTGATACACTTGAAGTGCAGATAGAACTCAAGGAAGATATGCTTTCAGATACAGTAAGTGATATAGAAAACCTCAGAAATAAAATTTCCGAGCAGATCAAATCGGTAGTCGGTGTATCTGCAAAGGTAACGATAGTACCGCCGAAAACATTGCCGAGATTTGAGGGCAAGGCTAAGCGCGTAATAGATAACCGTAAGCTTTAATAGGAGGAGAAGATATGTATATTAAGCAGATATCAGTGTTTCTTCAGAATATAAGAGGAACGCTTTATACGTTAACCGAATTTTTAGGCAAGAACAATATTGACTTAAAGGCAATATCCGTTGCAGATACGGCAAATTTCGGCATCGTTCGTTTTATAATCGATCAGGATAAGATCGATGAAGCAGCGAAGCTGCTCAGAGACGGCGGATATTCTGTTCACGTAAACCACGTTATATGCGTATCAATTCCCGATAAGCCCTCGGGACTTGCGCAGATCCTCGGTATGCTTGAGCGTGAGCATATCTCTGTTGAGTATCTGTATTCATTTTTCAGAAATACGGGCTATAACGCGGTACTGATCCTCAGGCTTTCAGACAGGGAAGCGGGCGCAAAGCTGTTTAAAAAAGAGGGCGTACACATGTTTACTCCCGCAGAGCTTGCCTGACCAAAAATAAAAGCAAAAGGCGTACTTAACGATAAAGTTAAGTACGCCTTTATTGTATGAGCCAAAACAGCTTATTGCCTTTATGCTTGCAGTAGCTATAAATAGCTGTTTATTACTTTACGTCAGTCTGAGCAGGATTATCAGTCTTGCCAAAAACATTATTGAACTCACCAACAGCGGCTTCAATAAGCATCTTTATCTCAAGCTCAGTTATAGCAATACCCTTAGCAGCAAGCATCTCACTAACGGAGAGTACAACCTCGTTGTACTTTTCTTCACCGTGCAGATCCTTATATAACTGCTCAACAGCCTTTACGCAAGTTTCAACAACGTCTTTCTTTGTCTTATCGTTTATGTACTTTGTATAAAGTGACTTTATCCACAGTCCGATATAACCGGCAATAGCCGTGAGGACCGTGTATAAAATCATCGTTCCGTATTCATTTATAAATTCTGTAATCATCAGTTCATCTCCTTTGTTTAATAATAGGGCGCGTATGGCGGTTGTAAATTTTGTACCAACCACACGCGCTTTGCAAGACTTCTCTTGAGAAGTCTTTACGGTCTACCGGTCACATGTTTTCGCCAAGCTTACGCCAAAGCTCGCTTGCAAAGGGGTATGCGTCTATGTACTTGACCGTGTGCGGCAGAAGTCCAAGCCTCTTTATAACACCTTCACGGCCGCACTTGCCTTCTTTGGCACGCATAGCAAACGCAATCTTGCGCCATAGATCAGCTGACCAGGCATATTTGTTTATATATGCCCTCGTAGAATCTGTAAATCCACAGGCCTTAACAACCTCGTCAGCATAATATTCGCGCTCGCTTATCTCGCATGCAGCATTAGGCAGATTCAAATATGCCGCCGCATTCGTTGCTTTTAAATTTCCCGGACGCACTTCAAAGTGAAGATGCTTGCCGAAAGAGTACCCGGTGTTACCCATAATGCCTATAACGTCACCGGCGCTTACTCTCTGTCCTGCAGAAACAAGCCTCTTGTTCAGGTGACAGTAATAAACAGTATTACCGTCGTCACCCATAACGGCAATATAATTGCCCCACTGCCACGTATTATTAGACTTGTCCGTCACCATCTGCGACCACAAAACCGTACCGTTTGAAACAGAAACGACTTCATCAGTCTTCGTACCGACTAAATCAAGACCGCCGTGAAAACATACCGTGCCGTATAAAGTTCTGTTTCCGTACGGCGAGGTTATTTTTATATTTCCTTTAGAAAATGGCATGATCATTTTACTCACGCTCCCTTCCGTCATGGTAGGTTTCAAGAATAGTGACACGGTGATCAAGTTTGTCTATCTGCCTTCCGTGTTCGCTGATGCGCCTATTGCTTGATTCCATTCCGCTGTTTAATGTATCAATAGAACAGTTAAGCTTTGTTATACTCGTGTTGAGCTTTAAAAGCGGAGTAGCAATACTTATAACAGCACCAACGAGTGTTATAAGACCAACAACTATTTCCCACGTCATATGGCCACGCTCCAACCGTAAACTCCGGGCTCCCATACGTTGTTGTCAACGTCGCTTACCCACGTTATACCACTGTGAGTAACCTTGTCACCGGACGTATACGGATTTGTACTGTCGGGCTGAACCCACTCGGGTATAACGTTTTCATCCGTGATAAACACCCGGGCAAACAGGCTTGGATTTACATCGGGAGTCCATGACCCCTGCGATACGTGAGACTGTAAAACGAGATATAAAATCCTGTTGTATCTGATTCTTTCGCCAACAGAGTAATTAGTTCCCGGAGTCCACTTGGGATAGAGGCTGACGGCTTCAAGTGAATCGTGAGTATCGAGCCCCTGAACAGCTTTTTCAATAAGTCCGCGCATTTTCTTTGCATAATCTGTGAGTGTCATTTATTCCACCCCCAGAAGTATCTTTGCCGCCGCAAGCTCTTCTTCGAGTGCTGCTATACGTTCTTCATATGAAGGTGCAGGCGTATCATTTTGAGGTGCATCACATTCAGCCCATTCGCCGTATATAATGCCATCGCGCTCAGTATAAACCTTCTCATAATACTTGAAGTTGCTTTCATCATTTTCGGGATAATCAGTCTCTATAACAGGCAGATATCCCGCATTTGTATACTGCTCGGGCGTAGGGTTAAAAACCTGATATTTCTTTTCTATACCCTTAACCTCTATTTCGCAGATCATATTAAGCGGAGCAACCATAAGTATACCGTTTAATAGTTTTGCGTACATTTTTATCCTCCTTAAGTATGAATAAGATATTTTGCTTCGATCTGTATATCGTCCATATTACCTGAAACGCAAATCTGGCCGTAACCGTCAGGCTGAATAATATCGGTATTTTCTACGGCTACTGTAACAGGCACTTTCAACGGATAAATAATCTTAACCGGAGTACCGCTTTCAAATTGAGATTTGAACCAGGAATTTACTTTGGACGTTGTATTGAGAGAGGTATCCCATGGTGTTATTACAGGATAGCCGCTCATAAGATAAATGCTTCCCGGTGTGGTAGCACGTTGTGTTATAAAATGAGTTGACAAAATTTCGTAAAAACCGTAATCGCCCGTTGCTGCAGTAAAGCCTCCCGTTAAACTTAAATACGGGTAATTGCCGGACGTAACAACGCTTGTTGCATAAACGTTTACACCGTCTATGATAACCTCTTCAACTGTTTTTATTATTTCGCCTTTATTGGTGTCAAACACGTCTCCGGTTTTGTCGATATGTCTAAGCAGAGGAATGCTAAGCGATGATACAACTTTCAAGTTGAGATCTTTTATTTTCAAGTTCCCCTCAAAACTTGTTAGTTCAACAGGTTGATCCTTAGAGGGAACACCGGACCGGACGCTTTTTCCATACACTTTGATTTCGGGCATAATACATCCAACACTGTTATCAAAGCTGATCATATCAACACCCGATACTTGATTCAGCTTAAACTGCGCCGTCATTATATCGTGTAAGAATCTGTTCATTCAATCACCGCCCAGATGCCGATAATGAAATCATTATGCGGTACAAAAGAAAGCATATAAGTCTTGCCTTTCTCAAAAACGGGAGTAGCAACAGCCCACTTAACAGTAGCAGGAGAGCCGATAGATACAATATACTCGGTGTTCTCAAAGATCAAGATAGCCTGAGAACTTTTAGCCGGATCTGCATCGCTTCCGTCATAGTTTTTGCTGAAATCAAAATTAAAGTAAATTGAGCCTTCTTCTGTAACGGTAACATGATTTTCCGTATTGTTGTAAATTGTAAACGGCCTGGGCGGATTTTGAGTTGTTACAATATCAGCAAAGCCACTTTCGCCCGGATCTCCGGTATCGCCCTTGGTAACGCCTTTCACCAAAGACTTAATAAGTGCATATAATTTTATGTCCATAAATATTCATTCCTTTCATTAACGGTTGTAATCATCATGGAGAACGTACTCTCTTGTAAGTGATAATAACGTAAACTTGCCTAGATTTCCGGTTTCAAGAGATACCTGCATATAATCGGCTCTTTCGGGCAAAAGCGGAAACTCATGAATACATATTTTACCGTTGCCGCTTATCTTCCCGATTTCCTTAAGCTCATTTCCGTCAATCGAAGCCTTTACGGTTACAACACTTCCAACATCGGTTTTCATTTTAAGAATAAGCTTGGAATAGGTCTTTTTAGAAATTGTGTTTTCGTAAAAAGGAGCAAAAAGTACGTATTTCTTTCCAGTGTTGATAAAGGAAAAATCAGAGGAATCGGCGTCTGTGATAAGATGAATGAAGCAATAATCGGCATTAACCTGAATTCCGGCCAGACTTGAACCGTACCTTGCAAATGAAGTGTATACATTCGTGTCACAATACCATGAATCGTTTCTCGGGTCGTAAACATAGGTCTTGCTTTTTCCCGAGAGATAGTATTTTCTTCCATCTGTTCCTGCCACCATGTCAGTCATAGGCTCATCGGGTTCAAAATCAAGCTTCTTGGGCGAAGCGCCGTCATAACGCATAATGCCCGCATCTGCAACGTAGTATATTGAGCCTGAAACGAAAGCGATGCTTCTCGGATTGTATTTCGAAAGGGAAGCGGCAGGAGTAATGCTTATCTTGTACCCGTTGTATACCCTGAGAACTTTGATAATTGCATTTTCTGTAAAGAAAACGGGAACGCCGCCATAATCTGCACAACCTATAATATCTCCGGGTATTCCTGAATCAAACGTTACAGGTGAGTCTATGGTATTCCCGTACCCCCAGCTGAAGATATCGTGTGGAGCGCACGCATAAATAATGCTGCCTTTAGCACCCCATATCCGATCACCGACGCTGATCGCGCAGTCAAGGCTCGGCACGATCCGCTTGATTACGATTTCCCCTGCACGCGAAGATAAATTCTTGTCAATATCCATAGCTCCAACGTTATTTTTGACACAAAAATATGTATCACCTATTTCTGTGATCTCTGTTCCGGTAGACAATGATTCGATTTCGTTTGCAAATGCCGCCCCCTGAACTATCATTCCAAAAAGCATAATGCGGTCACCGACCCGAAACTGACTCAGATTAATTTTACTCGGGTCTCCGCCTCTGAAAAAGCTTATCTTCAAATAATCGTTGCCAATACTTCCGTTTTTTCCAACAGTCGCAATTTCAGCCGATCCGGTAGAAGCGTATCTCCATGTATACGTTGAGTCTATAAGCGCATAAGTATACGTTGTTGTACTGTAAAATTTTGTAACGTCCGGGGCAAGCCCACCGGACCATGCTGAACCTGAATAAGTATATATCAAAGCGTCATCGGTATTATAGTATTTATCGCCATCCTTAGCTTTTTCGGGAGGTGTATCGGAAACACAAAGCAGTTTTACAGAATCGTTAATTGTATAATCTTCGCTGAAGGGCTTAAGACCGTCTGAATCGGCATAATAGTAAGAGCTTTTATGCGAGAAATAATACTTATCAGGGAAAATTGCAATAGTATCGTCCAGAACGGCAAAATTTTTGATTCCGGCGCTTATACCGCCGTAAATTACGTTATCATATATAAATCCGGAGTTGTAGGCTATGAATAATTTTTCATCGG
>SVSR01000034.1 GCA_015064205.1 Oscillospiraceae bacterium
GCTATGACAAGGTAGTGCCCAACAGCGCCGTGAGAGAGGACTCCAACGGAAAATTTGTGCTTGTTGTTGAGTCAAAGAGCACACCGCTCGGTAACCGTTACACCGCACGCCGCGTTGCGGTTGAGGTTATTACGTCAGACGAAACCTCGTCGGCTCTCTCGGGTGAGCTTCTTGGTGGAGAATTTGTAATAACAACATCGTCTGCTCCCGTTTCCGACGGCATGCAGGTAAGACTTGCAGACAAATAAGATCATGAGAAAGAAAATAATAATTACAGCCGCTGTAACAGCTGTTGTGAGCGCACTCATAGGCTGTGCAATTTCACTTTATATTTCGCACATTCCGCGCGAGCTGACAGAGTATAAAGTCACACAAAAATGGGGCGCGGACGGATATACGCATATAGCCACGTACATGAACAGCGACGCATCGTTTACTGCAAATGCTATGGCAAAGAGCGTTTCTGAGATTGAATCTGCATATACAGTTGATTCTATTGAACTTACCTCAGCACGTTACAGTGCGTCTATGGAAACAAACGTAACACTTATCTCGCCAAATAGTAGCAGGAGCGCCTCATGCGCGGCAACGGTATATCTCGGGGATTATTTCATCTTTCATCCGTATGAGATTATCGAAGGTGCATATCCCGTTGTACAAGGTAACAGTACAGATGCGATTCTGATAGATGAGCTTGCAGCATGGCAGCTTTTCGGAACGCAGAGAGGGGTTGTAGGCCTTGAAGCGAAGATCGGAAGCGACTATTATACCGTTTGCGGAGTTCTTGGCATACCGGACGGCGTATATAATGATGTTTATGGGGATAAGCCCAGAGTGTACATAAACGCGGATTCTGCTGCATACCGATCGGGCTTGGCATCGCGCGCTTTCACAACCTTTGAAGCAATAGTGCCCGACCCGATAACAAACTATGCAGAGAATGCTCTTACGGAGGTTCTTAAAAGCTTTGATCCCGTTATAAAAAATATTGATACACGTTTTAAATCAGAAGCACTAAAAGAAGTGTATAAGTCGCAGACGTCAATGATAATCAATCCCAAAGACCGCGAATATCCGTATACGGAAAAAGCGATGCTCATACTTTCTCTAAAGGCATCTGATGCAAACGAAATACGTGGCGTTATGTTTAAAATATCGCTTATTGCAGTTGCAGCTTTGTTTTTTGCCCTTTTTGGACCGTGTGTCAGATTTATTGAGCGTATGCTTAAAAAGCTTAAATTTTAGTTTATGAAAGGATGGCTTGATATGAATAGATTTATTAAAATCATTGCCGTTTTGCTTGTGCTTGTAATGCTTGTGTCTGTTGTTTCGTGCTCGAAAAACGAGATGCCCGAAAAAAAGATACTTGAAGATGTATACAAGGTAGAAAACTTTCCTCTTCCTGAGGGAATGCAGTATGTTAACTCAATGTTCAAGTCAAATGACGGATACATAATATACGGTCAGCTTTTTGACGAAGAGACCGGCTACACGAATAAATTTGCCAGACTTGAAGAGAACTTAACAATGGTTGGCGAATATTTTGATATTGGTGTTGAGCTTGATGAAAACAGCTGGATGGGCGATATAGTAATAGCTGACGACGGAAGTGCTTATACTACCATCAGCAGTAATTACTATGATGAAGCAACAGGATATTATGAATCAAAGTATTATCTTGCTCATCTTGATTCAGAGTTTAATCTTATAAATCAGATGTTAACAACAGAGCTTCTTGGTCTTGATGATCCTACTGCTTATGCATATCTTCACAGCCTTACCCCTCTCTCTGACAGAAGACTTGCTTTTATATGTGAAGATACCGTATATGTAATTGACGGTGATATGAAAGTAACGTATAAGAAGAGCGTTGAAGATCTTGGAGCTTCTTATATTAACTCTCTTATAAAAACATCACAAGGACTTCTTGTTACGTACAATGATCAGAGCTATAACTTAAAGGCAATTCTTATAAATACCGAAACGTTCACACAGAGCGAACCGTATGACTTTACAGGACTTGGCTACGGACAGTATTTTTCGGGAAGCGGAGAATACGATATGTATTACATAGACGAAGCCGGCATATTCGGTTATAATCTGCTCTCACAAACGAGCGAAAAGCTTCTTGACTATATGAATTCCGATCTCATGAATTTTTATCCGAATTCGCTTATAGCAAGCGATGACCACAGCTTTTTGTCAACCTCGTGGGATTACAGCGATTCACAGTCCGATTCAATGGTTATCGTTCGTATGTCTCCCGTACCGGATAATGAGATAAAGCCGAAGTATATCATTACACTGGGCGCTCTTTACATGAACTATAATATCCGCAATCAGGTATATAACTTTAACCGCGCAAACGATGAGTACAGAATAGTATTCAAGGATTATTCCGAGGGCATAGATTACAGCGAAGAGAGCGAATATACGTATGAAGATGCAATTTCAAAGCTCAATGGCGACATTGCATCAGGAAACGTTCCCGATCTTTTAGTATGCTCTTCCGAAATACCGTTTGACAGTTATTCATCAAAAGGACTGTTTGCAGATCTTTATGAGTTTATAGATGCAGACGAAGTGCTTGATCGCTCAATGTTTGAACAAAATGTGCTTAAAGCATATGAAAAGGATGGCAGACTGTACAGAATAGCTTCACAGTACAGCGTGCAAGGATTTATGGGTAAGAGCGATATAGTCGGCCCCTATAAGGATAATTGGAATACGCAGTCTTTCCTTGCTCTTGCAAATTCGCTGCCTGAAAATTCGTCTATGTTTCAGGATATGACGAGAGCAACTATGATGCAGTTATTTGTTAACGGAATGTATGATGAGTTTATTGATATAGATACAGGCAAGTGCAATTTTACCGACGGTACGTTTGCTGATATACTTGAATTTGCCGCAACGCTCAGCGAAAAGAGTATTTTTGAAAGCATCGATTACGATAACGTTGACAATAATTTCTGGATGGATTATGAAAATGCGTATTATGAGGGCAGAGCAGTACTTGCTCAAGCATATGTCAGCAGCTTCAGAGATGTAGTTTCAACAATGAATTATACGTTCAGAACAGGTGAAGTTGATCTTCTCGGATACCCCACAAAAAGCGGCAATCCTATAATAACCGATGATTCTGCATCAATAGCAATGAGCGCAAAATCAAAGCTTAAGGATGGAGCATGGTCGTTTATAGCATCGTTGCTTTCGCCTGAATATCAGGATAAGCTTGACTGGGGTCTTCCGGTGCTTTCTTCATCGCTTGAAAAGATGATGAATGAGCAGATAGAGTTGGATCAGGAGCGTAAGAAGCAAGACGAAGAATACGAAAACGGCGGTATGATCGGTGGAGTGATGCTTCCGAGAGCTGAAATTGCCGTTGATATGGCGGAAGATTCCAGATATCCGAACCTATATCTTGACGAAAATTATGCTAATATGATCCTCGAGTATATAAGAAAAGCTGATATGCTTTCGCGCAGTGATGCTGAAATAATGAAAATAATAAACGAAGAAGCAGGCCGCTTCTTTGAAGGTCAGTATACGAGTGAGCAGGCCGCAAATGCGGTTCAGAGCCGAGTATCAATCTACGTCAGCGAAAACAATTAAGTGTTTAAAGGGGGATTGTCAAATCCCCCTTTTTCGATGATTCTTGACTTGTTAACAATTTTGTGGTATAATTGGCAAGGCGATTTCAAGTATAGTTTTCCCCGATTATAAGGCTATGTATTTTTACAGAGAATAAAAGTAAAAGGAAAAACGAAAGTGAACAACAAAGAGAACGTTAAACAAAGGCCGCGCGTGGTCTGGAAAGACGGCAAATGTATTATTTGCCCGCCTGAGAGCGCAAATGCCGGAAGAGCACAAGCTTTGCCGCCTCAAGCGGTGAGAAAAACAGAGACTGTTGTTGTCAGAAGGGTACCTGTCAAAAAGACGGAGGGTGAAGCCGCAGTAATATCTGCCCCTGATTTTTTTGCAGTAATTAAAATGAATATAGTAGCTGTCGTTCTCATATTTATAGCGTTTTCTGTAATAGTAGCGGCAGCATTTACTGCAACACTTGACACAGAAGAAGAGGCCGCCTTACAGATACCGGTAACATCTCATTCAGAAGCAGATACCGGCACGATAGAGCCGATAAATAATATGCCGATAGCTTTAAGTCAACCTGATCAGATAAGCGGAGCACTTGTTGTCTGTATAGACCCGGGACACGGATTTGACGACGTTGGAACGTCAAACGCTGAGCTTGGAGTATACGAGCATGAAATAGTGCTTGCAGTTGGTCTCAAGCTTCGCGATAAGCTTGAAGAGGCAGGAGTTAAGGTATATATGACGCATGATACCAATGAGCCGCCGCCTGATGCATCAAAGCCGTATCTGTTCGGCATGAAAAAGCGCAACGGAATGGCGAATTCTCTGACCGATGTTGGACTGTACATATCCGTACACTGTGACGCGTTTTTTGAAGATACAACGGTCTACGGACCGCGTGTATATCATATGAGCGATGATAAGGGCGGAGAAGGAGTAGCTCTTGAAATAGAAAAGGAACTTGCGCTTTTAACTCCCGAAAAGGAAATACAGGTAAAAGCGATGAGCGGAATGAACTCATATCAGGTTTTAAGAAATTCTGATATGCCGGCAGTGCTCGTTGAAACAGGATTTGTGTCAAACCGTGACGAAGCTTTGGCAATGCTTACAGAAGAATGGCAGAATGATATTGCTCAGGCTCTTGCAAACGCTATAATCAGCGCGTATGAAAACGGCCATATTTGTTAAAAAAACAAGAAAAAATAACCAAAATAAAAATAAAAAAATCTATTGACAAATATATACGCTTATGGTATAATGTTTAAGCGCGTTTCAAAAGCGTATATATTTGACCCGGTAGCTCAGAAGGTAGAGCACATGACTTTTAATCATGGTGTCCGGAGTTCGACTCTCCGTCGGGTCACCAGAAAAGCACTTGCATCAGCAAGTGCTTTTTATATTGTAAAAAATAGGGAATTGTATGAAATTATCATACAATTCCCTATGTAACCTTTTAAGCATTGTATCCTAACACATCTTCAACAAATGATTTATGCTTCATATGCTTTTCATATGATTCTTTAATAATTCGAATAGCAATGTCTACTTCGCCGTTTGTTAGCTTATTGTTTAATATAATATTTTCGTATTCTTCATATATCTTAAAAATACGGTTATATTGTTCGCGTGTAACAGGTTTTTTTTCATCAATAACAAAAGAGGCGAAATTAATAATTGTATTTCGTTTGCTGTCAATTAGTAACGATAAAGTATCCTGATTATTTTTATCAAGTTTTTTATCAAGCTCTTTAACCCATATATCATTCTGTTCCAATTTTTTATTAACGCTTTTTATCCATTGATCTCGCATACGTATGTTATCTGAGTTGTAATGTGTATTAAACTCAGCAAATGCAGTTTTAACGTCTTTCAATGTAATAAATGCGTCGTTGATCATTTCACGCTCTGTCTTTTTCCGATTAAAATATTTTCGTATTTTTATAAATTCGGGAACTATCTTTCCCTTGAATTCCAACAACTCTCCGATAATTTGAAGAATAAGAAAAAGTACGACAGTAACAATCGCTATCGTTGCCGGCAAATTTAAAAATTCTATATATTCTATCATAATTATATTAACTCCTGCTTTCTTAAATTTCGGTGCTTTTATTAAGAAAAACGGAAATTAACGGCAATTTTTTACTTCATTGTTAATAACTTTTGTCATATCGCAAAGATTGTCGATCAGCGAACTTATAATCTTCATATCAACATCATAATTTATATTTTTAGAAGAAGCTTCAACCATAGCCATTACCCATTCTTTTCGTGTTGCACCATCAGAAAATTTCTTTTCAGCTGTAGCCATGTAATCCATGATCATATTAAGAAGGCTGTTCCAATTTTTTTCTTTAATGAGCTTTTTAACATACTCTATAAGTTTAAAAATAAGAGGAATAGCGATAGTAAGTCCGGTTAAGACAGTAATTGCAAAATCTAACCATAAGTTCATAATCAAATCTCCTTTTTACATTTCTTTATATTTTTATACATTCGATAAATAAAGACAATCATTTCCTGTCGTGTGCAATAGTCATGTAATTTATAATTACCATATTCATCGCCAAACAGTATTTTGTTTTCAATAGACCAAGCCACAGATTTTTCAGCCCATAGATCAGGTGTATTATTTTTATAAATAGACTCAAGCTTTTTATTAACTTTCTTTGCTATGTAAGGGAATTTGCTTTTAAGATATTCGCCCGGGCAGACTGTTTTTGCAAAGTAACAGTGCATTGTTAAATTTCCTTTTGAATCTCCTGTATAATTTAACTTGTTTATGTTATTTCGTATACAAATATCAATGCAAAGCTCTATTAATTTTTCAAGTGCAATATCGCTTACATGCCAGTCTCCTCCAAGCGTATCGTTTGCAACTTCAATAGTTACAGCCTGATTATCATTATCTGAGCTGGAGCTTGTCCAAGCTCTGTTCTTTTCTTCAACATACATACCTATCCTGCCGTTAGAGTCGATAGCGTAGTTTGAACTTGCTTGATGAGATATATCAGCAAAAACTTCGCCGCATGATTCGACAGATAAGTTTCCTGCCATATGGTGTATAGTGATCTTATTTATAGTATTATTTCTGGGATTTGAGCTGTTAGGAGATATTTTAATGTAATCGATAAGTCTGCTGTTGCTCATGATTTATTCACCTCGTTGTATCAAATTATGTAAACGATTTAAGAATATCAGCATCTCTTGCCTGGTGCATTTTTCATGAAGCTTATAGTTTCCGTTTTCATCGCCAAACAGTAAGCTGTTTTGAACAGCCCAATCAACTGCTTCCTTGGCCCATAAATCGGGAGTATTATCTTTAATAAAGTTTTCCATAAACACCTCCGTATTGTTTTAACAGTCTTTATAATTGTTTATATGTTCATTTTCTGAGCAGCGGTCTTGGCTTTGATCGTCTTTTTTGTCAGGTGAAGCAAGCAGATCCGTGTTATTACCAAATGCTGTGGTGTTTTTGCTTATATTTTCTATAACAGATTTTGCAAGATATCCAACCATTACTGCAATAACCGAACTTACAATTGTTTTTGATAATGATTCTGCAATCTCGGTTTTACCAAACCATGCCAGAAGGTACGTACCCCAGAGCATAAGCATGGAATGATTTAGGATTTTAGAAAGCATTCTTTTTGAGTATTCTTGATCGCTTTTTCTTTTCTTAGGAATTTTAAACACTTAAAATTTACTCCACAGCTTCCCAATTTGAAGGATATTCACTCGGCGAGTATGCATTTTCATCAACAAGCGATCTATATACTCTGCATGGATCAGATGACAAAGGATCTGTACACACTTCGTCTTTCATATATATACCGCTTATACCGCTTGGAGCAATAAATGCTCTTGCCTTTGTAGGATCTTTGGTGTGGGCTATACTCCATAATGTTCTGTTATTATTAGGTCTAACATCGGGATAATATGCGGCATTATGAGGTATTAGTAATGTGAATATCTGATGCTCTCCCTCAACGATATCATAAACGGGAGAGCCTACTGCCCAAAGAGAATAATCTTTGTTTGGGTCAAACATCGGAATTTTCTCTTCTTCGGCAATTATTGCCGTTCCGTCCATGTTTGCGGCCCGACTGCGAAGATTGAGCGCATCGGCTTTGCCTTGTTCAAGTATAAGGTTTAATATTAAATCTTTCTTATTCAGCATTTTGAACCCCCTCGGTATAAGCTTTGGCTAAGGCTTTATATGATATCAATTCGCTAAAAACTTGCCCTGCATCCACTTCGGAAATAATGACTGTTTCGGCACCGGCTATTTCTTCGTATCCGATGAGATTATAAGCAGTATTGCAATAAGCTATACCAACAGCCTCTTCGGCTGACGCAGGTGAATAGCTTTTATTATCATTTATTTTAATATAAAGAACAGAGTCGGTAACACCCAGCTCTGTTCCGTCTGTTTTTGTAATTTTGTACATTAAATCACATCTCCTATATATTTATAAAACAGGTTATACACAGAAGCAGAAGGGGATTCCGTGCCAATAGTAAGAAACTGCTATGCCCGAATCTCCGCCAACTCCTATAAAACAATAATTTCTTGAATCGCCTGCAGATGCAGATCTTGTCCACCAAATGCCGTTTTCTTGTGTGCTGTATAGCAGTTTTACTCTTCTGTTTCCGCATTGATAGTAACTATATTGGCTTCCTTCTGCGGCTGATGAATTTGTTATTTTCCCAAAAATTTCAAACTCTGAAGGTAAAAACAGTATATCGCTTGAAGTTGTTTCTTCGGGGTGAGAACTTGAGTAAGATGTTTTAGTAACAGGTACTAAAACATTGTATAAGTCTTCATTTGACAATCCTAATAGTACTTGTTTGTTTCTG
>SVSR01000035.1 GCA_015064205.1 Oscillospiraceae bacterium
CTTATTTTGTTGAAAGCGGCGCGTACATATGATAAAGAGTCCGGACTGACATTCGGTCTATATGCCAGAATATGTATACGTAACGGATTTATAACCTTGGAACGCAAACATAGCCACGACCCCAAGAGCGTTGATTTAAGCGAAGAGCTTGCCGTGCCTGATACGACAAATTATATAGAAGAACTTGAACATGCAGAATATCTTATGAAGAAGATAAGAGATATTTTAACAAAGCGTGAGGTTTTTGTATTCAAGTATCTTATACTTGACTATAAGTATAGTCAAATTGCGGATGAGCTGAAAATCTCTCAGAAGAGTGTGGAGAATACGGTTTATCGCATAAAAAAGAAGCTTGGAACATTATTGTTCTGACTTATATATGCCCGAATAGCTTAAATAGAGCGTTGTAGCAGCAAATGTGTGCCAAAGGTGACGGTTTAAATCCGTCTAGGGCAAAATTACCAATTAAAAGCGAGGTAGACACAAATGTACCAGGATGAAGTTTTAGTTTGCAAGGAATGCGGAGCTGAATTTACTTTCACAGCTGGTGAACAGGAATTTTATGCAGAGAAGGGGTTCCAGAATAAGCCCCAGAGATGCAAAGCTTGCCGCGACGCAAAGAAGAATGCAGCTAGAGCTCCCAGAGAACTCTTCACTGCTACTTGCGCAAAGTGCGGAAATGAAGCTAAGGTTCCGTTTGAGCCCAGCAGCGACAAGCCTGTATACTGCAGCGAGTGCTATGCAGCAATCAAAGCTGAGCAGCAGTAATCTGACTGAACTTACAAAGAGGTCGGCATAGGTGCCGGCTTTTTTGTATTTATACAGAACTATGCTTTCCGCTATTTGGCGATAAAGTTTAATATTTAATGGTAACTTATGTTTGTTTACTATTGCAATTTATAAAATTTGTGATATAATTATAATAGTTATAATTGTATAGTTTTAACACAGAGGTCGTATGAAAAAAAGAAATGAGCGCGCGTATTATAAAAATGGCGAAGAACGTACGCAGATTGATGAAAACCTTGTGATAGGAAGAAATGCAGTCAGGGAGCTTTTAAAAGGCACGCGAAGCGTTGATAAAATACTCGTCGCAAAAGGCGAGCGAGAGGGCTCGATAACGATGCTTGTTGCTCAGGCTGTAAGTGCAAAAATCCCTGTTGTGGAATGTGAAAAGCAAAAGCTTGATATGCTTTCCGGAGGGATCGTTCATCAGGGAATTATCGCAATGGCGGCGGCAAAGGAATATGTGTCGGTTGAAGACATAGTAAAGATTGCCGAAAAACGCTCGGAGATGCCGTTTATATTGATTGCGGACGGAGTTGAGGATCCGCATAATCTTGGCGCAATAATCAGAGTTGCTGAGGGATGCGGTGCTCACGGGCTCATAATTCCCAAAAGAAGAGCGGTTGGTGTAACCTCTGTGGTGGAAAAAGCATCGGCAGGCGCGCTCGAACACCTTGCAATTGCTAAGGTAACGAATATCGCATCTGCTGTAGAACAGCTTAAAAAACTCGGAGTGTGGATATACGCCGCAGAAGCAGGCGGAACTCCGTATTATGACGTTGACTTTTCCGGCCCGTGTGCAATAGTTGTGGGAAGTGAAGGCTTCGGCGTATCAAAGCTTGTGCGAGATATCAGCGATTTTAACGTGTCTATTCCAATGTACGGTAAGGTGACGTCGTTTAACGTTGCATGTGCAACCTCGGTTATAATGTGCGAGGCAGCAAAACGACATCATATAAAATAAGCTTAATTACAAAGTGAAAGGATTAGAAGAATGCCAAACAGAGAAGATGGTCTCAGCCGTGATGAACGGGATGCTATTTCTGCTGAGCTTTTGCTCAAAAAACTCAGGGACGGACTTGAAATGCGCCCGGGCGCTGATGAAAAAGAGCCAAAAAAGCAGGCGGTACATATCAGCGATGAGGCAATAAAACTTGCGCAATCAGAAATAATCCGTGTTGAACCCGAGGAATTCGGCGGTGACGATCTTGATGAGGACAAGCTCAGAGAGATAATGGAAATGCCGGCAACAGAAGAAAAATCAGATAAATTTGATGTTTATGTTGAAAATGAGCCCAAGGATGAGCCCGGGGCTGTGACCGAGAGTAAGTCTGAAGAAAACTTTGATGAATCTGACTTTGGTGATACTATTGTTATCGAAGCTGATGAAGATGTGATACATCAGTCTACGATCGATGACTTGCCTTGGTATGAAGACGAAGAACCAGAGAGCGTGGATGAGGATACTGCAATTCTTGATGCGCTTGCAGAAACAGACCGGGATATCCTAGACGAAGAAAAAACTGCCAAGGAGGATGTAGCTGACGAAGAATTCGATAGCGGTTTTCTTGCTCAGATGGCAAAGATGATAGAAGAGGACGGGGAATTTGAACCGATAGAACTATTGGGCGAGGACTCCGATACGGATGAAACAATATTTGGTGAAAATGATATCTTTGACGAGCCAGGGGTTGATTCTTATGAAAGCGGGCTTATATCTGATGATGGGGCTCGTGAGTACAGCGGACTCAACGGAAATGAACTTAATAGCACAGAGATCAGTCTGATCTCGCTGTTTGGTAAAGACGATGAGCTTGAAGAGACGTTTGGGAAAGAGCGAGCCGAAGAGCTTATCAAAGAAGGCAATGAGTTTGAAATGACTCACAGGCCAAAGAAAAAGAAACTATATGAGTTGTTTTCCAAAGACTACGAGTATACCGATGAAAAGCAAAATGATGAGATAAAGGGTAGGTACAAGAAGGCGTTTGTATCTGCCACGATCAGATTTTTTGCATGTTTTGTCTTTGCAGTAGCTTTGTTTTTCATGGAAAATGCGACTGTTGTTGGAATAAAGCCTCCAAACTTATTTAACGTTGCTCTTTATCCTACCGTTGCTGCAATGACAAACCTCCAGCTTGTTTTATTGTGCGCGCTTATGATAATTGATAAGATTGCACTTGGGTTTGTATCGTTATTCAAACGTAAACCTGCTTTTGAATCTATTCCTGCAATTTTGCTGGTAATGTCAGTGGTGTATACTACTATAATAACAGTTGCACCGGGAACAAGGGGTGCGGTATTCTATAATTTCCCTGTGGCGCTTACGTTCCTTTTTACGTTGGTGTATGAGCTTCTTAATCTCAAGCGTGAGGCAAACAGCTTTGGTATAGTATCTGCCGTTCAAAGAAAATATACCGTCAGAATGCTGACAGAAGAGGAAAGGACGCAGGATGCGGGCCTTTTTGAGGGATATGTTCCCGAGAATTCGCCTATGTTTGCGGTAACTAAAACAGGATTTGTTGACGGATTCTTCAGAAGAATAAATTTCAGACGCAATAATAAATACATACCTGCGATAATACTTATAGCTTTTGCTGAAATGCTTGTGGCAGCAGCGCTCGGTATTTTTATGAAAGCAGACGTGTATACAACCGTAACAATGGCATATCTTGCCGGCGTTCTCGGTTTGCCGGGTACGATACTTATTGCAGGAAGCCATCCGTTTTATCATGCTGTTAATAAAGTGCATCAGTCGGAAGGCACGATCGTTGGAGACGGTTCTCTCGAAGAGTATTCTGACGGCTCTGTGGTGTTCTTTGACGACAGGGATATATTCCCGTCAACAGGTGTTAAGATAAACAGCGTGAAGGTATACGGCGAAAATCGTATTGACGGAGTTATATATTATGCTGCGAGCGTTTTTGCCAAGATCGGCGGACCTCTTGCTGATGTTTTCGGCCTGGCAACACTTGAAATAGGTCACAGTGATAATGTTATGATCGAGGAAAGTGAAGACAACGGATTGCGTTGCAGCATTGACGGCACAGATATATATCTTGGAAACAATGCGTATATGATCTCCAAGGATTTTGAAACCCCATACGGAGAGGGGGACGAAGTGATTGAAAATAATGAGGGTATCAGACTTATGTTTATCGCTAACGAGGAAGAAATCCTTGCAAAGTTTTACGTTCAGTATACAGTTGACTCTGAATATGAAGAAATATTCAAGCAGCTGTATAAAGCTGGTATGTGCGTTGGCATACGTACTTGCGATCCTAATATTGACGACGGTTTTGTAATAAGAAAACTCAGACTTGGAGAGGGCTATCCAGTAAGAGTCGTTCACGGCAAATCCGGTAAGAGATTTCTCAGAAAGAGCGAGCGTGCCGACAGCGGTGTCGTTTGCATCGGTTCTGTAAAATCATTACTTCGTTCACTTTCGCTTTGTGATAAAATAAAGTACATAGCTAAGATACATTCAATATTCGAAATAGTAAGCACCGTGCTTGCAATTTTCGTTATATATGCGATAGCCGCGCTTGGTAAGCTTGTGATCGGCTCGGCATATGCTGCATTATATCAGTTGTTCTGGCTGATACCGATAATGTTTGTTACCTTATTCACGGAATAAATTGGACTTAGTGATACCGTTACGGTGACAATGGCCGTAACGGTATTCTTTTGATATGAAAGGTGTTAAAATGGAAAAGAACATACCGTTTGAGAGAATACTTAAACGTGTTGAAAAGCCCGGCAGATATTCGGGCGGAGAATTCGCTCAGGTTATTAAAGATAAAAGCAGGATAAAGGCGAGATTTGCCTTCTGCTTTCCTGATACCTATGAAATAGGAATGTCTAACCTCGGCGTCAGAATACTGTATAGTGTTCTCAATGAACATGATGATATATGGTGTGAGCGTGTGTATGCACCATGGCCAGATATGGAAAAGCAGATGAGAGAGCATAATATACCTCTCTATGCAACCGAGAGCGGAGATCCTGTTCGTGACTTTGATATAGTAGGTTTTACTCTTCAATATGAGATGTCGTATACGAACGTGCTCTATATGCTTGAGCTGGCAGGCCTTGAGCTTTATGCAAGCGAGCGCGGGGAAAACGATCCGATAATTATTGGCGGAGGACCGTGCGCATATAACGCGGAGCCTATTGCAGACTTTTTTGATCTTTTCAGTATAGGAGAGGGTGAAGAGGCCCTTGCGGAACTGACAAAGCTTTATATAAAAATGAAAGACGAAGGCAGATATACCAAGAGCGCATTTCTGCACGAGGCGGCAAAACTCGGAGGATTTTACGTTCCGTCGTTGTACGATGTACAGTATAACGAAGACAATACCATTAAATCGATAAAGCCGTTGTATGACGACATTCCTGCAAAAGTGGTTAAAAGAATTATACGTGATATGGATGAGTCGTATTTCCCCGATAAATTTGTTATGCCGTATATTGAAACGGTGCATGACCGTATAACGCTTGAGGTTTACAGAGGCTGTATCCGCGGATGCCGGTTCTGTCAGGCGGGAATGATATACAGACCTATACGTGAAAAATCGCCAGATGTATTGAACTGTCAGGCTAAAAAGCTTTATGATTCTACCGGATATGACGAAATATCTCTGATATCTCTGAGTATAAGCGATTATTCCGAGCTTAAACCTTTATGCGAGAAGCTTCTTGAGTGGACGGACGATAAGAAGGTCAGCCTGTCTCTGCCGTCACTTCGAGCAGACAGCTTTTCGAAAGAGCTTATGGAGAAAATCTCATCTGTGAGAACCAGCGGGCTTACGTTTGCACCTGAAGCCGGAACACAGAGGCTTAGAGACGCTATAAATAAAAACGTAACAGAAGATGATTTGATGCATGCATGCACGGTTGCATTTGAAGGCGGAAAGAATCAGGTTAAGCTTTATTTTATGCTCGGCCAACCTACTGAAACTTATGAAGACCTTGAAGGTATAGCAAAGCTTGCAGAAAAAGTGGTCGATAAATTCTTTGAAATAAAGCGCGAGCAAAAGGGGAATGTACACTTTAAAAGGCCGCCTTCTGTCAGCGTGAGTGTATCAACATTTATTCCCAAGCCGTTTACCGCATTCCAGTGGGAGGCTCAGGATAATCTTGACACGGTTTATGCAAAGCAGAAATTCCTTGAATCCAAAATGACTAATAAATACGTGAGATTTAGTCATCACGATGCCAAGGTCAGCCGTATAGAGGCGGTACTTGCGCGTGGAGACAGACGTTTGTCGAAGGCTCTTGCCCATACAAGAAAGCTTGGCATGTGCTTTGATTCGTGGGATGAGCATTTTGATTACGATAAATGGATTGAATGTTTCAAAGTCGCCGGTATTGATCCGGCATTTTATGCCAACAGACGTTTCAGCGATGACGAGATCCTTCCGTGGGATATGATAGACTGCGGTGTAACAAAAAAATTCCTTTTGAGCGAAAACAAAAAAGCTCATGAAAATATAACTACGCCCAACTGTGCGCAGAAATGCTCCGGATGCGGTGCAAATAAGCTTGGAGGTGAAAGATCATGGTGCAAGCGAAATCAGTAAGACTCGGCTTCACAAAGATTGGCAAGCTTCAGTTTATATCGCATCTTGATCTAGCACGTACAATGTCGAGAGTGATGGTACGTGCAGATATTCCGATATGGTATACCGAAGGATTTAACCCGCGCCCGAAGCTCGTGTTTTCCCTGCCGTTGTCTATCGGTACCGAAAGCATCTGTGAATTCGTGGATTTTAAAATAGTGGAAGAACTGCCCCTTGACGAAATCGCTGAAAGGATCGGCGCACAGTTTGCTCCTGAGATGAAGGTCAACGGAGTCTGGATTCCTGAAAATAAATTTACGGATATTGCCTGGGCAGAGTATGAGATAAAGATTTGCACTCCACATGCCAATATAGAGGCGCTCGGTAAGATAAATGAGATGCTTGAGAAGCCGATTGTTATCATAAAAAAGAGTAAAAGCGGTGAAAAAGAGGTGGATATCAGACCGCTTATCAAAAGCTTACGTGTGTCACTTGACGGACAAGCAATAGTTTTGCATGCCATGCTTTCATGCACAAGTATGGATTATTTAAATCCTGAGTATCTTGTAAAAGCCGTTGCAGATAAGCTTTCTATTGATTTTGGTAATGTTGATAGCGAATACTATTCGATTCTTCGTACAAGAGTAAAGCTCGGGGACGGTATTACCGATTTCAGATGATCTAAAATATGGTTTCGAACGACAGCCTTCCTGAAAAGCCTATGTGATCTACTGCGAGAGAAAACAATCTTTTTGCTGCAATAAATTCACTTTGGTTGTTCGTTTGTGAATATATCTGAATGAGAGAAGCGGCATTGGTTACAGCTTCCGTTTCGAGATGTACTACGCTGATTGATACGAAGGGCTCAAGTTTTTCCCAACGTTCAACAAGTTCTGCTGCATTCTTTTGCTCATAAATCGGATCGTCACTCATTTCGTTTACTGCTTCAAGCAACATTGATGTGCATTTTTCAAGGGCTATTGAGTTGATGCACAAAAGTATTATTATGATAAGAAGTATTGAAGCGGAGACAGTGGCGCTTTTCATAAATACACTCTTTTCTTCAGGCGCGTCGGTTTTTGTCGCGCCTGATAAGTTTTTCTTCTCCGGTGTCGTCTATTGTATAAACAAATACATCCTCTAAGCTTGTGCCGTTTTCTTTGAGTTTATTTTTAAGCCATTCAGCGTTCTTTCCTGCAATTTTTAAATTATGCTCGTTAATTGCTCCATCTATTATCAATGCGTGAGCGATACCTTTCTCGGGCACGTCCATATTTATATCGCTTGGCGATAAAGGCTGGACACAAGTTTTCGTTATTACTGATAATTGTCCGTTCTGTTCGAGAATAGCATATTCAACCTGATCGATTGAGACGATGCTTTTGAGCCGCAGCTGAGAAAATAGTTCTTCAACACTTATACGGTTTCTTTCAAGTTCCTTCTGATCGATCTTTCCTTTATATATTATGAAGGTAGGACGGCCGATAAATATGCGTTTGAGCTTGTTGCTTTTGGTAACTGCATACGCTCCTATTACCTCAATGGCTACAAGCGTAAGTATAGGTATTACGGAGAATAACAAAGGTATACCATCGTCAGTTATAGGGAATGATGCAAGCTCTGATAATAAAAATGTTGTAACAAGCTCGGATACTTCAAGTTGACCGACCTGACGTTTGCCCATAATGCGTATGGCGAGTATAAGCGTTGCGTATATAATAAGAGTTCTGATGAAGATAGTTGACATGCGTTCTCTCCCAAATTATTTGGTAAAAATGAGTAATAATGTGATGCAATATAATTAGGATTTGCTCTTTTCGTACAAAGATGCAAATAAGGGCGAAAAAAGATAAAAAAACTTAAAAAAAGAGGTTGACAAGAGAAGAAATAGGTGATATAATAGAAGCACTCACGAAAAGTGAGGGATAACAGGATATCATGTAGAAAACTTCTTGAAAAAACTTTTGAAAAAGGTATTGACAAGGGGGAGTAAGATGTGATATAATGGTCAAGCTGTCGCGGGAAGCGGTAGCGGGAGACGGTCCTTGAAAATTGAACAACAGA
>SVSR01000006.1 GCA_015064205.1 Oscillospiraceae bacterium
ATATTATTGCAAAATTTATCTAAAAATGGTATTATTATATTTACATGGAGGTGCGTATGAAGCATGATGTTATAATGTTTGACAATAAAATATGTGAATATAACGTGTCTGTTGAGAATCAATCTATTGGCACTCTTGGTGAAAGATGTCTACATTCTATAATAAAAAACTATTATGAGTCCGATTTTACCAAACAGGAAGTTAAGGTGTGCGGATATGTTGCAGACATACTTAATGATGATGGAATTATAGAAATACAAACCAATAATTTTTATTCTCTGGCAAGAAAATTAGAAGAATATTTAAAGTTTTACAAAGTATGCATTGTTTATCCTGTACCTCACGTTAAACATATTATTTGGGTAGATCCTGATACAGGAGAGGTTGTTAAAAGAAATAAATCGCCAAAACATGGAACAGGATCGGAATTTCTATACGAAGCCTCGCGTCTAATTAAATATCTAAATAATGAAAATCTTAATTTCGAAATACTTTTGATAGATATGGACGAGTACAGGCTCTTAAACGGTTGGAACGAAAACAAAAAACGCGGATCTTTGCGATGCGACAGAAAACCTCTAGCCTTGCACGATGTTATCCGTATTGAATCTAAGTATGATCTGAGTAAAATACTGCCGCCCGATTTTCCGGACGGCGAGTTTAAGTTTTCAGATTTTGAAAAGGTAATGAAAATGAAAAACAGAACGGCGCGATATTCTTTAAATACACTTATCGAATACGGCGCCGTAGAAATTATTAAAAAAGAGAAGCGTTCTAATATTTACCGTAAGACTATCTAATTAGACAGTTGCTTCTTCAAAAAGATCGCTTACGCTTTCAATAACACTGCCAAGAACGTGCGCAGAAGCACGAAGTCTTCTTTCTTCATCCGCATTTAATGGGATTTCAAGCAAATCGCTGATTCCCTCGCTGCAAACAACCGCAGGAAGACCCATACACATCCCTGACAGCCCGTAATGCCCGTCTACCAGGCATGAGACCGGTAATACGGATTTTTGGTCTTTAACTATACTGCGAACTATCCTGAGGGTCGCCTGGCCTATTGCATAATAGGTTGCGCCTTTTCCTTCTATAATTTTGTATGCGCTGTCTCTGACTTGCTCATACATAGACTCAAGAGTGGCAGCATCGCATATTTTTCCAGTTATTCTGCAGTAATCGTCAAGATCGACACCTGATACGTTTGCGCTGCTCCATACCGCAAGCTCGCTGTCGCCGTGCTCCCCGATTATAAAGGAATGGACATTTCTGCTGTCAACGCCAATGTGTTCACCAACAAGGTATTTAAGCCTGCCCGTATCCAAGACCGTTCCTGAACCTATTACTCTGTGGCTGTCAAATCCTGAAAGTTTTAGCGCGGTATAAGTCAGGATGTCAACGGGATTGGAAACCACAAGCAGTATACAATCTTTGTTTACTGCTGCGATTTGCGGAATTATACTTTTAAAAATTTCAACATTACGGTGTACAAGTTCAATTCTTGTTTCGCCGCTTTTCTGACTTGTCCCCGCGGCGATTATAACTATATATGCGTCTGAAATGTCTTCATAGCTGCCTGCATATATTTTCATTGGACCAATAAAGGGAAGACCGTGATTTAGGTCCATAGCCTCACCGCAGGCTTTCTTGTAATTTGAATCGATCAGCACCATTTCAGAAAACAACCCGTGATCCATGAGAGTATATGCAATAGTTGATCCTACAAAGCCGCATCCGATTATTGCGCATTTTTGTTTGTTTATCATTTTTATATTCCTTTGCTTGATATTATTTTATAATAGTATTAGCAAAAAAACATAAAGTTTGCATAAAAAAAGACTCTTGTAACAGAGTCATTTTTTTAATTTAAAAAGTTATTAAGCTAAGATGTTCAAGTAAAATTTTTGTTCCCATTGCAATAAGTACTATACCGCCAATAAGTTCGGATACGGATTTATATCTGCTTCCGAAAATATTACCGATCTTAACCCCAATAGCCGAAAGAACGAATGTTGTTACGCCTATAAAGCTTACCGAGGGAATTAGATCAACTTTTAAGAATGCGAGTGTTATTCCAACAGCCAAGGCATCAATGCTTGTTGCAACAGCTAATGGAAGCATTACGCGTGGACTGAATTTCCCTTCTGAATTTTTGCAGCATTCACAGTCATCGTCTTTTTCTCTTGATTCACGTATCATGTTAAATCCGATTATGCCAAGAAGGATAAAGGCTATCCAGTGGTCTACGTTTGTGATAAGCGATTCGAACTGCTTACCAAGCAAATACCCGATAAGGGGCATAAACGCCTGAAAAAAGCCAAAATATGCACCGGTTATAAGCATGTGCGATATTTTAAGTTTGCTTACTGAAAGGCCTTTGCAGACTGCAACCGCAAAAGCGTCCATTGATAAAGCAACGGCAAGAATAAAAATTTCAATGTAACTCATGAATGCGTCCTTCCAATATTGTGTTAAAAATATATGTTTTTAAATTCAACTTTATTAAGATACAGACCGTGGGGCGGAAGCGTAGGGCCTGCAAGAGAGCGGTCTCTAGAGTTTATAATGTCAGTAATACTGTCGGGTGCAAATTTTTCCCGAGCTACTTCTAAAAGCGTTCCCGCTATTATTCTAACCATATTATATAAAAAACCGTCTGCACATGCATATATGCTTATAATATCGTTTTTCTTGATTGTTTTAACGTATTTTACGTTTCGTATAGTGTCAAAAACAGAAGAACCGCTTGACATAAAGCAGCTGAAATCGTGTTTGCCGGCAATTTTATCACCAGCCGCGTTCATTAAATCGACCATATGGTCAGTAATATGGAAGGGGATGTAGTACGAACGCTCATATTCAAACGGATCCTTGTGCTTACCGCAGTATATTCTATATTCGTATTCTTTTGAAATGACGTCGTGTCTAATATGAAATGAGTCAGGCACTATTATTGCATCAATAACAGAAATGTCGTTTGGAAGTGCCGAATTCAGCGCATACGGTATCTTTTCCGTCGGAATATTGATATTACAATCAATGCCTGTGTCAAATGTGGCGTAATAAACATTTGCATGAACACCGCTGTCTGTTCTGCTACATCCTTTTACATCAAATCTTTTTTTATAAACGGATTCGATACTATCTTGTATTGTTGATTGAACAGTACGGGCGTCGGGCTGGACCTGAAAGCCAAAGAACGAGCTCCCGAGGTATTTTAGTTTTATAAGGATCTTCATACAACACCGCCAAAGTTATTTGTGAAGATTATAACAATACCAAAAAGGATAAATAAGAATACTGACATTAAGTCAATATAAGTTAATTTTGGAGTGTTCATTTTTGTTCTTCCGTCGCCTCCATGATAGCATCTGCATTCCATAGCGGTTGCAAGCTCATCAGCTCTTCTGAATGAAGAAATAAACAAAGGTATTAAAACGGGTATAAGTGCTTTTGCGCGGTCAGATAAACTTCCGCTTGAAAAATCTGCGCCGCGAGCCTTCTGCGCGCTCATTATTTTATCGGTTTCCTCTATTAGGGTGGGGATGAACCTCAAAGCAATCGTCATCATAAGCGAAAACTCATGAACAGGAACTTTTATAACTTTAAGAGGTGACAGGAGCTTTTCCAAGCCATCTGTCAGCATTATCGGTGATGTTGTGTAAGTTAACAGTACTGATGTTCCGATGATAAGCGATACTATTCTCAGTACCATGAAAAGAGCAAATAAAAGCCCTTCTTTATATATTTTTATTATTCCTAAAGAAAAAAGAAGATCTTCACCTGTTGTCCAAAATATATTCAGAATTGAAGTGAATATAAGAACAAAAACTATCGGTTTAAGCCCTTTAAGAACAACTCTCAGGTTTATTTTTGATATGAAAATGCATGAAAGCGAAAGCAAAAATACAGCCAGGTATGAAAGCAGGCTTTTTGCTGAAAAAACGATTATAATAAAGATTATTGTTAGTATAATCTTTATTCTTGGATCAAGCCTGTGTAGTATTGAATTGCCCGGAAAGAATTGTCCGAGCGTTATATCTTTGATCATATTGTTCTCCGTACGTCAAAATGACGTAATTGTTTAATGCACTATTTTTGCAATATACTGTTGATTTTACCAGCTGCTGTTTTAACATTATAACAGTTACTGCTTATTGGCATGCCTGCGTCTGATAGTTTTTTTGAAAGATATGTTATTGAAGGAACGTCTAGGCCAACAGAGCGAAGTTCGTCGCTTTTAGCAAATATATCATCTTTGCAACCTTGCATGAATAACTTAGCCTGATTCATAACAACAATTTCGTCTGAATACTTTGCCATATCTTCCATACTATGGCTTACGATTATAACGGTTGCATTTCTTTCTTTTCGATACTCTACAATACCTTTAAATATATCTTCGCGTCCTCTAGGGTCAAGTCCTGCCGCAGGCTCGTCAAGCACAAGTATTTCGGGTTGCATCGCCATGATTCCGGCAATTGCTACTCTCCGTTTCTGACCACCTGAAAGATCGAACGGCGATTTTTCAAGCATAGCATTATCAATTCCGCATAAATCTGCCGAGTCCTTAACACGTTTTTCAATTTCTGTTTCATCAAGTTTCATGTTTTTTGGGCCGAAAGCGATATCTGCTTTTACAGTTTCTTCAAAAAGCTGATATTCGGGATATTGGAACACCAGACCCACCTTATATCGGTATTTACTGATTTGCTTGGGTTCGCTCCATATATTTTCGCCCATGACCGTAACAGTTCCGCAGTCCGGTTTTTCAAGGCCGTTTAGTAATTTTACAAGCGTCGATTTTCCCGAGCCGGTATGCCCCATAAGACCTGTTATAATTCCAGTTTTAAACGATAGTGATATGTTGTCAAGCGCGAGCCTTTCAAACGGAGTTGACTTACTATAGGTGTATGAAACGTTACTTATTTCAATTGCATTCATATAATTTACTTACCCAAATTTTTGTAATAATTATATATCGATTTTGCACAGTCATCAATGCTGAGCGTATCGGGCTGTCTTATTTTATGCCCCATTTCGTTAAGCTCATGAATAAGGTCATATTGTTGAGGTACGTCGAGACCGGCACTTTTTATAATCTTAACATTTGTAAAGACGTTATACGGAGTTGAATCGGCAATGACGCTTCCTTCGTTCATAACTATCACACGGTCGGCCAGAAGTGCCTCGTTCATATAGTGAGTTATATGGATAATGGTAATATTATACTCATGGTTTAGCTTGAGTATAGTTTCCATTACCTCTTTTCTGCCGGCAGGATCAAGCATTGCTGTTGATTCGTCAAATACTATACACTCCGGCATCATAGCTATAATTCCGGCTATGGCAACACGTTGTTTCTGACCGCCGGAAAGCTGGTGCGGTGAATGCCTCTTGTATTCGATCATTCCGACAAGCTCAAGTGCATCATCCACGCGTTTTCTTATTTCAGACGGTTCAAGCCCGAGATTTTCCGGACCAAAGGCTACGTCCTCTTCAACTATTGTTGCTACAAGCTGATTATCAGGGTTTTGGAAAACCATACCGATGTTTTTTCTTATTTTAAGAACGTCGGCTTCACTTAACTTAGGGTCGGTAAGCTCTATGTCGCCAATATATATACTTCCGCTTGTTGGAGAGAGTATAAGGTTTAATAATTTAGCAAGTGTTGATTTGCCGGAGCCGTTATGGCCTAATACTGCGACAAAGCTTCCTTTTTCTATTTCAAGTGATATATCGTTTATTGCAGGGACTTCGGGTGTATTATTACCCTCGTCATAAGAGAAGGATACATTTTTTAACTTGATAAACGTTTCGTTAGTCATTTAAATTACCCTTTAATTTAGTGTTTGTCCAGCGTGATGAGGCACCGCACGGAAGATATGAGCCGGTGCTTGTTACAGGTAAGCCTATCTCGTCTGAATAGACCTGCCCGCCAAGCGTAGGCTTTAAAATGAGCTCGAGTAAATACCCCATCGTTGAGGCAGATAATCCTGTTGTATAAGAGTTTAACAGGAAGAAAAGCGGCTCATTGCTTAAAACCTCAGCGCATAGGGATATGAATTCAGCAATAGAGTCTTCAAGTTTCCAAAGTTCACCTGAAGGCCCGCGGCCGTATGAGGGTGGGTCCATAATAACAGCATCGTACTTATTTCCGCGTCTTATTTCGCGCTCTATAAATTTTTTGCAGTCATCAACAATATATCTTATAGGAGCGTCAGATAAGCCTGACTTGGCAGCATTTATTTTTGCCTGAGCTACCATGCCTTTTGATGCATCAACATGGCAAACCGAGGCACCTGCCTTTGCGCATGCAATGGTTGCTCCGCCTGTATATGCAAAAAGATTCAGAACCTTTATAGGTCTGTTTGCACTGCGTATAAGTTCAGAAAACCATTCCCAATTTACGGCTTGTTCCGGAAAAAGTCCGGTATGCTTGAAACCGGTGGGCTTTATAATAAAATTCAGATCAAGAGAGCCGTATGAGATATCCCATTCATTTGGCAGGGAAGAGGCTTTCCATGCTCCGCCGCCTGCTGATGAACGTTTGTAGGTTCCGTCAGGCTCTGACCACCTTTTATCCTGTTTAACGTTTTTCCATATTACCTGAGGGTCAGGTCTTATAAGGATATGTTTTCCCCATCTCTCAAGACGCTCACCGTTTGAGGTATCGATAAGCTCATATTCTGTCCATTTATCTGCTTTCCACATTATATGAATTCCTTTATTTTGTCGATTGCTTTTGTTCGTGTTCGCTATCGAACATACTTAACTGAGGTGAAGAATTATTCTGCAATGGGTAGGGGATGTTGAGGTGTTCATATGCAAGCCTTGTTGCACACCTTCCTCTCGGAGTGCGGCTGAGGTATCCTATCTGCATTAGATAAGGCTCATAAACGTCCTCTATCGTTATTGCTTCTTCTCCAACGGTTGCGGCCAGAGTTTCAAGACCAACAGGTCCGCCGCCGTATGCATGTATGATAGTTTCTAGCATTTTTCTATCAGTGTTGTCGAGTCCAAGTTCGTCAATTTCAAGCGTGTTAAGCGCGCTTGTTGCGGTTTTAAGTGTGATTTTACCATCGTATTTTACTTGCGCAAAATCACGAACGCGCTTCAGAAGTCTGTTAGCTATTCTAGGGGTACCTCTTGATCTTGACGCAATTTCAATTGCACCTTCATTGTCTATCGGTACACCGAGTATGCCGGCACTTCTTCTTACTATTTCTGCAAGCTCCTCAACAGTATACAGTTCAAGCTTTAAGAGGACGCCAAAACGGTCACGTAAAGGCGTTGTAAGCTGTCCCGCGCGTGTTGTCGCGCCAATTAGCGTAAATCGCGGTATTGGAAGATGTATGCTTTGAGCGCTTGGCCCTTTGCCGATAATAATATCAAGAGCAAAATCTTCCATAGCGGGATAGAGTATTTCTTCAACCTGACGAGACAGTCTGTGTATTTCATCAATGAACAAAACGTCGTTATCGTTAAGGTTGGTAAGCAGAGCTGCGAGATCGCCTTGCTTTTCGATAGCCGGTCCGGACGTTACTCTGATATTGACGCCAAGCTCATTTGCAATTATTCCTGAAAGAGTCGTTTTCCCAAGACCGGGAGGACCGTATAGGAGAACGTGGTCTAAAACGTCGCCGCGCTGTTTGGCCGCCTCTATATAAATTTTTAAGCTTTCTTTTGCTTTTTCCTGACCTATGTATTCGCCAAGATTTACTGGTCTGAGACTTTTTTCGGTATCTGAGTCCTCAGGGGTGTAACCGGTTGAAACGATGCGGTCTTCATAATCCATTTCATTCATCATATCCATCTGTTACCTCATCAAATTTTTAAGGGCTGCAGTAATTATATCTTCAAGCTGCATATTTTTCGAGTCAATTCCTTTAAGAGCATCAGCAGCTTCATTTCGCGTATAACCGAGAACAACAAGAGCGTTGAGGGCATCGCTGTATTTTCCTAAATCGCCGGACACACGAATCGGGGTTGGCGCTATATAGTCACTTGTCGAGCTGACGCTTGTAAGCTCGCGCGACAGCTTGTCTTTCAGTTCAAGCACAACACGAGCCGCAATTTTAGGTCCGACACCGCTTGCCTTTGATATCGCTTTAACGTCGCCTGATGACACAGCAAGCGTAAATGCATCGGGAGTCAGAACTGAGAGAATAGCCAATGCAGCCTTTGGTCCAACACCGGATACTGTTATAAGCATATTAAACGCGCCTTTTTCTTCAAGGCTGTTGAAGCCATAGAGATCCATCGCATCTTCTCTGACGGCAAGATAGGTATAAACCTTAACCTGTGATCCGATTTTTGATGAGAGAGCTGCAAGTGTGTTATCACTTACGAAAAGTTTGAATGCAATGTTGTCTGTGTCAACAATAACAGCCGAAGGCTCAGTAGCAACAAGCTCGCCTTTGATATAGTGGATCATGTTCCCTCCAATAAGTTATGAATTAAAGTAATTTCTGATTCTTGAATTTGAACAGTTTGCGTGGCAGATGGCTATTGCCAATGCGTCACACGTATCGTCAAGCTTTGGGGCTTTCTCCAACTTCAAGAGCAGTTTTACCATGTGGATCACCTGTTTTTTTTCGGCTCTTCCGTAGCCAACAACGGATTGCTTGACCTGTAAGGGAGTATATTCAAAAATAGGAACGCTGTTTTTTTTGCAACAGAGAAGTATACAGCCTCTTGCTTCAGCAACAGAAATTACCGTTTTTTGATTTGTGTTGAAAAACAGTTCTTCTATTGCAACGGCATCAGGCTTATACATTGCTATAATCTCACTTAGTTTGTCGTATATTTCCTCAAGCCGGTTCTCAACCTTTGTGTGTGACGGAGTTAGAATGGCTCCGTGAGCAAGCGTGTTGAATTTTGGAGATCTGTATTCAATTACACCATATCCAACTATGGCAAGTCCGGGGTCAATTCCGAGTATAATCATTAGCAATCACCAAAAGCACAATAATATATTCAAAAGCACAATAATATATTATAATAACACAATATTTTAACTATTTTGTGAACATAAAGAAAGTTTGAAAATTATTTGCATTCGAACCAGTTTCTCCCTATGCTGACTTCGCTTATCAGTGGCACTTTAAACGCGGCGACGTTTTCCATTTCGTGTTTTAGTATCTGTGCGGCCTTATCGGCAACCGACTCATCTGCTTCAATAACAAGTTCGTCGTGAACCTGGAGTATAAGTTTGGCGTTTATTCCTGCATTTTTTAATCTCTTGTAAGTGTTTATCATAGCAATTTTTATAATGTCGGCTGCTGTTCCTTGAATCGGGCTGTTCATTGCAACTCTTTCACCGAATTTTTTGAGCATAGATTTAGATTCGCTTAGTTCGGAAATATATCTGCGCCTCCCGAATTTAGTAGTTACATAGCCGTTATCATAGGCCTCGGCAACTATATTTTCTAAATATTTTCTTATACCTGGGTAATTCTTTTTGTAACCGTCTATATATTCCGCCGCTTCTTTTTTTGTTACACCAAGATCTTGGGAAAGTGAGTAGTCGCCGATACCGTATACTATACCGAAATTGACGGCTTTGGCACGTTTTCTCAGTTCAGGCGTTACATCATTTATCCCAACAGAAAATACCTGCGCGGCTGTTGACGTATGAATATCAACTCCGCTTAGGAACGCGTTTATCATGTTTTCATCATTCGATATTTCCGCGAGAAGGCGCAGTTCGATCTGTGAATAGTCAGCGTCGATAAAAACATTTGAATCTTTTCTGGGGATAAAATATTTTCTTAGCTCGTGACCAAGTTCTGTACGTATTGGTATATTTTGCAGATTTGGCTCTGTTGAAGAAAGCCTTCCTGTTGCAGTTATAGTCTGATTAAAGCTTGTATGAATAAGTCCGTCTTCGTCTGCCAGTGCTACAAGTGCATCAGTATACGTTGATTTAAGCTTTACTATTTGTCTGTAATCGAGGATATCTCTTACAATTGGATAATATGGCGCAAGTTTTTCAAGAACTTCAGCGCTAGTTGAATATCCTGTTTTTGTTTTTTTTGAAAAAGGAAGTGCGAGATCAGAAAAAAGAACTTCACCAAGTTGTTTGGGAGAGTTAATATTAAACTCACGGCCTGCATACCCGTAAATTCTTTTGGCAAGTTCATCCGCTGCAATTCCAAGTGATCTCCCAAATTCAGAGAGTCCTTTAGAGTCGATTTTTACGCCTTGTTTTTCTACATCGGATAAAACTCCTGCAAGAGGCTGTTCAATATCGAAAAGCACACTCAATGAACCGGCTTCTTTGAGGAAATTATAAAGCGGTGTGTAGAGCCTGTATAACAGTGAAGCATCATTTTCATTGGCACTTGATTGTGACAAATACTTTAAGGCTAGACGTTCGATTTCGTATTTTCCTATTGTAGAATCGGCAACGTATGCCGCAAGCTTTATGTCAAACATAAACTCTGTAAGCGGATCAATATCAAAAAATTTGAAGAGGGCTTTTGTGTCATAAGCTATGAGCTTTTTTGAATAGTTTACGATTAACTTTTCCGTGTCCTCTGCAGTAATTTCGGTAATAAAATTCGATTTTCCATCTGTGGAAATTCCGGCGTATATTTTATTTTGGTCAATCGTCAAAGTAAATGCCGCATAATTACATTCTTCAAGCTTGGTTATGAGCTGATCAAGCGAAACGTGCGACTCAGATACTGATGATGCTTGCAACTCTGATGAGTCAGCTGTGCTTGCCGATGTAAGATCAAGACGTTTTATAAGAGCGCCGAATTCAAGTTCTGTGAATAATGTCAGGAGTTCTTCTTTCGCAAATCCGCTATATGCTATTTCATATATGTCGGTTATTATCGGAACATCTAACTTGATTTTAGAGAGAGCTTTTGACAAATATGCTGCCTCTTTGCCGTTTTCAAGCTTTTCTCTGAGAGAATTTGTTATTCTTTTGTCTGAGATATTGGAGTAAATTTCATCAAGCGAGCCGAAATCGCTTATAAGTTTAAGCGCAGTTTTCTCTCCGATTCCGGCAACACCCGGAATGTTATCCGAACTATCGCCCATAAGCGCTTTTACGTCTACAAACACATCGGGGGTGACTCGGTATTTTTCAAAAAAAGTATTGGTGTCAAATAATAAGGTATCTTTGTTGGTTGCAAGCAAAACATTGATATTTTCACTGATAAGCTGAAGCGAGTCACGGTCTCCTGTGAGAACGTAGGAAAAGAGTCCTTTTTGATTATTTGCGTATTCAGCAATAGTACCTATAATATCATCAGCTTCAAAGCCTTCAAGTGAGAGGACTTTTAAGCCAAGCAACTCGCAGATACGCTTGGCATACGGCAACTGAACGGCAAGTTCATCAGGCATTGCGTGACGGCCTGCTTTATACTCACAAAACATCTTATGTCTGAATGTTGGAGCTTTTAAATCAAATGCAACCGCAGCAAAATCCGGACGGATATTCTCCAAATGTTTGAGTATTATGTTAACCATTCCGTATATAGCATTGGTGGGAAGTCCGGCCTTATTAGTTAAAATACGAATTCCGTAAAAAGCACGGTTGAGTATGCTGTTTCCGTCGATGATTAATATCTTTTTTGACATGTTTCCCTCCGATAGTTCACACTTACTTAAGTATAACACATTTTGTCAACAATATCAACATTATTTGCTTATAATTTAGTTTAAATAAAAATAACATTTGTTAATATTTTGTACATTTGAGTTAAACTACTTGAATTTGAATTTAAATATGGTATAATAGAGAATATATTAGTTGATCTGTGATCGAAAGGGAGGTGTTGAATTGAATGATAATAACAATATTATTCGTACAAACGATAAACCATCTAAAATGAATAAGTATTACGAGAGTGTTGCAATATCATTCAGATATGCAAAATTTATTATCCTCTTTTTTACCATACTTTTTCTTATGGCAATACTTTCGTTTTTCAGAGATGAAGTATCAATTGAAAACTTCCAATATATGCTGAAATATATGACAAGTGAAGATAACACCTTCATAACCACTCAGAAAATTCATTATCCGACCTCAGATTCCAAGGCTCTTGAAATTTTTGCCGGCGATTTTGCCAGTGCAGGTACTAACGGCATTACATTGTATGACACTAACGGCAATACGGTTTTGGATATAGATACCGTTTTATCAAATCCGGTTTTTGCAGTTGGAAAGAAATACGGATTATGTTATGATCTTTCCGGTTATAATTACGTGGTCTTCAATACTTTTTCCAAACTTTCACACAATGAGCTTGAATATCCTATTTCTGATGCCGCGATAGATAATAGCGGCAATTATGCGATATTAAGCAAGGACAAGGAATATCGCAGTATTATTTATGTGTACGATTCTGATTTTGATCTTGTCAGCAAAATATACAAGAATAAATACACTTTTGATCTGGATATAAATCCTAAACAGATTGCATACGTTACTGCCGAAGCACTTGATGCGCGATTTCTTACTAAACTCAATGTTATAGAACATAATTCAGATATTGAAACCACCGTTGCAAGCATCTATGATGAATTTCCTTTGGCTGTAAACTTTTTGGACAAATCAATAGTGATGATTACAGATAAATCATTGCGCATTTATAGTAATGATAAAGACGAATTTGGCGAAATTTCCAAGTATTCTTTTTCTGCAAACTCCCCCGGCGGTTACGCGGTATCGGACAAACTTGTTATGTTGTATTTTAAAAAGAATACAATCGGTAGTGAAAATGAGATAAAAATGTATTCTTCTGATGGTTCGTTTATGTTTACAACAACGCTTTACGGTAAAATTAATTCAATTGATATAAACGATCATTATGCTATTGTGCAGACAGCGGAAAAAATATATAAGATAGGCATGGAAAGTAAGAAAATTGATGTAGTCAGCATTGAAGCAGGAGCGGAAAAAGCGATTTTACAAGCGGATTCGTCGGTTCTGGCATGCTATAAAAACTATGCGAAGCTTGTTGATTTTACAAATACAGAAGATTCGTTTTATATTGATATAACGGAGGGAAAATAATGGGCTTGATAATTGATGTTATTTCGTTGTTTGTTCTGATTATGTTCATATGTTTGGGTTATAAGAAAGGCTTGATCAAATCTGTTATGGGGCTTGTCTCTGTTATTCTTTCTCTGATCGTTGCTATCAATTTCTTTCACGTTCCGTCAGCATATATCAGAGCAAATGTTATAGAACCGTATTTTTCAAATGAAACTTCAAAAACTTTTTCTTCTCTCATGAATGGCGGAACAGAAGTGATCCCTATAGAAAAAGTTTTTGAAGATGAGCCGGATGCACTCTCAGAAACAGCCGAGAAGTTTGGTATAGACGTTGATGAGATCAAAGAATATTACAATACAGCAATCAAAGGAATAGTTGATTCCTTTGATACCAAAACTATTGCAGATAAGTTATCGGGATTTGTTGTTGATTCTGTTTCGGATACTGTTAGTAATGTTTTGGGCTTCTTGGCTACTTTTTTAGCATCTCTTTTAATTCTTACGGTGCTTATCTGGATAATAAACCTTATATTCAAGTTGCCGGCGCTTAATTTTACGAACAAGCTTGCGGGTGCTTTGCTAGGTGTTGTCAAGGCTTTTGTTCTGATTGTTATAGTAACTAATGTTGCACTTGATCTGGTTTCGGCAATCGGTAACAATACAGACCAGACAGATGGGGTTGATAAATTCTGGAGTAAGCAAGCTGCAGAGTCTTCTGTTTCCTATACGTTAGTTGAAAATGCGGGACTTCTTTTTTAACCATACTATATACGGAGTTTTTTGATGGAAAAATGTGCAATTTGCCACAAGCGTGTGGCGGTAGTCTATATGACTAAAATGGAGCCTGACGGCAAATCTGTAACGCAAGGAATTTGCCTTAAGTGCGCAAGGGATATTGGTATAAAACCTGTTGATGATATAATAAGCAAAATGGGTATATCCCCAAGTGATCTTGACCTTGACACTCTTGATGAAAATATCGAAGAAATGGCAAATTCGCTTGCTGAGAATATAAACGGTCAGGATATGACTGCGCTTACTGAACAAAACGATGACGAAAGCAAAGAGGGAAGAGCGCCATCTATTGATTTTGCTAAATTCTTTGCCGCTGAAAACAATCCTTTTTTCAAAATGGGTAATCAGGCAACTAAGAAAACTGAAAATAAAGCGGGGAAGAGCGCCGAGGTCAAATATAGATTTCTTGAGCAATTTTGCGTTAATCTCACCGCCAAAGCAAAGGACGGCAAGCTTGACAGAATTGTTGGACGCGAGCGTGAACTTGATCGCCTGATGCAGATTTTATGCAGACGACAAAAAAATAATCCTTGTTTGATAGGTGAACCCGGTGTTGGTAAAACTGCTGTGGCGGATGCGCTTGCTCAAAAAATAGCCGATGGCGACGTGCCGATGAAGCTTGCCGATAAAGAAGTATATCTGGTCGATCTGACTGCACTTGTGGCAGGAACTCAGTTCAGAGGGCAGTTTGAAGCGAGAATGCAGGGCTTGCTTGGTGACGTACGTAAAAAAGGTAATGTAATTCTTGCCATTGATGAGGTACACAATATTGTCGGAGCCGGTGAGGCCGAAGGAAGCATGAATGCTGCTAATATATTAAAACCTGCTCTTTCAAGAGGCGAAATTCAGGTGATTGGTGCAACTACAATGACTGAATACAGAAAGCATATTGAAAAAGACAGTGCTCTCGAAAGACGCTTTCAGCCTGTAATCGTTAGTGAACCTTCAGTTGACGAAACGGTCAACATTCTTTGCGGAATCAAGAGATATTATGAGCAGTATCATAATGTTTCAATTTCTGAGGATATTGCGAGAAAAGCTGTTATATTGAGCGAACGCTATATTACCGACCGTTATCTTCCTGATAAGGCGATAGATCTGATAGATGAGGCATGTGCTCACGTAGTTCTTAACTCTGAAATTTTGGAAAAGTGTAACAAACTTTCTGAAAAGATAGCTGCGCTTTCTAAGAAGCACGATGATATGCAAGCTGAGCTTGCCGCTAAGTCTAATGCTAATGACGAGGATTACGCTAATATAGCCAAACTGAAGACAGAGCTTATTACTTTAAATGAAGAGTATGACATATTGAAGCCCGAATATGAATCTGTTGAACTCACGATCGAAGATATTGCACAGGTCATAGAGATATGGACAGGAATTCCCGCATGTAGCATAAACGAAAGTGAATTTAAAAGAATCGATGGCCTTTATGAGCGTTTAAGTAAACATATTATAGGCCAGGATGCTGCAGTTACATCGGTTGTAAAAGCAATAAAAAGAAACAGGGCAGGGGTATCCTACAAACGTAAGCCAGTATCGTTTATTTTTGCGGGTCCAACAGGTGTTGGTAAAACCGAACTTGTAAAGACTCTTGCTGAAGATCTGTTTAATTCACCTGAATCGCTTATTAGATTGGATATGTCCGAATTCATGGAAAAGCATTCGGTTTCGCGCATAATCGGCGCACCCCCTGGATATGTAGGTTATGACGAGGCAGGTCAACTTACCGAAAAAATACGCAGAAAACCGTATTCACTGGTGCTTTTTGATGAAATCGAAAAAGCTCATCCGGAAGTTATGAACATTTTGTTACAAATTCTTGACGACGGCAGAATTACGGATGCGCACGGGAAAAACGTGAATTTCGAAAACGCCGTAATTGTAATGACAACTAATGCGGGCTCAAACTCAAACGATTCAGCAGCCGGATTTATGATGAGCGAGGAGCAAATCAACGAAAACAAAACCGAAAAAGCACTGTCTAAATTTTTGAGACCGGAATTCATAAACCGGGTTGATGAGATCATAACATTCAGATCGCTTGACCAAAAAGATTTTGTTGCGATAGCAGATATTATGCTAAATCAGTCAAAAATTGCTCTGGAAGAAAAAAATATAAAGCTTGTATGGACCGAGGCAGCTTTGATGTATATTGCAGAAAAATCTTTTTCAAAGAAATACGGCGCACGAAATATGCGTAGGTTTATTCAGACGGATGTTGAGGATGTAATTGCCGAAGAAATAATTGCAAAATATGATTCTGACATTTTTGCAATTTCAATTGATGTTATAAACGGTAAATTAAACTTTGTGTACGCATAAACAAAGGCAGCGAACGGGCGATACGAAACATATCACCATAGTAGCTGCCTTTGTTTCGGTTCCCGTTATTATACAAAATTTGCATTTTGTATAATAACGGGCATAAAATTTCGAGGGGAGTTAATAACCCCCCCTCTCTTTTAGTTAGCATTGGGAAATTGCTTTTACATATTCTGCAATTATCTCGGCAGCTTTTTGCGGACCTGTTTTTCCGCTATCTATGCAAAGATCATAGTTTTCAATTCGTCCCCATTTTCTACTTGTATAATAATTGTAATAGTTAGCGCGTTGTTTATCTGTTTTAATTATTATATCTTTCGCCTTGGCTTCTGTTATGTTTCTTCTCGCCGCAACACGAGCTGCACGAGTTTCTATATCTGCATATATAAATACGTTAATTACACCGGGGATTTCTTTTAATACATAATCTGCGCATCTGCCTATTATTACACACTCTTCCCTGTTTGCCAGATCCTTGATTATATCAGACTGTGCTATATATAGTTTATCGTTAATAGGCATTTCGTAAGCAAGAGCTGCATTTCCTCCAAAAAGCGAACCGCCCATTGCGAGCGTATATAAAAGACTGTTTGTCGCTTTTTCATCAACACCGGAGAGTGCGTCTGTGCTCATTCCGCTGTTTTTGGCCGCCAGAGAGATCAATTCATCATCGTAATAGCCAATTTTTAGTATTTCTGATATTTTTTTGCCAATTTCTCTTCCGCCGCTGCCATATTGGCGTCCGATTGTTATAACTGTGTTGTTTTTCACACAGATACACCTCCTTTGTGTTTTTTTCTTTACTTAATTATAACAAAAAACATAGGAAAAATCAAGCATTTTTGTTGTTTTTTTACTAAAATATAGTTTCGATTGATTTCGAACTGCTTATCGGTGAATATTGCCATGAATCTATGTGCTCTATATCATTTAAATAATATCTTAACTCACAGTTATCGCGTTTTTGCGAAGCGTTATATGTATCTATTATAACCAGCTTTATTTTCATTCTTTCCGGTATAATGTTTTTTATGAAAACTGCGGCTGTCTGCCCAACTGCTATTCCTTCTTTGTATTCAGCGAGGCCGGCAAGATTTGGCGTTAATTCAACAAAAATTCCGTACTCTTCTATGCTCCTAACAATACCTGTTACCGTTTGACCGACCGAAAAATTTTGTGCATTTTCTTCCCATGTGCCAAGTAGCTCCTTGTGAGTTACATATATTCTTTTCCCAAAGTCATCATTCTTTTTTATTACGCAGTTTATCTGTGCTCCCGGAAAAAATCTATCTCTTGGATGTGATATTCTAGAGACAGAAATGCAGTCAATTGATAACAATGAAACTATTCCGCATCCAATGTCAACGAAAGCGCCAAACTGCTCAAGATGAGTAACTTTTGCCGGTATTATATCTCCGGGAATCAGTATCGAAAGCATATTTTCCATACACTCTTTTTGTGCCTCACGTCGACTCAGTTTGATTATAGGCTCTCCGTACGGATCACAATCAATCGATATTACTTTGAAGCACACAGGTTTACCTACACGTGTAATTACCGCTATATCCTTAATTTCCTCTTCGCTGTTTGTAAAAACGGAATCTTCCCTGTCAATATATCCGATGTAATTCCCTAAGTCAACACTTAATGTAAAATTGCTATCACACTTTACGACGATTGCTTCACAAATTGCTCCGTCTAACATAGCTTTTTCGATAGTAGCAAGAGATGATAAGCGTTCCCTGTTCTGTGTTGTGGACATAAGACAGCCTTCCGGCATATAAAAATTTTTTAACATGATATTCCCTCCGTTTTGTATTGTCCGCATTTAGTATTATGATACATTTTATTACATTGGGAACTTTAATATTCTAAAATTTATTAACATATTTTCTCTAAAAAGAATAATATATGTACTTGATTTTGCTATTTAATAAATGTTATAATTAGTTCGAAATTGATATTACGAAAGGACAATACTTGGATATGAAGGTGCTTATTTTATCTGTAACTGCCGGTCAGGGCCATAATTCAACTGCAAAGGCCATATCTGATTATTTAACGGGATACGGTGCTGATGTTAGGGTGTTGGATACAATGCGCTATATCAATAGGTTACTTGGAAAAACTGTTGACCTTGGATATTTATTTGTATCAAGTCGGGCAAAGCTGGCATATAAAGGCGCATACAGACTTGCTGAAATGCGTAAAAAAACAACGATGGATACCAGTCCCGGAGCATTAACAATAAAATTTATTGCTTCAAAGCTTCAGAAATATATAAGCGCATATAATCCCGATGTTATAATATGTACTCATGTTTTTGCGGGTATGTTTATAAATGTTCTTAAAGAAAGTGAAAAATTAAAAGCAAAAACTATAGGCATCCTGACTGACTTTGCGTTTCATCCTTATTGGGAAGAGGGCGACAACCTTGATTACATAGTTGTTCCAAGCGAAAACCTGTATTTTAAGGCTTGTCAGAAGGGATTTGATAAATCTCAGATACTTCCATTTGGAATACCGATAAATCCTAAATTTGAATACTCTATGCCTAAAGATGCCGCAAAAAGACATTTCGGTTTGGATTCGGACAAGAAAACTTTGTTATTAATGGGCGGAAGTATGGGGTATGGAAATATCGCGAAGACTTTAAAAAAACTTGATGATATTGAAGGTGATTTTCAGATCATCAACATATGCGGTAATAATAAACGGTCAAAAAAGACTATTGATGAAATGATCTTCAAAAAGAAGGTATTGAACTTTGGATTTGTTGATTATGTTGATGAGCTTATGGATGCTGCAGATGTTATTGTTACTAAGCCGGGGGGACTTACAAGCTCAGAAGCTATGGCCAAAGGTCTTCCAATGGTTATAGTTAATCCAATACCCGGTCAGGAGGATAGAAATACTGAATTTTTGCTTAATAACGGCTGTGCTATGGCGGTTTCTCCAACATATGAACTTGAGGAAATAATTTATACCTTGATGAATAATGAAAAGCGCCTTGAAATTATGCGTGAAAGTATAGCTGATATCGCTCGTCCTGATTCAACAAAGAGATTATGCAATTTTGTTATGGGAATTGAAAAAAAGAAGAGTTTAGTGAATTAATCATGTTAGATAAATAAAAATATGCACCTTTGAATTTCAAGTCGTCAAAGGTGCATGTTTTTATTATTTTTTATTTATTTCTTTATAAATACTGCTTTTGGATAATCTCCTGTCTTTTGCAACAGCTTTCATAGCGTCCATTTTTGCAAAACCGTTTTCAATATAATAATTTACGTGTTGTTCAATTGACATATCACTATAAAAAGCTTTGTCTTTTAGTTCGCTTTCGCTAACTGGCGAAACTACTATAACATATTCACCTCTCGGCTCCATTTGACTGTATATGTCAATTGCACCGCGTATGTCAGTTCTTATTACTTCTTCGTTTAATTTTGTTAGTTCGCGGCATATAGCAATTTTTCTATCTTTGCCAAAGTATTCCTGCATATCAGCTAACGTTTGCTTTAATTTGTGAGGTGCTTCATAGAAAATTAATGTGCGTTTCTCGCTTGTGACTTCTTCAAGGCGTTTTCTTCGCTCTGATTTATTTGCCGACAAAAAACCTTCAAAGGCAAAGCGGGCAGTGAATAATCCTGAAAGTATAAGAGCGTTTATGGCGGCACAAGGCCCGGGCACGCTTGTTATAGTGATGTTACGTTCTATGCACAGAGCTACAAGGTCTTCTCCGGGGTCGCTTATTGCAGGCGTTCCTGCATCGGTGACAAGAGCACATGACTCGCCTGAAGAGAGGCGGTCGCATATGATGTTGCCACGTTCACGTTTATTGTGCTCGTAGTAGGAAACCAGCGGCTTTTTAATTCCTATTTTAGAAAGCAAAAAAGCTGTATTACGAGTATCTTCTGCAGCAATAAAATCAACTTCAGTAAGCGTCTTTATCGCTCTTTCTGAAAGATCTGACAGATTACCGATTGGTGTTGCTACAAGGTATAAAACGCCCGGTAATATTGCATTTTTTTCGCTTGAATATAATTTATCTGGATTTTTGATACTGCTCATTGAATTCACCGTTTTCATAAATGTATTTTAAGTCATCGGTGTAAGAGAGATCATCGTTATACATAATGAGGGGCTTTGTTATTATCAGGGACGATGATGCTCCTTTTTTTGCCTCTGTAAGCGCAAGGCAAGGGCCGAGACTTGCTTTTGCATGAACAAAAGTTAGTTTTTTTGGTTCTAGGTTTGCGTTTCTCATTGCATCAATAAGATCTGTAAGTCTGTCGGGTCTATATACGCAGTAAAAATATCCACCATGCTTTAAAACTCTCTGCGCAGAGTTGCAAAAATCGTATATTGTTCCGCAAATCTCATGTCTGGCAACGTTTTTATATAAAGATGCGTTGGTTTTTCCGCTGTCAGATTTCATATAAGGTGGATTTGAAAAAACAACGTCGATTTGTTTGCCAAAATATTCATATCCTATTTTTGTAATATCTGTGTTATGCACTTTAATGTATTCTTCAAGGCGGTTTTCAATTATGTTTTTAGATATTATATCATAAAATTCGCTTTGAATTTCACATGCATGGATTTGTGCATACTTTCTTTTTGCAGCAGACAAAAGAGATATTACTCCGGTACCGCTTCCAAAATCAGCTGCGATAGCTTTTGGCCTTCTTTTCATATATGCATACAAAAGATAAGCATCGCTTGTGAATGTTAGCCCTTCTTTTTTTTGAAATATTTTCAAATTCTCGTTAATTTCGGTCAGTATTAAATCACTCATCGGTAATAGTTTCACCGTTTTACGGTGTTTTTCCTTTAACGTAATTATCGATTTGAAGTATAAAAAAATTTTATATGTAAATAATAATTTTGCAAAAGACAAAAGTCGCTTGCCGGCATTAGATTGCGTTTACAATGCTGATAACGTGGTAAATAAGAAAGGAAAAAGTTATGGATAACAACCAGAACAAGAACCAGAACAACAATCAGAACAGAAACCAGAATAACAGCCAGAACAACAATCAGAACAGAAATCAGAATAACAGCCAGAACAACAATCAGAACAAGAATAAGTCTGAAAATTACGAAAGATAAGTATTATAGTACAAATCTTTCCGATGCCTTTGATGTTTGTCAAAGGCATCTTTTTATTTATTAAATTACTTTTAATGCTTTCAAGAGTACAGATCCGATAGCATCAGCCATTCTGCTGACTCCAAGGTCATTCGGGTGGCATCCGTCAACGGTGCAGTCTTCTCTGTCGCGTCCGCCAAACAGCATGTACGAGTCTATATAATAAACGTTGTTATCACCATTTTTGCGTGCGTTGTCATAAGTTGTAAATATAATGGAGCGTCTGTTGTAATAGTCAATGCCTACATCGGGCTTGCCAACTATTACATACGGTATATCCGGGTGCTTTTTTCTTACTGCCTTATATAGCTTTTCATGCGTGTTTAATAATTCTTTATCATTTGCATTGTGATCATAGTCGCTCACAAAAGCGGACATATCAAGGTTTGCAAGATAATTTATCATTGAATCCTCGCCTTTTGCGCTTCCCGAAAAGCCAAGACAAGTGTAATCAATATTAGATTCACGGCAAATTTTTGCTTCATAAGTTAACCCCGGTCTGCTCACGCATCCGCCTTGTGTTATAGATGAACCGTAATATATTATCGGATCAATATTACTATAAGGTGTAGCAGAATTTATTGTATACCCCGGCAGTATTCCTATTTCAAGTTTGTTTAAGGGATTATATATAGGAAGATAGAGTGTGATCTCCTTTTCGCCCTCTCCAAGATTTACTATATGGACGCAGTCGCGCTCCGGGTGCAGTTGAGGCTTTAAGGTTGTACGGTAGACCTCGCACTTTTGATTTCTGCGTACATATACGTCTATTCCCGCCGAGGCTGAAACTGACATGTTTTGATATAAAATAACTTCATCTTCAATAAAACGTATAGCGATAGAGGATGCATCGGTTGAGAAACGCATTCTTCCGCCTGCGGTGTTAAAATTAAGCGAAGCTACACTTTTGCCGGTTGCCTCTGCAACGTCTTCGGACAAACGGCAGTATTTTCCAATATTACGTGTCTCGTAAAGGCCGTGTATTGATACACGGTTTATATCAAGTGCGTCTTTGAAGATATAAGAGCTGACATTAGGACAGTCGTACAAACCGCCCTCGAATTTTCTGTTCATTTGGCAAATTCCTTTCTTATGTAAGATTATCAAAAGTTGGTGTTATTGTTTCGAGAAATGCCAGATCGTCACTTGTTGGGATATCGTGGTTTGAAAATCCAGTAGGTGACTTTGATTTTTTTGTATCGATATTTTTATCATCAAACATAAAGACTAATTTATTATTTTGAAGCTTTAACTTCGCATCAAATCTGTTCCCTGCTTTTGATACAAAACCTTTAATTCTTGACGAATATCCCGTTTCGAGCAAGAGCTTAGCGTTTGCTTTCGAAATCACGCGATTACATAAAAATCCGCTTATTTTGAAATTACAGCCTTCTTTATAGCCCTTGCAACCGTATCCATATCTGCCCTTTACAACTTCATTGCCACACGTTGGACAAGTGCCGATTAAATCTCCGAAAAAACCGTCGTCAGTATCTGTTTCGGGAGCGGCATCATTGTGCGTTTTAAATACCTCGCTTATTTCATGCACGGCAAGAGCAACACTTTCTTCTATACTCATATCACCGCGATATACACTTTTCAGCGCACGACCCATTTCGCTGGTCTTGTATTTATCCATTGATATGTTCATTCTTCGAAGGGCCTCTATAAGATACTCGCCGTCGGGTAGAATTGTATAAACGTCCTTATTAAGCTTAATATAATTGCTTTTGCGCGCGTTTTCGATTATACCGGTTCGCGTTGCTTCGGTTCCAAGTTCAAGTCCTTCAAAAATTGCCTTGTAATCGTCGTCGTCACTGTCTGTGCTGTCATGGTTTGCTTGCTTTTCTTCCTTAAATGGGTTTTTGAGATAGTTATTCAACGTTTCTATTGTATAATGCTTGGGCGGCGTCGTTTCTTTTTCAATAGGCTCGAAATTGGTTTGTATTATATCACCTTTATCGAGTTTGGGCAATATTTTGTCTTTTTGATTATAATCGTCAAATTTAGTCCAGCCCGGCTCAATAATAGTAGTTCCCTTGAGAGTGAATTCCTCGTATTCTCCGGTTTTTATTTTAATTTCATTTTTTTCAACTTTACATTCTTCGCTGCAGAATACTGCAACAAATCTGCGCATTATAGTTGAATACACTTGTGTTTCTTCGGAAGAAAGCTTTGTTTTATCCGGAATCTTATACGTTGGTGTTAGTGCTGAATGTGATTCTATTTTGGAATCGTCAAATATTGTTTTGCTGAATTTGAATTCAACAGGATAACCAAGCTTTTTTACTCCGGATATGATTTTTTTGACCTTATCCTGCTCTGCCGTTGCAAGGTATTCGCTGTTTGTACGCGGATAGGTGACGTAACCTTCCTCGTAAAGCTTTTGAACTATCGCAAGGCTCTTTTCCATAGGCATTTTATATTTTTTACCTAGGATATTCTGTAACTTTGAAAGGGAGTATAGCTTTGGTGCAGAAAGATTGTCCTTTTTGCTTTTACGTGAAATTACAGTTGTATGCACGCTATTATATTTATCGGCATCTGCTTTCGCTTTTTCAATCTCTTTGGCCGAGTATTTATTTTTACTTAAAAGATCGATCTTTTCACCGTCGCGCTCTGTTTTGCTGGCAATAGAATAATATTTTTCGCTTTTAAAGTTTTTAATAGCCATGTCGCGGTCATAAATGGCCTTAACGATAGGAATAATTACACGGCCTACTCTAAGTAGCGTTCCACATTTTAAAGTTGCAAATCGCGTGAGATTAACACCGTACATCCAGTCGATATACGTTCGTGCAAAGCCTTCGTTTGCAAGGGATTCGTATTCTCTTTCGTCCTTCATATCTGAAAGAGCCGCTCGTATAGTCTCGGGAGTTTGGTCAGGCAGCCATAGCCTCTTGAATGATTTTCCGAGCTCAAGTGCACGGGTATTGATTACACAAAGCCTAATTATAATTTCGCCCTCTCTGTCCGAGTCCCCTGCGTTTATAACTGTATCTACATCTTCTCTTTCGCAAAGTGCCTTGATTACACCGAATTGTCTTTCAACTCCTGCATCGGTTTTCTTTGACTGATCTTGCCTTAATCTGAATTTGAAACTATTTGGGAAACAAGGCAAATTATCTAATGTCCAGCGTTTTGTTCCGTCAGGATTTGGCGTATAATCATCAATGTCACAAAGTGAAAACAAATGACCAAATGCCCAGGTTACGATGTAACCTGAGCCTTCATAGTAACTTTGTTTTTGCGACATATTTCCGATGCTCGACACTATATTACGCGCTAGCGACGGCTTTTCCGCGATGATCAGTTTCATATGTAAAATCCTTAAAAATATTTTTTCTCAATACCATTTCTGATGCTTGAATGAAGACTGTATGTATATAGATACCACAATACACATAATAGAAACTCAAGCATCCATATCTGCGGTATGTGACCGAGATAAATAAAAGTAAAAATCTTTGAAATGCAAGCTGGTACGAATAATATAAATGACACTATTGTTCTGCTCTTATATATTCTTATTTGATTGTTGTTAAACTCTTGTATTTTATCACTATTAATCTGTAAGGATTCAATAAGAGCTTCATTTAAGACTACATTATATGTGAGTTTTAACAACATAAAACCGGTTATTAATAATAGTAAAAATTCGATTACTATTATTGTCAGAGTAATAATGAAAAAGTCGTAAGCTTTAAATGAACGTATTATAGCATCGTAAGAATAATTTGTAATGAATGTTAATCTGAATGCATATGAAGCAATAGATGCTATTATTGAGAGTGCTGAAAATGCTATTAAAGATTTTGAAATGTAACCTGATTTTGCAAGAGTTATCGAAGCGAGAAAGACAAACAGAGGCATTATAAATCTAGGTACTATATCCATGCCGTCAAAAACAATACATACCAGAAAAAGCCCTGAAATTGAAAGCACAAAATAAGCATTAGATATTGAAAGTGCACGATGCTTTCCTGTTTCGATGATTTTTTCTTTATATGAATTGTTTATGTTATCAATAAATGTCTTTTCTTTACATATTTTGTTTGTAAACGGTATTATTACATAAAGCCATATTATGCCAATTATCGCGCAGGCAATTAAACAAACGAGATAGAATAGTGGCTTGAACGACAATAATGTTCTGTGCCCTTCGCTCATAATATTTGAGCTATGGGCGGAAAGCTCTGCAAATTCAGGAAGTGTTGACAAGAAACAATGTGATACAAAAAAGAAATATGTAAGCTTTTCAACTTTAGCTATTCCCTCTTCGTTCGATCTATCTGAGGTTGCATAAATACTATGGCCGTCATAAAGTCCGGCAAGCTCGTTTAAACCTGAAAAAAGATGTCTGATTGCCGGTATGCCCCATATGAGCCGCATTGTATTTACAGCAAAGGTTATGGTTAATACCATTGTTGAGTCAATATTGGAAATAAGGAATATACAGATAAAGCTTGCAAATGAAAGCCAGGCCATTTTAACTATGCTGTTAGCCGCATTTTCCATCTGAATAGATAGATGTCGTACTTTTCTTATTGCACTGTAAAGTAAGATCCAGGCAATAAAATCCGGAAAAACATCTATTACGTTGATATGCGGATTGAATAGAAAAATAAATGATATTATGTATTTGATACAGTTCATATGTTCTCCGTATACTATCTGTATTATTTGTGCTTGTGCTTTATTGGCATATCTTCATCTCCCGGCATGCATATGCGCATATATGCATAAAATATTAGCCGGAGCGATCCGATTAGCCATATAATGCTGAAAAGTGCTGACAAAAGTGAAATCAAAGGCGTTATTTTAAATGAGAAATATGATGATATTGATGCTGATGCGACGGTCAGATAATATATTATAACAATGATAGTCATGCGGACAGCCTTTAAATGGACTATACTGTTTTCGGCAATAAGCGCTATTTCAGAGATTCCTTTATACATAAGAAAATTGTAAGTAAAGACTGCAAGAATCATAAATGCTTGCATTAGTTTTGAAACATCTTCGGCGGTTGTCGCGAAATTGATTACGACACTTATTGCGTATGATAAAGTCAGGATTATAGAAGCATAGGTTGCAAACACAAAGGTTTTACTGTGCACGGCTAATTTGCGCGATGCGATATAAAGTAAAACGGTGCCGATAATTCCAACAATGCCAACTATATAATTTGCCCCCGGAGAAAAACCGAAGGCAAAAAAGTATGCGCAAAATAAGATTCCAAAACCCATTACAGTAACTTCCTTGAATACTTTAATTTACAGGACCGAATTTAGAAAACGGTCTTATTCTGCAGATAACTCTACCAAAAATGTATCGTTTGTCAACCGTTCCTATGTCAGAACTTCTGCTGTCATTAGAGTGATTTCTGTTGTCGCCCATCAGGAAAACCTCGCCTTCGGGTACTGTGATCGGAAAATCCACATCGTACTCATTCATTCTATATCCGTCCTTATAATTTATATAAGGCTCTATCATAGGATCACCATTATTATCTATAAACAATGGTTTGCCGTCAACATATACTATCCAGTTGTCAAAATCAATATCAACGACCTGGCCCTCTGTTGCTATTACACGTTTTACGATCGGTTCGTTTATGTGACTGTTTGGCTGTTGAAAAACTACGATGTCGCCTTGCTTTGGAGTGTAAGCAAAATTGCTTACAAAAAGGGTTTCTTTATCAATGAGGGTGTTCATCATTGAAGGACCGTCAACAACTGTAAGTCTTCCGATAAACATGAACGTAACTATAGTGATTGTTGCGGCTATTATAATCATTTCAAAAAAATCGTATAAAAATTTTGCAAGTCGGACGAGTTTTGAATCGGGTGCTAACATGTAAGTTGCCTTCCTTGATGTTTTATTTTCTTATAAATGTATCAAGCAGCTTGTATCCATCGGCGATATAAAGCCCTGTATCAAGGCAGTTCTTTTCGCTGTACATATCAATACCGTTTGATTCTTTGTCAGAAGAATAGATGAAGAATGGAACCGGCTCCATTGTATGTGTTCTTTTGCATATTGGTGTGGGGTGATCGGGCAGAACGAGTATTGAGAATCCTTCTCCAGTTGACTTAAGATGGTTATATATAGGTTCAAGTATAAGCTTGTCTATCTTTTCCACAGAAAGGATCTTATTGTCAAGTTCTGCTCTGTGTCCGCACTCATCTGGTGCCTCTACATGGAGATACACAAGGTCGCGGCCGCGCGTAAATGCATCTATCGCGGCGTTAGCCTTGCCTGTATAATTTGTGTGAACGTTGCCTGTTGCGCCTTCAACGTCTATTGACTCCATACCTGCGCAAAGGCCGATACCCTTAATAAGGTCAACAGCTGATATAACAGTAGCATCAAGTCCCCATTTATCCTTGAATACAGGAAGAGAGGGGCGGCGTCCCGGGCTCCAGAACCAAGCTGAATTTGCAGGCTTGAGTCCGCGCTCCCTGCGCGCTGTATTAACGGGGTGATTTTCTAAAATATCGTAGCTTTCGCGCATAATATTATAGAACATTTCTCCGTCCTTATCCTTGGGCATGTGCTGCCCTATAATTTCTCCGAGTATGTCGTGCGGACGAGTGAAATTGTATTTTTCAATGCCGTTTTTGAGTATCATGCAGTGGCGGTAACTGATGCCGGTGTAAAAGTGCATCCCTTCTCTGCCAAAATGCGCTTCAAGTGCCTTAATCAGCTCATTCGCCTCGGGAGTAGTTATCTCATCGGCGCTGTGGTCTATGATTGTGCGATCGTTATAGTCGCAATCCTCTTCGGAAAGGGTTACAAGATTGCATCTGTATGCTGTATCATCATCTTCCATTGTAAGTCCCATACTGAGTGCTTCGAGAGGGGATCTGCCCTTAGAATAGATCTTTGGGTCGTAAGACATTATTGCTATGTTTGCGGTATCGCTTTCAGGCACCATTCCTTCGGGTACGTTTGAAACGCTTCCGCAAACGGATTTTTTTGCAAGCTTATCCATGAATGGCTTATTAGCTTTTTCCATAGGTGTCTTGCCGCCGAGCTCTTCGATCGGATAGTCGGCCATGCCATCACATACAAGAATTAGATACTTCATATATTTTTCCTCGTGAAATATGTAGAATTATATGTTTAATTATAAAACTATAATTTAATAATTACAATGAAAGCTTCATATAATTTACATTTTATTTTCATTTTTTGAAATATAAATAAATTTATTACTTTGTTTGACGTATCTATTGACTTGAATAGTATTATTTGGTATACTATAATAAATGTAAAATTTGATAAAGTTTTGATGCGTATGCATCGGGAGGAAAAACTTGATTATTCAACTTGAGGAAGCAAAATATAAGCTTCAGGGAATGAGAGCAGATATTGCAGAGCTCGGAAGTGCTCTGCAGATAGATAAATTGCGCGAAAAGGCTGATGAGCTTGAAAAACAAACTTTTGAGCCTGATTTTTGGAACGATCAGGAAAACTCGAGCACAGTTTTGAGAAAAGTAAAACAGCTTAAAGATAAAATAAAGAAATATGATGATCTTGCAACGAGACTTGAAGATGCTATTGTGCTTGCCGAAATAGGTATTGACGAAGGCGATGAATCACTTATTCCCGAAGTCGAAGCTGAGGTTGTTAAAATTGCAGAAGAAGAAGAACGTCAGCGTATTGAGATACTTCTTTCCGGCGAATATGACCAGAGTAATGCCATCGTTTCATTCCACCCCGGTGCCGGCGGAACAGAAGCCCAGGACTGGGCGCTTATGCTCTACCGTATGTATACCCGTTGGGGTGAAAAACATGGATATAACGTAAAGCTAATTGACTGGCTTGACGGCGAAGAAGCCGGACTCAAGAGTGCTACTATTATGGTTGAAGGCGAAAATGCATACGGCTATCTCAAGAGTGAGAACGGTGTTCACAGACTCGTTCGCGTTTCTCCCTTTGATTCTTCGGGGCGTCGTCATACTTCATTTGCTTCGGTTGAAGTTATGCCCGAGTTCACTGATGACGGTAAGATAGAAATCCGTGATGAGGATATTGAAGTAACAGCACACCGTTCTAGCGGTGCGGGAGGTCAGCACGTAAATAAGACCGACTCGGCTATCCGTATTCTTCACAAGCCTACCGGCATTGTCGTTGGATGCCAGACTGAACGCAGCCAGCTTCAGAATAAAGAAACGGCTATGAAAATGCTTAAGAGCAAGCTTATGGAGATCAAGGAACGAGAAAAACTCGAAAGAATTGAAGATATTCAGGGTAATAAGACCAATATTGAATGGGGAGCGCAGATCCGTTCATACGTATTTATGCCGTATACTCTTGCTAAAGACACGCGCACTGGATTTGAAGACGGTAACATCAATGCAGTTATGGACGGTGAAATCGACGGCTTTATAAATGCTTATCTTAAAGCTAATGCAAATAACAGCGGTGAAATTTAAGTTTAATAAACAAAGGCTTATATACAGAAAGGAAATCAAAAATGCAACAGACGAATGAATTCCTCGCCGAACAGGCGAAAAAAATCAGAATCGGTATTATTGAAGGCGTATACAGAGCGGCTTCAGGACATCCCGGCGGATCTCTTTCGATCGCTGACGTAATGGCGTATCTTTATTTTGAAGAAATGAATGTTAGTCCCGAAAAGCCCAAGGATCTTACCCGTGACCGTTTTGTACTTTCTAAAGGACATGCGGCTCCGGCGCTTTATTCAACACTTGCTAATCGCGGATACTTCCCTGTTGAACATTTAAAAACTCTTCGCCAGATAGACAGTAATCTCCAGGGGCATCCCGACATGAAAGGCACACCCGGTGTTGATATGACAACAGGTTCACTTGGCCTTGGTATCTCCGCTGCTTGCGGCATGGCGCTTTCGGGTAAGATATCGAACGATTCATACAGAGTATATGCAGTTCTCGGCGACGGCGAATGTGAAGAAGGCCAGGTTTGGGAAGCGGCAATGTTTGCTTCTCACTATAAGCTTGATAATCTTTGCGCTTTCGTTGATTATAACGGACTTCAGATAGACGGTCCTGTTGCTGATGTTATCGGGCCTGCTCCATTCAAGGAAAAGTTTGAAGCTTTCGGCTGGAACGTTATAGAAATAAACGGTCATGATTTTGACGAGATAAGAAGCGCCGCTTCAAAGGCACGCAAATGTAAGGGTAAGCCCACTGCTGTTATAATGAAGACAGTAAAAGGCCGCGGAGTATCCTTTATGGAAAACCAGGTAAGCTGGCATGGAAGCGCTCCTAAGGAAGATCAGTATAAGCTTGCACTTGAAGAACTCGGTGCCTGAGAATTTGTTGTGAGAAAGGAATATAGAAATGTCTGAGAAAATTGCTACAAGAGAAGCTTACGGCTCAGCCCTTGTTGAGTTTGGAGCTAAATATGAAAACCTCGTTGTATTCGATGCAGACCTTGCAGAAGCAACAAAAACCATAAAATTCAAAAAAGCGTACCCCGACAGATTCTTTGACTGCGGTATCGCAGAAGGCAATATGATTTCCGTAGCTGCCGGCGTTGCTACTACCGGTAAGATTCCGTTTGTTAGTTCGTTTGCTATGTTCAGCGCAGGACGAGCTTTTGAACAAGTAAGAAACTCTATTGGATACCCTCACCTTAACGTAAAGATCGGTGCAACACATGCAGGCATTTCCGTTGGTGAAGACGGTGCTACCCACCAGTGTCTTGAAGATATTGCGCTTATGCGTACAATTCCCGGTATGACAATAATCAATCCTGCTGACGCTGTTGAAGCACGCGCTGCAGTAGAAGCTGCTATAAACTTTGTCGGCCCTGTATATCTTAGATTCGGCCGCCTTGCTCTTGAACAGATATTTGATGAGAACTACAAATTCGAAATCGGCAAGGGCGTTAAGCTTGTTGACGGTTCTGACGTTACGATCGTTGCTACCGGTCTTATGGTACACGAAGCAATAAAAGCTGCAGAACTTCTCAAGAATGAAGGTATCAGTGCTCGTGTTATCAATATAGCTACAATCAAACCTCTTGATAAGGAAATAATACTTAATGCCGCGCGTGAAACAGGCGCTATTGTTACTGCTGAAGAACATAACGTTATAGGCGGTCTTGGAAGTGCTGTTTGCGAATGCCTCGCAGAAGCCTGCCCGACACCCGTTATAAGAGTTGGTACTCAGGATGTATTCGGACGTTCCGGTAAGGTTCCGCCGCTTCTTGAAATGTACGGTCTTACCGCAGCAAACCTTGTGGCAAAGGCAAAAGAAGCTATCGCTCTTAAAAAATAAAATAATGTGCCCGACAAGAAATTGTTGGGCACTTAATTTTCGCAAAGAAAGGCGTTAATACAAGAATTCAATGGAAAATATAAGCTATAAATCTGAACTAAAAAAAATATATCCATACAGAATTGAAATGCATGCTCACACCTCACCTGTAAGTGTTTGCAGCGAAATACCGCCCGAGGAGATGATGCGGACTTATTCAGAGATTGGCTATCATGCGGTTGTAATTACTAATCATTTTACTGAATGTATGTTTGACGGTATGACAAAAAATGAAGCAATCGATTATTATGTAAAAGACTACGAGGATTGTGCTACATTAAGTGAAAAATACAACGTTAAGGTTCTTCTTGGCGCTGAAATTCGCTTTGAGCGTGAGTCTTCAAACGATTATCTGATATATGGCGTTGACATAAAGATACTCGAAGATGCGTATGACTACTTATCGTGCGATATAAGATCGTATAGAGAAAATGTTAAGCTTGACAAATCGCTCTTTATTCAGGCTCATCCGTTCAGAGGGGCGCCTGCTGACGCCTCCCTGCTTGACGGCGTTGAAGCATTCAATATGCATCATCATCATAATTCGCGGATAGCTCTGGCGTTAAGGTTTGCAAAGGAGAATAATTTTGAAATAATAACCGCAGGATCCGATTTTCATCATCCTGATGTTGCTAATGATGGTAATGCTGCGATCAGAACGAAAAAACTTCCTTTGAATTCATTTGAACTTGTAAAAATTTTAAAAAGCGGTGATTATATTATTGATCTTGGCGCTGATACTATTGTTTTGCCGTAAAAGGAAATATAGTCAGATATATTGCTCTGATCATAATTTTAAAATATTAAAGATAAAAAGTGGTGATACTTGTTTTTTATCAAGTATCACCACTTTTGGCTATTAAATACTGTATAGATCAGAATGTGATTTTCCTGTAGTCTGATGAAAAGGTTTTGAAAAATCCTTCGTCTGTCGGAATGTCAAAGTAACGGCAGGCAGCCCGGCAAGCTCCGTATATAGGAGGGAGAGCGGGAAGAATGAATTCAGTATTTTCGGAAACGTATTGCTTTAATATCGGCAAGGTAATATTTCCATAATGTTGGTTTATGCCTCCGCAGGCAATTATCCTCCCACCCTTGGGACAGACACTTTGCACTACTCTGGCAAGTCGTTTCATTTCGCTGTGGATTATTTCTTCAGCGTAAGGATCATTTTGCTTGTAAGCTTCAAAAATAATATATGCTTTTCCTGCAATTTCCGAAACGTCTTTAAGCTCGTTCGTTCCTGCTTTTATGGTTTGTGCACCTAAATTTTCTTTCATGATAGAGTATATCAAAGACGACAACTTAACCCCGTCTTCATAAGCTCTTGCGGCACAAATTGCTTCGCGTCCGTAATTATAAGCACTTCCATAATCACCAAATTCGTGCCCCCAACCTGCAAATTTTTTATAACTGCCGTTCGGCTCGTGCCTGAAAAACACCATACCCGTTCCGCAAATCATAGCGGCATCACCGTCAGCGCTAAGGAGAGCGTTAACTCCGTCCGAATCAATGTGAATTGGGATGTCAGGGTATATTTCCGATAGCTTTTTATACACTTCGTCGAGCAATCCGCCTGCGCACCCCATAAATATTCCTTTAACGGGTCTGCCTGTTGAAAGGCAACAGTCAATTCCCTGGCAGAAGATTGACAGTACGTACGAAACACCTACGTTTGAAGCATTTGTGCCTGGAAGTTTGAAGCATTTAAGTATTCGGCCTTTATTAGTGAAAAGTGCAAATTCGGTTGAAGTTCCCCCACCGTCGATGCCTATAAAGGATTGCTCATCAGAAAAGTTTTGGTTTCGAAGAAGAGTGTCAACGGGAACGCCCAAAACTGATGATAACTCACATAGATTGTCAAGATCCGGTAAAGTATTTCCGCACTCCCAACTTGATATTGCTTGAAAACTGACGTGCATTTTTTCGGCTAGTTCGGCTTGGGTCATGCCAAGCTTGTTTCGGTAAAAGCGAATCTTTTCAATGAAATTTTGTTTGTCTACCATAAAAAATAGCCTCTCATAGTCAAATAAACTTTCCTCTTAATATAACACGCTCAATATTCATTGCTTCGCTACAAATGAGAATGTCAGCATGCTTTCCGAGCTCGATTGTTCCAAGTTCTTTTTCAAGACCTATGGCTTTGGCGGGATTAAGAGCACCTATGCGAGCTATATCAGTAAGAGTAAATCCCTCTTTAACAAGATTTTTTGCACCATCAGCCATATTGAAACAGCTTGCAGCGATAGTTCCGTTTTTTATGCGTGAAACACCGTCTTTTACATAGCGAATATGACCGTCAACCTCATATTCACCGTCTGGTACACCGGTTACAAGACTTGAATCGCTTATGAGTATCATTCTATCAATGCTCTTAGCAAGCCTAATAAGTTTAACGGTAGCGGGAGCGAGGTGTATCATATCACATATCACTTCGCATGTTACTTCGTCAGTAGTAAGCACCGCTCCAACTACACCGGGTTCGCGGTGATTATAATCACGCATTGCGTTAAAGGTATGAGTAGCATGATTTGCACCTGCATTTATTGCCGCCATAGCCTCAGCGTATGTAGCCATGGTGTGTCCAAGCGAGATTCTTATCCCATTTTTTACAGCCTCTCTAATAACGTCAAGCGCATTTTCACGTTCAGGAGCAAGAGCCATAAGCTTTACTTCACCGTTGCCTGCTTCAATAAGCTGATTGAAATTTTCAACTGTACACGCCGGCGACTCAATCATCATAGCCCCTTTTTTTTCTTCGGAAATAAAGGGGCCTTCAAGGTGAATTCCACCAATACGTGCACCGTTTATATCAGTTTTCTTGACCTCAAGCACATTTTTGATTCGCTCAATGAGAACATCGATAGTGTTGGTTCCAAGCGTAGGAAGAACGGTTGTTATACCATGTTCTGCTAAATACCGCAATATTTTCCTATCCTTATTACCATTTCCGAAATTTGAGCCTATTGATCCGTGATTGTGAATATCGATAAGTCCGGGAAGAATGTACTTACCCTTAGCATCAAATACATTATCACCAAGAAGATTGTTACCCATTGACAAAATTTTCCCGTTTTCTATCAAAACATCAATTTGGGCAAATCCGGAGCAGTCAGGCAATACGACGTTTCCGTTTTTAATCAGCGTTTTCATTCTCTAGTTCCTTTATCATTCTTTTTAAGTTCTTCGAGCTAATGTCAAGCGCCATAAGATTATCTTCTATTCCTTCGTATTCAATTGAGATCCATCCGTTATAACCGCTATTTTTTAGTGCAGATAGTATCTGGAAAGTAGGTACATCGCCATGCCCGAATATTGTGGGGCGTCTGTAATAACCGCCTCGTGAGTGGCTCCAACCCTCACCTGGGTTGAAAGACATGCCGCTTTTTTTGAAAGCGTCTTTTGCGTGTACATAGCAAACGTGTTCAATAAGTCGCGAAACAGCGATCTCACACTCCTCATCAGCAGTGCCGAAATTGCCCATATCACAGAGGAGACCGTAGTTTTTGTGGTTAACGGCACAAAGCAGAGCTTCAATTCTGTTGGTATCCTGCATTATTCTGCCGTGATTTTCACTGCAGGTTTTAACCCCTTTTGTTTCAGCATACTCAGCAAGATGTCTGATGTATGGCGCTACAGCATCTATAATTACTTTAGCAGATTTTACTGCCTCGTCACCGCGGAAGTTATAGGTGATGTCGTGACGCATCATAGGAATACCGCATTTTGATGCTATGTCAACCATCTCCATAAGGCGCTTAAGTTCTTCTTCCGGATCTTTCGTGTAGAAGTCTGCATCCAGTGTCAGAATCGGAACCTCAATTCCCGCTTTTCTTGCGTGATCGCAAAGCGCCTTTACATATGAAGCGAAAGTGTAACCTTCAGGAGCCTTCCAGATAACAAGTTCAACACCATCCATACCAAGTTGTTTGATATAGTCTATGGCATCAAAGCGGTTGAAACCGCCTTGTCTCATTCTTTGTAGAAAGCTATACGTGCTTATACAGGTTTTCATTTTATATTATCCTCCGAGTCAATTGTAACTTCACGTCCAAGTTCTGCGGACCTATAGATAGCATTAAGTATAGACTGCATTTGAATTGCCTTGTTGATGTCATATCTTGTATTACGTTTGTTTTCTCTGATACACTCAGCAAAATGTTCGACTTCCGCATATCCGCTGTCGGACTGGGGGATAGTTATATTCTCATCTGTGAGATAGCCTGAGTTTTCCGTGTAAACTACAGGGGTGCCTGCACGAAGTGCACCTGACTTTGTTCCAGCAATGATAGTTTGATTAAAGTCAGGAAGCTGAATAGACCAGCTTGCTTCAAAGAGAAGTTGAGCGCCGTTTTCAAAATGGATAACACCGGCGCCAGAGTCTTCACAGTTGCGTGCGCCTGCAGGAGACGGAGCGCCCGTCCATACAAAGCTTCTTTCACATTCCGAGTTTATTTTGTCAGAAAATGTCATAGCACAAACTCTAACAGGCTTCGGTTCACCCATGAGATACCATGCGGCGTCGATAGCGTGAACTCCAATATCAAGAATGGGGCCTCCTCCTGATATTTCTTTATCGGTAAACCAACCCTTAGGCTCTCCTCGACGGCGTACATACGAAGCCTTGCCATAATAGATTTCACCAAAATCACCGGCGTCTATACGCTTTTTAAGAGATAGTGACTCATTCGAAAAACGACCTGGAACAGCATGGATATATACAAGATTCTTTTCGTCAAGGATATTCTTTAATTCTTTAAGCTCTTCAACTGTCATTGCAGCAGGTTTTTCACACATAATGTGTTTACCTGCCTTAGCGGCAGCAATACATACCGGAACGTGAGCTGCATTCCAGGTGCAAATGTCAATACCGTCAAGATCACACTCAGCAAGCATTTTATCTACTGAGTCATAGTACTTTTCTATGCCAAATTTTTCGGCAGTTTTCCTTGCTCTTTCAATGTCAATGTCGCATATTGCCTCAAGCTTTACACCTATCTTCTTAGCTTTTTCATATGCCGGTAGATGCAGGTTTCTTGCTATTGCACCGGCTCCCACAAGTCCTATTTTTATTTCTTTCATAGTTATATCCTCCTTTATTTTCCGTAAACTTCGGAAATAATATTTTCAAGATAGATTTTCGATTTTGCTATATCGGCGTTTCTGTCGGCTCTGCCTTCCATTTCGTGCTCGATAACGATGTCGCCGGCATAACCGAATTCCTTGAGCTGCTCTATGAGGCGGCGGAAATTAACACTACCCTCTCCTATTTGAGTCTGCTTTCCGCCAACTTCTCCAAATTTAGGGGGAATAGCATCTTTTGCATGCATACCAAAAATACGTGAGCCAAGAAGCTCCATAGCCTCGTTAGGATTTCCTCTGCCCCCGCTTATAAAGTTTGCGGGGTCAAAGTTTACACCAACGTTATCAAGGCCGATCTCATTAATTAGTATACTTAACGTAAGTGGAAGCTCCTCGCCCGTTTCAAAGGCAAACCTTTGTCCACGCTCATCAAGCTCTTTGCAAAAAGCTTTAAGTTCGTTTGCGATAGCAATATGGGTAGGGTGATATGGATCATCAGGGATAAATCCGGTATGCGTTATAATTGTTGAAACGCCAAGATCATAGGCGAAACGTGCACCGCGACGTAGATCTTCCATTCGTACTGCGCGAAGATAATCAGGAACAAGACCGAGAGTACTGTACTTTTGCGGATGACTCCATACAACAGGAGCTCTCCAGCCGCACCATACGGCGCTAACAGCAAACTCTTCTTTTTTAAGTATTGCTTTAAGTTCATTAAGGTTGTCCTTGGTGTAGAAATCCATATTCCAAATGCAGATCTGACCGCAATCAAAGCCAAGAGCCTTTGCCTGTCGGATGTTTTCTTTGTAATTTTCGGTTATATCAACCAATAATCCTACCTTCATAGCTTCTCCTTTAAAATTGTTTATATTATTTACAATTTAATTGTACTATCGTGAAATAAAGTTGTCAATATTGCATTACTTGAATAAAAAAACGTCAATTCAAGCTGCGCTTGAATTTTAGTGATGAAAGAAGCGACACTTGATAATTAAATCAAATGTCGCTAACTATAAATTTTAATTATTTTTGTTAATAACTTATGTTTTTCTTTTGTCCGGGAGTTGAGCTAGTATGATCGCGAAGAAAACGATAGCACAACCGAAAATCTCGCGGTGAGAAAGAGTGCTTGGGTTTCCTGTAATTTTGCTGTATACAAATTCTCCGAGAAGTGCAAATACCGACTCAAGACTTAATATAAGTGATGCAAGAGTCGGATTAACGCCTTTCTGACCGACAATTTGTAATGTATATGCAACACCGCAAGACATTACGCCGGCATACAGGATAGCCGCTTTTGCGTCTATAATTGCAGATAGCTCAGGTTTTTCGAATAAAATAATAGGCAACACAGACAAGAGTCCGCATATAATAAATTGTATGCATGACATTGCTACGCCGTCAGCTTTAGGCGAGAAATAATCTATTACAAGAATATGTATCGAAAACATTGTTGCAGCAAGTATGAGATAAATATCACCCGGAGCAAGTGTAAATTTCTCGCCATCAAAGCAGAGAAAATAGAGCCCTATAAGAGAGGCTATAACGGCAATAATCAGTTTAATGCCGGTTTTTTTGCCGGTGAATCCACCGATCATGGGCACTATAACTATATATAGTGCTGTCATGAATCCGGCTTTCCCGGGACTTGTATCGACCAGAGCATATTGTTGCAGTGTAGATGCAATAAAAAGAATCACGCCACAGCATATACCGCCTGTTATTAGAACTTTTTTGTTTTCTTTTTGAAGTTCACCACGGCGGTTTGCTCTGCACCGGAGTATAAACACTAACGGAATTAACACCACTCCGCCGATAAGCGATCTTATTCCGTTGAATGTGAATGGTTTGATATAGTCCATACCAACGCTCTGAGCAATAAACGCAAGTCCCCAGATGATTGATGTAAGTAATAAAAATGAGCTGTTTCTTAATTTATTCATATTGCACCTAAAAATAATCGGGCGGCTTAAACCGCCCGACTTTTCTTTTGAATTTACTGTGCTGCGTCAACAATTATTGTGAAATCTTCAGTCTTAAGAGAAGCACCGCCGATAAGTCCGCCGTCAACGTTTTCTTTGGAAAGAAGCTCTGCGGCATTCTTTGCATTCATTGAACCGCCGTACTGGATAACAGTTGCATCAGCCTCAGCTTTAGTATAGAGCTTTGCAATAACGTTTCTGATGATTGCGCAAACCTCTTCAGCCTGTTCGGCAGTTGCGGTCTTACCTGTACCGATTGCCCATACAGGCTCATATGCGATAATTACGTTCTTAAGCTGCTCGCTTGTAACGTCCTTAAGCGCAATCTTTGTCTGCATAGAAACGATTTCTTCTGTGATACCGAGTTCACGCTCGTCAAGCATTTCGCCAACACAAAGGATAACCTTAAGGCCTGCATTAAGTGCAGCAAGTGTTCTGAGGTTTACGGTTTTGTCTGTTTCGCCAAAATACTGTCTGCGCTCGCTATGACCTATTACAACGTACTCAGCTCCGCATTCGAGAAGCATTTCTGCAGAGATTTCGCCGGTGTATGCGCCGTTTTCCTTGAAGTGAACGTTCTGCGCGCCAACTTTTACGTTTGTTCCCTTTGCGCTTGCAACAGCAGCTGCAATATCAACAAAAGGTACGCAAAGAACGATATCACATTGATTCTTGCCTGCTACCTTGACAACAAGCTCATCTATGAAAGCCGATGTTTTGGAGGGCGTCATATTCATTTTCCAGTTTCCCGCAATAACGGGACGTCTTAGAGATTTGTTCATCTTGTAAGTCCTTCTTTACATGTTATTACTTGTTGTTAAGGCAAGCGATACCGGGAAGGTCCTTACCTTCTAAGAATTCAAGAGATGCACCGCCGCCTGTTGAGATGTGAGTCATCTTATCTGCGTAACCGAGCTTTTCAACTGCTGCAGCGCTGTCGCCGCCGCCGATAATGGAGATTGCGCCGGACTCAGCAACCGCCTTAGCAACTGTTTCTGTGCCTGCTGCGAAGTTCTTCCATTCGGAAACGCCCATCGGTCCGTTCCAAACTACTGTTCCGGCACCCTTTATGGACTTTGAGAAGAGTTCCTGGGTGATAGGTCCGATGTCAAGTCCCATCCAGCCGTCCGGAATGGAGTCGGAATAAATTCTCATGTATTCTGTATTTTCGTCGTATTCCTTACCTACCATATTATCTACGGGGAGAAGGAAGTTAACGTTCTTCGCGCGAGCCTTTGAAAGGAGCTCAAGAGCAAGGTCGAGCTTGTCTTCTTCGCAAAGAGATGTTCCTGTTGTATTACCAAGTGCACGGAAGAATGTGTAAGCCATACCGCCGCCGATAATGAGAGTATCAACCTTTTCAATGAGGTTATTGATAACGCCGATCTTATCGGAAACCTTTGCACCGCCAAGAATTGCAACGAAAGGACGAACGGGGTTGCTGAGCGCATCGCCCATTATCTTAATCTCTTTCTGAATGAGGTAACCGCATACAGCGTCTTTGATAAATTCTGTAACGCCTGCAGTTGAAGAGTGCGCTCTGTGTGCAGAACCGAATGCATCATTTACATAAAGATCGGCAAATTCAGCAAGTGCCTTTGAGAAAGAAGGATCGTTCTTTGTTTCTCTTGCATCGAAACGAACATTTTCGATAAGAACAGCTTCGCCGTCCTTAAGAGCTGCTACCTTCGCCTTAGCATCTTCACCGATTATATCAGTTGCGAATGTAACCTTACCGTCAAGAAGCTCATTGAGTCTGTCTGCAACAGGCTTAAGTGTGAACTTGACGGGATCTTCTTTTGCAGCCTTTTCAAGCATTTTTGCCTTAGCTTCTGCCTGTTCTTCTGCGGGAAGAGCTTCGATCTTAGCTTTTTCCTTTTTGGTAAGTCCGAAACCTTCGGTAAGAACTGCGTGAGGCTTGCCCATATGTGAGCAAAGGATAACCTTTGCGCCATGCTCTAAAAGGTATTTGATTGTGGGGATAGCGCTTACGATTCTCTTATCGCTTGTGATAACTCCGTCCTTGAGCGGTACGTTAAAGTCGCAACGAACGAGAACTCTCTTGCCGGATACTTCAATATCCTCAATGGTCTTCTTGTTGTACATATTTTCACCTCAAAAATAAAATTTTACATAGTTAATTATGCGGCGTTTTCACCGCAAAAATTCTCACGGCTAATATTGTATCATATTTTAGCGATTTTGGCAAGCATATTTTGTTAAAAAATCAACAATTTTACTGATTTATCAGTTTTATGCTACTATAGCGCTGATACCGAAATAAGCTAATACTATTACGGCAAGTATTATTCTGTAATAACCGAAAAATTTAAAATCATGTTTTTTTACGTATTCTACAAGGAATTTCATTGAAATCAGGGATACGACGTATGCTACAAGCATTCCCGTAATCAGCACCAGCAAGTTTTCAGTACTGAAAAGGTCAAGATTCGTGATAATTTTCAAGAAACTGACGCCAAACATAACGGGTATCGCCAGGAAAAATGAAAATTCAGCCGCAAGTTCTCTTGAGCATCCGATTATTATAGCGCCAAGTATCGTAGCTCCTGAACGCGACGTGCCCGGTACTATTGAAAGAACCTGAAACGCTCCTATGATGAGTGCAGTTTTGTATGTTAAGGTGTTAAGCGTTGTGACGACAGGTGTTTTTTTTCTGTTCTCAACAACTATAAATGCGATGCCATAGATAAGTAAGGTAGAAGCAACCAGAAACTCATTGTCCTTCATATAGTCATTAAAAATAAGACCTATAACTGCGGCAGGAATACATGCAACTATTACTTTAAACCACATATGCCATGTTTCTGATTTTTCAAGCTTGCTTTTTGATGGCGCAAAAGGATTGAGCTTTTTGAAATACATTGTCACGACTGCGAGTATCGCACCAAGCTGAATAACATAAATGTACAGATCACTATTTGTAAAACCTGTATTGTTTATAAATCTATTCAAAAGGATCATATGCCCTGTTGAACTGATAGGAAGCCATTCTGTTATTCCCTCAACAATACCGAGCAAAAGTGATTTCAGAATTTCTATCATTGTAACCTCCGTTAGTCGCCTGAGCGCATTATATCGCCCGGCTTTACTTCAAATGGAACTTTTACATAAAATTTCATGAACGGATGCGGAGCACTTTCAAGCGGAGTCATGTTTTCATCAAACATCTCATCAAGAGTTAATCCGCGGCCGCATTTACCGGGAGATATTATTTCTGCGCTTGTTCCCCTGACTGCCTTGTTTCTTTGAATAAACAGTGCAAGACCACTTTGAGCATCATAATCCTGTGCAATAGCAAGATACGCCTTTTCACGCAGATATCCGGGTGTTGTGCACGTTTTTGCATCATCAAGCGGGCGGTCATAATAGAAGCCCGTTGCGTACTCACGGTGGCTTACGCTGTCAAGCTCTTTTGACCATAACGGATCAAACACATAGCCGTCAGGATCGCTTAAATACCTGTCGATCGCCATTCTGTAAGTGTTGGTAACAACGGCCGTATAGTAGGAACTCTTCATTCTTCCCTCTATTTTAAAACTCGTTATGCCCGATTTTACAAGCTCGGGAATGTGTTCTATCATACACATATCCTTTGAACTCATAATAAACGTTCCGTTTTTGTCTTGTTCAAGCGGCAGAACGTCATTGGGGCGCTTTTCTTCATAAACTTCAAAGTTCCAACGGCAAGGCTGAGCGCATCTCCCGCGGTTTGCATCTCTGTTTGTGAAGTGCTGCGAAAGCAAACATCTTCCGCTGTAAGATATACACATTGAGCCGTGTATAAAAGCTTCAAGCTCAAGCTCGTCGGGTATATTGGCTCTTATCTTGAGTATTTCGTCGAATGTAAGCTCGCGCGCAAGAACTACCCTTTTTGCTCCAAGCCTCATCCACTGTATTGCAGCTTCGGCACTTACAACGCTTGCCTGAGTTGATATATGAATTTCTGTACGGGGTAAATATTTTTTTACCAATGCTATTACACCCATGTCAACACATATTACTGCGTCGGGCGGTGTAGTAGACAGAAATCTCAAATATTCGTGTAAATTTTCATACTCATCGGGGTGCGGCATTGTGTTAAGAGTGATATAAATACGAACTCCCCTTTCGTGAGCATATTTTATGGCTTCTTTCAGTTCATCGTTGCTGAAATTGTCAGCTGCAGCACGCATGCCGAAATCATTACCTGCAAGATAAACGGCATCGGCGCCGTATAATATTGCGCTCTTCATTTTTTCAAAATTGCCTGCAGGTGATAAAAGCTCAGGTTTATTGGGCATACATTGTGGCCTTTCTGTTTTTACTTGATTTTACCTTGTTTAAGCTCGGTGAGAAACTCTTCGAGTCTTTCAAGAGCAAGTGAAATATGTTTTACCGAATAAGCATAAGAGATTCTCGCAAATCCTTCGCCGCAACTACCGAACGCATTTCCGGGAACGATAGCTACTTTTTTAGAGTACAAAAGCTTTTCGGCAAATTCCTCGGATGAAAGTCCTGATTTTCCTACGTTCGGAAATGCATAGAAGGCGCCTTCCGGTTCGAAGCAATCAAGACCGATTTTATTAAGGCCGCTTACGAGGAATTTTCTTCTGCGGTTATATTCGGCAGACATTTCTGCTATGTCCGAATCTCCGTTTTTCATAGCTTCTATTGCCGCAAACTGGCTCGTTGTAGGCGCACACATTATAGCATACTGGTGAATTTTAAGCATTTGGGAAACGAGTTCGGTCGGTCCTGCAAGATAACCGAGTCTCCAACCGGTCATAGCATATGCTTTTGAAAAACCGCTGACAAGTATCGTTCTGTCTTTCATAGAAGGTATTGAAGCAATAGAAGTATGCTTAAATCCGTATGTAAGTTCGGCGTATATTTCATCCGACAAAACTATAGCATTTGTCTTTTCGATAACGCGAGCGAGTGCTTCAAGCTCACTTTTTGTAAGCACAGCGCCGGTAGGGTTATTGGGAAACGGAATAACTATCATTTTTGTCTTTGGCGTTATTGCCGCTTCAAGCGCCTCGGGAGTTAATTTGAAATTATCCTCAGCCTTTGTTTCGACAAACACAGGCTTTCCATGAGAAAGTTCTACAATTGGCCCATAGCAAACAAATGAAGGAATCGGTATTATTACTTCATCGTCCGTATCTACTATAGCTCTGACAGCCAAATCTATTGCTTCGCTTCCACCCACCGTAACGATAACTTCGTCTTTGGGTGAGTAATCAAGCGAAAAGCGTCTGTTTAAATATTCGGCTATTGATTCCCTTAGAGCCGGCATACCGCTGTTGCCTGTATAGTAAGTTTTACCGCCCTCAAGACTGGTTATAGCCGCGTCTCTTATGTGCTGAGGTGTTACAAAATCAGGTTCTCCGACCGTAAGAGAAATAACGTCATCCATTTCATTTAAAAGATCGAAAAATTTTCTTATTCCCGAAGGTTTTATGTCAGAAATGCGTTTTGGTATAATAGTATTTTTATCTATCATATTGAAAACATACCTCTCTCGTCCTTTTGCGGCATGTCATAAATTACACCCTTATCCTTGTACTTTTTAAGTACGAAATGCGTTGCAGTTGCGGTAATATTGTTAAGAGGAGCAAGCTTTCGCGCTACAAAAGTTGCAACTTCTTTTAATGTTTTACCCTCAATGATCAGCGCGAGATCGAATCCGCCGGACATAAGATAAAGCGACTGAACTTCCGGGTAGTTATATATTTTTTCAGCTATTCTGTCAAAACCGCCGTCGCATTGAGGAGTAACTTTCAGCTCGATAAGGGCGCTTACGTATTCTCTGTCGGTCTTATCCCAGTCGATTATAGTTTTGTATCCGAGAATTACACCGTCTTTTTCATATGCGCATATCGCTTTTTTTATGTCGCCTACTTCTTTGTCGAGCATTGTTGCTAACTGTTCTTTTGTTAGTGTACTGTCGTTTTCAAGTAATGTAAGAAGCTTATCCATATCAATTCTCCTCTAAAAATATTATTTATCACTTATTTTATTGCGTATTTTTTCACTGGAAAGACCGTATCTTTCAGCAATATCACGGGCATATGATTTTCCGTCAGGTTTTGTACGAACAATTTCAAAGCTTCGTTCGTTTCCTTTTATTCCGGCAACGAGCGTATCAACGAGTACGCCACCCTCTGCTTTAGCTGTTTCATTTATTTCGTCAACTCGTGCAGACAACTCATGAAGATGCGTTGAGAACAGACACCTGCATTTTGCAAGTGAGAAGCCCGTGAGTACTTCGGAAGCTATATATGATGCTTCGTAAGACCCTGTTGACGATAGAGATTCATCGAGTAAAACAAGCGAATATTCACTTACTTTATCAAAAATTGCATTAAGTCTTTCACACTCTTCGCCCAGTCTTCCTTTATCTATCGTATCTTCAGCTTCAGTTGGGAAATGGGTGTATATTGACTCTACCGGACTGAGTTTTGCCTTGTCTGCGGTAACAGGTAAGCCCAACTGAGCCATGGCTTGGACAAGTCCGAGCGCGCATGTTATAACAGATTTGCCTCCTCTATTTGGCCCTGTAAGAATATATATCATGCCGTTTTCGTCAAAAACAAGATCGTTTTTGACCATTTGCGCATCTGTTTTTAACGCTACACACGGGTTATACAATCCGTAAAGCTCGCATTTCTTATCCGAAAGCTTGCATATTTCAGGGAAAGTCAGCGCAAGACCGCGATCTTTCAATGCACGAAGTAGTTTTGTACTTTTAACCAGGAACTCTATTTCGGGTATTATTTTTAACAAAAAATCGGTATTTTCGAGTACGTATGAGCGAACGATCGTGCGCCACGATCTGACTGAAGATTTGAAAATATCGGAAAGAGCGTTGTTAAGTGCATTGCTTAAAGCGAAAAATTGGTTTTCATTTTGCCCTTTAGTAAACGGAACAAGCGGCGCTATGCACGTATAATCGTCATCCTTGAAATCAAGCCTCAGAATTTTATCAATAACTGTTCCTGATTTAAACTTTTCGGGGTTAAGGCTTATTACACCCGCATCAGTAGGCCTGAGTTCGTTATCAAGATTCACTCCGATAGCAACACTTTTTACTTCGTGTACTTTGAAAGTTAGTTCGTCAAGGCGTTTATTTAACTGTTTATAGTAATCGCTTTCAGCCAGCTTTGCAACAGCTTCTGCCATTTTTATGAAGGCTGTACTTTTTACTTTTTTGCTAAGAGGCAGAAAATCGTGTTTGAGCTTCTCTATGCACTCTATGTAAAGTTCGATCTCTGTTATGCAGTAAAGATAGTTTTCTTTAGCACCCAGTTCACCTTGGACGCGCCTTAATTCAGAAATATCTGAAAGCATAGGCATTATATCTAGCAAAAGCGTTGAAAGTTCGGGTATATCGAGCATATCCTTTATGGTTTCCTGCCTGAATCTGATAGTATCAACGTCAGCGGAAAAGTATTCGCTGAGCGAACCGTTTTTGAGATTTATAAGATAATCAAGTTCTATCGCTTCAATAGTTTCATTTGATATGTCGACTGTATTAGCGGTCGAATTATCATAATTCGGATATATCAAACTAAATGACTTGTTTATCATTAGATTTACGTGCCTTTCTGTAATTTTACATAATTATAATAATTATAGCACATTTGTAACTTATATGCAATAAAAATTGAAGCAAAAAGTGTTATTTTTTAAAAAAGAGCCGACATTTTAATATCGGCTCCAAAAATCACTCTACTATTGTTATCTTCTTTATTACTTGTTCGAATATTGGTCTATCCATGCGGTCGGTTCCCGTTTCGGCAATTTCATCAACGGTTTCTATTCCTTCAACAACATAACCGAACGAAGCATACTGTCCGTCGAGGAAGGATGAATCTTTATGGCAGATGAAGAATTGTGAGCTTGCGCTGTCAAACATCTGACTGCGGGCCATAGATATAACACCGCGCTTGTGCGAAAGGTCATTTTTAACACCGTTTGCGGCGAACTCTCCTTTTATGTTAATGCCGCTTCCGCCACAGCCTGTACCTGTCGGGTCTCCACCCTGTATCATGAAATCACGGATAACTCTGTGAAATATCAGCCCGTCGTAAAATCCTTTTTTAACAAGGTCTTCAAAATTTTTGCATGTGATCGGAGCTTTGTCGGGGCAAAGTTCTATTTTAATTGTGCTGCCGTTTTCCATTTCAATAAGAATCATTAGTATAAATCCTCGCTTTCAAATATTACTGTTACAGTATAACAAATTTTGTTTATGTAGTCAATAGATTTTTAAGACCTTGACAATTTATCTGAAATAAGGTATTATAATAATTCACAAGATGTTAAAGTGGAGGTGCAATAATGAAAGATACGTATTCAATAACCAAGAAGGCTTGCTATATATCATATACAGTTCAGGCTATTGCTGTTAATATTGCACCGTTGTTTTTCGTTATCTTAAGAAAAAGATACGGACTATCATTTACAGAACTGGGATCACTTGTGCTTTTTATTTTTCTTACTCAGCTATGTATAGACATAGCGTCAATTAAAATAATTGACCGATTAGGCTTCAGATATACTGCTATAATCGCAAATGCAACAGCAACTCTCGGACTTATACTTATGGGGGTGTTGCCTCAGATCATCCCAATCCTTCCAGCCTTATTGATATCCTCTTTTCTTTACAGCGTGGGCGCCGGATTGATTGAAGTAGTAATAAATCCTATAGTCGAGGCTCTGCCAAATGAAAACATCGGCTCAACACTAACGCTTTTGCACTCATTTTACGGTTGGGGACAAGCATGTGTAATACTTATATCAACTATTATCCTTTATCTTATTACCGATGAATTTTGGCACCTAATTCCAATCTTATGGGCTTTTATACCGTTTATGAATGTCCTTATTTTTTTTAGAGTCCCCATAATAGAGGCTAAAAGCGATAATCAAAAACATTCATCAGACATTCTCAAAAAGCCTGTTTTTGTTTTATTTTTGATTATAATGTTATGCGGCGGTTCAACCGAAATGGTTATTGCTCAATGGGCATCATATTTTGCCGAAGCGGGTTTAGGAGTAAATAAAGTAGCCGGAGATTTGCTCGGCCCATGCATTTTTGGACTAATGATGGCTGTCGGAAGGACTATGTATAGCATATTCGGTAAACGTATTCATATTTTTAAAGCACTTACTATTTGTTCGTTTGTGGCATTCTTGTCTTATATTGGCATAACATTCATCTCAAATCCCATAATAGTTATGCTGTGTTTTGCGCTCGCCGGAATTTCATCAAGCTTGCTTTGGCCTGGAACATTAGCGGCAAGCTCTCTTACAATCAAAAATGGCGGCACTGCAATGTTTGCTTTGCTTGCTTTTGCAGGTGATGCGGGCTGTTCTCTCGGCCCTTGGATAAACGGTGTAGTTAATGATCTCGTTCTTTCCAATGCTTGTTTACAATGCTTGAACGCCATTGGTTTTTCGCCTGAGGAATCTGCGCTAAGAGAATCAATTCTTGCAACTGCACTTTTTCCGCTTCTGATGCTGATCGTTTTGTTTATAGTACCAAAAGTCAATAAAAATAAATAAGGGAACGGAAAATATCCATTCCCTTTAATTTTAGTTTTCAATGTTTTCAAATTGACCCATTATACGCTTGTTAAATTCAACTGCTGTATTATAGCCCATACGCTTCTGTCTGTTATTCATAGCCGCAATTTCAAGTATTATAGCAAGGTTTCTTCCGGGACGAACCGGGATTACAGTTGTAGGGATCTCTATTCCCAAAATTTCCGTTACTTCATTTTCAAGACCGAGTCGGTCGTACATTTTACCTTGTACCCAAGGCTCAAGATTGACTATCATGTCAATCTTTTCGGTCATCTTTACAGCACCAATACCAAAAATCCGTTTAACGTCTACAATCCCTATGCCTCGAAGTTCAACGTAGTGGCGTATTATCTCCGGTGCGGTCCCAACAAGCGTTTTAGATGAAACTTTTTTAATCTCAACGGCATCGTCTGCTATAAGTCTATGACCGCGTTTTACGAGTTCAATAGCGGTCTCGCTTTTGCCAACGCCGCTTTCTCCGAGTATGAGCATACCCTCGCCGTAAACTTCAACGAGAACTCCGTGACGAGTGATTCGGGGAGCGAGACTCACATTTAATGATGCAATAAGCGCGGCCATGAACGCGCTCGTTCTCTCATGCGTGCGCAGTAGCGGCACTTCAAAATATTCAGCCGCTTCAAGAAGCTCATCGAAAATATCAAGGTCGGACGAAACAATAACTGCAATAGGCTCGGTCTTGAAAAAATTGGTAAGAGAAGCACTCCTTGATTCACTATCGAGCATATCCAGATATTTATGTTCTGCTCTTCCTATTATCTGCATTCTTGTTGGCTCAAAATGATCAAAAAATCCGTGAAGCTGAAGTCCGGGTCTGTTTACCTCGGTTTTATGAACAAGTATCTCATCAATGTTTTCGGGCACGTAGATTTTTTCGAGTAAAAACTCATCTATCAGACTTTTTAACGGTATTGAATAGGTGAAATCCATACATTCCTCCGCATTATTTAACATACTACTGTTAATATTATAAAACCTTTTTTACAATATGTCAACGTATTTTACAATATATTTTATTTTATAAAACTATTGCAAAATTTAGTGAAATATTGTATAATATGATAGCATGTAAAATACGATATTAAAATTTTTATCGGAGAAATTACGCGAATGAAAACCTCTTTAAGAAACTTTTTAATTACTTTTTTTGCTTCGGTATTATTTTTTGGAATTGCAGCATACTTTATTTCGAGTTTTGTAACGGCTACTCTTACCGATTCGATCGAAGGGAGTCCTGCAGTTTCTCTTGAAATCGTAACGCAAACAACAGAAACACAACCTAACGCTGAGCAGGATGATATTTTTGCAAGTATTAAAGGCGAATCGTTTAATTTCGTGATAATCGGGACCGACTATCAACCTGAGTTGTTTGGTGATTATAATATTGAAGATACATATGCGGATACGTTCCCGGAGATGCGCAATCGTAAATATTGTGCTGATGCTATTGTCTTAGTAAGATTTGATAAGAAGGAAGAAAGATACTTGTTTCATCAATCCCCTCCGATATGCGTCTTAAAATTGACGGAACCTTCACCACTCTCGGCGACGTGTACAGAGATAACGGCTTGGAATTCTTCCTTGATAAACTTACGGGCCTTACCGGCTTTGAAATTGAAAAATATTTTGTTATTGACGTTGCGGATTTTGCTCCTCTTGTTAATATACTTGGAGGCGTTGACTTTTACGTTCCTGAGGATATGGAGTACTCTGATCCCTCGCAATCCTTGGAAATTGATCTTAAAAAGGGTAAGCAGTATATAAACGGTGAGCGAGCACAACAGTTGCTCAGATACAACAATTACAGCGATTCGTCCAATTCGCGCGAAAAAACTACATGTGATTTTATATTTGCGCTTGCAGATAAGATTTCTGATGCATCATACATAAAAAAAGCAAGCTCTTTATTTACTGCATTTGAAGATTATATTACTACGAATTATACTTTAGACGATCTTGCTGATAACCTTGATATGATGTCGCATTATAAAGTTTTTGAAAAGATTACTTATTCATATCCGGGTAAGAATGTAACAGTTGGTAAAACAAAGTATTTTGACCCTGATATTAAGGAGGCTATTGGGGAATACGCAAAATACAGATGATACTTAATTTGATAATACATAATTTAATATACAGGAGAAAACAAAATGAACAACAGCGAAAAGACAATGGAAAAAGTGGTTGCGCTTTGTAAAAACCGCGGCTTCGTTTACAGTGGATCTGAAATCTATGGCGGTCTTGCAAATTCGTGGGACTACGGCCCTCTCGGCGTTGAGCTTAAGAATAATATAAAGCGCGCATGGTGGAAAAAATTCGTGCAAGAATCGCGCTATAACGTAGGTCTTGATTCCGCTATTATAATGAATCCCGAAACATGGGTGGCTTCAGGTCACGTAGGCGGATTTTCCGATCCTCTCATGGACTGCAAATCTTGTAAGACACGACACAGAGCTGATAAACTTGTCGAAGATTATATCGCACAGAATAATCTTGATGTGAATCCTAACGGTTGGTCCAATGATCAGCTTGCAGCTTATATCAAAGATAACGGTATTGTTTGTCCTTCTTGCGGTAAGGCCGATTTTACTGATATACGCAAGTTTAATCTTATGTTCAAGACCTATCAGGGTGTAACTGAAGACTCATCTTCTGAGCTTTATTTACGCCCGGAAACTGCACAGGGTATTTTCGTAAACTTTGCTAACATTGCAAGGACTACTCGTAAGAAGCTCCCCTTCGGTGTTGGCCAGATCGGTAAATCTTTTAGAAACGAAATTACACCCGGCAACTTCATATTCAGGATAAGAGAATTTGAACAAATGGAGCTTGAATTTTTCTGCAAGCCCGGAACTGACCTTGAGTGGTTCAAATATTGGAAGGATTATTGCGAAAACTTCCTTTATAATCTTGGTATGACAAAGGAGAACCTTCGCCTTCGTGACCATGACCCTGAGGAACTCTGTTTCTATTCCAAGGCTACAACAGACTTTGAGTATCTCTTCCCGTTCGGATGGGGTGAGCTTTGGGGTATTGCCGACAGAACCGACTATGACCTTACTCAGCATTCAAATCACAGCGGTCAGAAGCTTGATTACTTTGATCCCGAAACTAACGAAAGATATACTCCTTACGTTATTGAGCCTTCTCTCGGTGCTGACCGTGTAACGCTTGCGTTCTTGGTAGAAGCATATGATGAGGAAGTTCTTGACGAAAAGGACACACGTGTTGTTATGCATTTCCACCCTGCTCTTGCACCCGTAAAGGCTGCTGTTCTTCCTCTTGCAAAGAAGCTTGGTGACAAGGCTATTGAGGTTTCGGACATGCTTTCTAAATACTTCAACGTTGAATATGATGAATCAGGTTCAATAGGTAAGCGTTATCGCAGACAGGATGAGATTGGTACGCCTTTCTGTATTACTTATGACTTCGACTCTCTCGAAGATGGATGTGTAACAGTGCGTGACCGTGATACTATGCAGCAGGAAAGAGTCGCAATTGATAAGCTTGTTGACTATATTTCAAGAAAGATTGAGTTTTAATATTATTGGCTCTCCAATTAATTGGAGAGCCGTTTTTTTGCACAAAAATGAATGGAAAAATTAGTATAATATGACGCTAAACGTTGTATTGATAAAATTTTAACCATATGATATAATTATATAGTTAGCAATATGTATTTTTTAAGGGGGAAATTTTATGAAAAAAATACTGTCGTTATTGCTTGCTATGTTATTCATATTATCTTTACTACCTATGAATATCAGTGCGGGCGATGAAACCTATTTTTATGAAAAAGCTGACGATGACATAATAGAAAGTTACTCTGCGGAAATCGACGCGAGAATTGATGCAATTCTAAATTCTCCAACCACGGTTGAGGTTACAGGTACTAAATACTACGTATCCTCAAGCTCGGGAAATGACAAAAACGACGGCCTTTCGCCGCAGACCGCATGGAAAACCATAGACAAGGTTAACGCTTTTAAGTATAATGCCGGTGACGGCGTATTCTTCAAGCGCGGTGATTCTTGGCGTACAGTGATCGCGCTTCAGGCAAAAAGCGGTGTTACATATTCCGCGTACGGCAGTGGCGCAAAGCCGAAGCTTATATGCTCTGTTGATGCCTCGGGCTCTGAAAGATGGCTTGAGACTGAATATCCCAACATATACGTATATGCGGATTATATCGACTGGAATACAAGAAATATTGGTACAATTGTATTTGATGGCGGACGTGCTTGGGGCATTCACGTTTCGGCATACAACGACGGACGCCGCGTTGACAACGGAAATGTATTCAACGGACTTGAATATTATGATACAGACAACGGCATGTTTACAGGTTATCAGGATCTTTCAGGAAACCTTGAGTTTTACCATGATAAAAAAGACGGTGCCGTATATCTCTACTGTAAGGAAGGTAATCCCGGCGACGTATTTTCTTCAATAGAGCTTACTGATGACACGGTAGGTATCAATCTTCAAAAGGATGCAACGGGTTATCAACACGACATCGTTATCGATAACCTTGCGGTTTTCGGAACATCAAGCTCTGCTATTTCCAGCAGTAATGTAAAAAACGTAACAATTCAGTACTGTACCGTTGAATGGATAGGTGGTTGCATTATCTGGGACTGGCCTTCAAGAGGATATGATTATCCGATACGGTACGGCAATGGTATTACTAACTACGCATCTTGCGAAAACCTTGTCATGAGATACAACTATGCATCCCAGGTTTACAACTGCTCATTCTCACAAAGATGTGAAAGTCCGGCAACATACATAAATCTTCAGATGTACGGCAACGTTTCCGAGTATAGCGGAACAGGTATAGAATTATACACCGGAAACGGCGGAAAGATGACAGGCGTACAAGTGTACGACAACCATTTCCGTTATCTTGGATACGGATTCACACATCAGCGCCCCGGCGAAGGTGTAGGCGGAAGTACATATACGGGCTTAACTAATACAAGCATCAACTTTGATGGAAATGATTTTTATAATAATGTAAGTCTTCTTCCCGGCGGATCAACTCACTCTATAAGAGCTCTTGGACCTCATCAGTATAATTTGCATGATAACACATATATTGCAAATGAAAATATAACTATGGGCAGTTCCCTTCCTACAAACGTCAGAGAAGGAACAGGTCTAGGAAAATTTCTTTATAACGAAAGCAGCGTTGCTGTACTATCTTCTACGGGCTTAGAGCCTGGAGGAAAATTCTATTATGTCAATTTAACCGAAGCTGAAGAAGAGGCGCTTTATAAGCTTTATTCTCCTGATAACGGAGTTAAGGTTTTCAAGGACATTTCTGAAACATTCTGGGGAAGAGACGCTATTGACTATGTTGCGCTTAACGGACTCATGAGCGGTATGAAGGCGGACGAGTTTTCACCAAACAGCAAAATGACCCGTGCGATGCTTGTAACGGTTCTTTCAAGACTTGATAAAAATACTTCTAAAGATACAACAACATCTTTTGCTGACGTTAAGCCAACCGACTGGTATGCGGCAGGTGTTGCGTGGGCTGAAAGAAACGGTATTGTAGCTAAAGGCGCATCGTTCAGGCCTAATGCCAACGCAACGAGGGAAGAAATGGCTGATATGCTTTATAGATATGCTATATGTAAATTTAAGCAAGGAAGCCTTGATGGAGCTAAAGCGTTTGCTGATGAAGCTTCGATAACTGCATCATATAAAGACGGTATAAAATTCTGTACTAAGAACGGTATAGTCGGCGGTTATTCCGATAATACTATCAAGCCTCGTAACGAAGCAACACGCGCCGAGGTTGCTACAATGATAATGAGATTCGTTAAGTATTTAAGAAATGCCAAGATAGATACACAGGCTGCTGTCAACAATGCTAAAAAAGTCGTACTCAGCGGCGAGTCTCTTAAGGGTGTACTTGATAACAGTCTCGTAAGAGCTACCGTTGAGGCTGACGGTACTGTAAAATTTGTTCCCTTCAAGGATTCGGGATTGCCGTCAATCAGTATATTAAATGCTCTTAATACTTCATTTAAGTTTACTGATTATCCGTATGTTGCAATTAAATTCAATGCTAACCTGACAGACCCTAACATGGTAGTAAGAGTTTATGTTGCAAATGATACCGGACGTACTCTCAAGGTTAAGCCGACAGATACGTCTATGGTTCTCAATCTTTCAGAATATGTTTCATCCATAAGCTCAGTTGATTATTTGAATAATATGACTATCAAAATGATGCCGTGGGGCTCTTCAAGCAGAACTTTAAATTTTAATGATTATATTATCATCGACGAAATCGCTTTCTTTGATAATATAACCGCAGCTCAGGAATATGTAAAATAAGAAATACAGCCGTACAACAGTTAGTTGTGCGGCTGTATTATTTTTATACTGTTACTTGTTTGCGAGAGATTTATAAACTTCATGCAGTGAAACTACCAAAGAAACAATCAGAAAAATTGCTATCAGAGCGCTTTTGCTCGGAACTACTACTCCCATTATTGCTCCAAGACCCGCAAACAGCATGGATGATCCGATAAATATCACCATACATATTATGCTCATAATAAAAAATGGATTTAGCGATACGCGACTTCGGTCAAATATGCTCACGTTGCATTTTACTTCTGCCAATGTGATTATTTGTAACAAGGTAAATGAAATAAACGCAATAGTGGTTAACTCAGTGCTGTCAACTAACAAATTCACAAGCGACAGTACGGTTGGTATAAAGATAGTCATTACTGCCCAAAAAACTCCAAACAATATGTTTCTCGTGATAAATTTAGACATATTTTGCATATCATTCATCGCCGTTTTATATTCGTCTATTGTTCTACTGTTTGGTCTTGAAAAAGAGATTGAAAGGATTGCGAGAAAATCAAAGAACAGTCCGCCTACAAGTATCTGAAGAGGCGTTAACATTATGTTTTTAGTGAATACCGAGTACAGAATTATAAATAGGCGTGCACATTGTACTCCAAATAAATAAGCAAACATGTTTATCAAATTTCTGTATATTAGTTTAGATGTAAGTATACTTTTTTCTACTGAGAAAATACCACCGTCGCGACTGTTAGCACTATTCTTTTGGGGTATTATAACATCTGATTTGAAACGCAGAGCATCTGATGTATCATCGCCTTTTGTAGGCAGAATTTTAGCCCTGCTTTTTATTTTTTGAAGGTTATCCGGAATATCTGCGTATGTATATCCAATATCGGCTTGCTCTAATACTGAAATATCCGAAAGCGAGTCGGCACAATAAGCAACCTTATATCCGTTTTCTTTAAGAGCGTGTATTGCTTTGCGTAAAGAAGCGTTTTTTAAATCCAAATACACAGAGTAATTTGTTATAGTTGCTTTTAGTGCTTCATCGGTTAAAGAAGCGAGGGTGTTGTCGCTTAGTATTTCGCCGTCAACGCTGCATATTCCAAGGCTTTTTGCGTATACAATGTCTTCAGCAGAGGCTCCGGTGGCATTCATAATAAGCTTGATTCCTGAACTTTTAAGCTTTTCTGCTGTTATCGCGCTTCCCTCAAGCAAGGGAGCTTTCAAGGAGATTAGCCCGAGTAATGACATGCTTTTTTCGCTTGCTACCGTATAATCATCAGACATTATTTTGCTTTTTGTCGTTTTTATCATAGAAACAGCATAGACTGTTGTATTAACCCTCTCGTATTCTGATATTACAGAAATAAGATCTGCTTTGAGAGCCTGGTCTATAGGTATCTCGGTTGTTCCAATGCTGTATGTTGAACAATTTCCTATTACATATCTGGCGTTGCCTCGCATGTAAATCTTCACTTCAATATTTCCGTCATTATCAGGATTATCAATATCTTTTACTACTGAATAGCTGAATCTACGGTCATTTGAATTTCTGTGCATAACAAGCGGGTATTTCTCATCAAGCGATATGTTGTATAAGCCGTATTTCTTCGCACAATCAACGATGGCCTCTTCGTCTT
>SVSR01000036.1 GCA_015064205.1 Oscillospiraceae bacterium
ATATATGCGCTTATAACAGGAACATTCAAACAAATCAATATCATGGGTTTGGGAATGCAGATTGATATTCACGCTGAGAGGATGACAGATATTCAGTTGGGTATATTCTGCATTGTAGGTTCTATCGCAACTTTTATAACGGCGTATATTCTTATTCTGCTTGCGAACAAAATCGGAGATACTTCTTCAAAAATCTTTAAGGCATGTATGTACTACATCACGATTGCAATGCTTCTAATTGACCCCGTATATTTAAGCGTTCTTTGTGGTTTCTTCGGAGGCGGTGATATGAACGGTATATCCCTGCTCTTTCCAGAATTGGCAATTCGAATTGTATATGGAATCATTTTAGCAATCAATATAGCGGTATTTATCAAAATTGTTTTACCTAAATATCAATTAGCATTTTCAAAATAAAGTGTTTGCAGATAAATCGCCAAATTCCAATTTGTCGGTCTGTTATGTTTTTCCTCATAAATATTTCAAAAAACTTTTAATCGCACACAGTTACACAAAACGTTTGATTTTTCCACTCATAAAGATATTTTTGAATTTTTTATGAGGAAAAATCTACTGCATAAATTTTTATGTTTTTGTGCTGATTTTGTGCTAAACGGTTAAAAATGCCTGTTTTTGCTGTATTTTTGAGGGTTTCTGTGACGAAGCAAGACACGGCCGCGGTTTAGAAGGACTTCTCAAGAGATACTTCAAGTAATATATAAATAAACAAACCCGGTTGACTTTGGTCAACCGGGTTTTAGCTTATTCTTCTACTATAAAAGCAATAGGGTCTGTGTTTACTTTTCCGTAATCGTTTTTGCAGGTTATCTGGAAGTGAGAGAAAGCGTTGAAATGTGATTCTACCGTACTCTCAAGCTTGCCGCATGCAATTTCTTCATTTGTTATAAGCCTTTGGAAATATGATATCTGCGCTTCTTCCTTCCAACAGATTGAGTAAGGAAAAGTGCAGGCGTGGTTTTTAAATACTGTTTTTACAATCTCGTTTTCTTTGGCTTTTAAAGCATAAAGGGTAACATCGTCGCCTATTTTGAAAGACATTATGCGCTTGCCTGACGCGTCTGTGAATACTGCTGCGGTTTTAGCAACAAGCTCACCGTTTATTTCGCAAAATCCGATACGCGCCTTCGCCAGACGGTCACCGTTTTTTAATGCGATCGTTACAGGCTTGCCAACTTTAAGTGCCCCATCTTCGGTATACAGACATTTTGACTCTTTTGTCAAAGGCTCACCTTCGGGTGTTACAGGGATGAGAGCTATTCTTTCAAATGGCGTACCGTCAGAGTGAGTGAACGTAACATCTGGTAGTTTTACTACTGCAAACTCAATAGGATCTGATTTTTTACCTTTTTTTACAAGATAAGCTCTATAAAATCCGGGCGCAAGTGAAGAGGTTTTGTATATCCTGTAATTTTCGCCCCAGAGAGAAGTGAGCTTAATGTCAGCTACCTCTATTGATACACTTGCGTTATCGCTTTCAACTACAAGAGTATCCGCTTCTCCCATTATATTTATTTCTACGTCTTCGCCGAAAATATAGTTTGTACCGTTGCCTAAATTCAGAATCAGGTCATGGTTTTGTTCTGTTTTGTACGGCATCGGCTCTCTTATACCGTCGATATACTTATATCTGAATATACGGTACTTGCCTTCCTTATCACCTGACCCGATAAACGTTTTGTTGAACTCTTCGTCCGTCTTTATTCTTTTTCTTGAAAAGGGCTGAACACCCTCTGTATATTCAACGCTTTTAACGTTTCCTTCATTATCCCTGCCAAGCCCCGTTATAATACGCACATGACCGCCTGTACGACCGTCAGACCTTGATGTTACTATAACGTCGCAAAGCTCAAGTGAGTTTGAGCATTTGTCGGTGATTTCGTCAAATTCGGGCGAAATATCAAGCTCGTGTGTACAGCGGTGAAGCGGAAGATCAAGAACATACGAGACCAGAGAGCTGCATACAACACCGTAAGCAAAGAACACGTTGTTTATAGTAGGATTAAATGCATCGTCATTAAAATCTGCAAGATTTCTTTTATATAGTATTGATGCAGGATTATCAACAGCAGATATAAAAGTATCAAAGGATATATCAAGACCGACTATCTTATCAAGAACTCTCGTTGAAGAATAGGGCAATCCTGTATATCCCTCTGCTTCGGAGAATTTTCTTCCACTCTTTGCAGGATATACGTACTTTTCTTCGTTAAACTTACATTCCCATATAGGCGTCCATTTTGTGTTAAGTAATTGATGAGCTCTTTTAATAGCATTTTCTTCGCCCTTAGAGCGAGGCTTGTCGTATATAAGATTATCTTGCATATTCTTGCTCCTTTTGATAAACATCGAAATCTGTAATGATTTTATTATACATATAGCAAAAAGTCAATACTTTTCAGAACTTTATCAGCAAAACAAAGAATTTTTGTGTATTTGGTTACTTATAGTTACATGTAAGGCATTGTTTTTGTATACTCTTGCTATTTTATCCTATTGTTGATATAATGAATATAAGTAAAAATGAGATATTTCTATATATGGTGATTGTATGATTAAGCTTACAAAAGAATTAAAAGATAAATATGATGCTCTGTCTGAGAAAAGAAAATGTGATATACTTGATTGCAAAGATGACTTAAAAATTGAGGGCACGGCATATTACGTCAGCGCAGATGGAGACGATCTTAATGACGGAAAAACTCCCGAAAGCGCATGGAAGACTCTGGAGAGGGTTAACGGCAGCTATCTTATTTCCGGAGACGGTATTTTTTTCAGACGCGGAGACCTTTACCGTGGTGAGATATATGCCAGACCCGGCGTGACGTACGGCGCATACGGGGAGGGTGACAAGCCGAAGTTTTACGGATGGGACGAAGACCTTGCAGATCCGTTACTTTGGAACGAAGTGGACGCTAAGCATCATATATGGAAATACACAAAGAAAATTTTAGACGTCGGAACTCTTGTGTTCAACAAGGGGGCAGCTCATTCAAGAAAGCTTATACCAACGTATAAGAACCTGGAGTTTGTCTGCCGGGAAGATGAAAATAAAATCTTTGACATGAAAACAGAGATGAGCGAGGATCTTGATATATTCTGGCGATTTGACGGACTTCTTACAAGAGAAGAGTGGAGAGGGGAAAACTTCCCCGTACCGTGCACGGGCAATAATTGTTATGGAGACTTGTATCTAAGGTGTGACGGCGGTAATCCCGGTGATATATTTGAGTCGATAGAAGCAATAGTTTTTCGCTGTGCTTTCAGAGTTGGCAAAAGTTCAAATGTCAGAATAGATAATATCTGCATGAAGTATTTTTGCTTTGGTGTGACTGCAAGCGGACACTCTGTCGGACTTCACGTTACAAACTGTGAGATAGGTTGGATAGGCGGCAATATTCAGCACTATTATGGAATAGATCCTAACTTCCCACAGGGCAGACGCGGAACGGTAACGCGTTTCGGCAACGGAGTTGAGATTTACGGCGGCTGCGAGGACTATACTGTATCAAACTGCTATGTTTATCAGGTGTATGATGCGGCTATGACCCATCAGGTGAGTACCGGCAAAAAGGTTGTAATGAAGAATATCAGATACACGGATAACCTGATTGAAAGATGCGTGTACGGAATCGAATACTTCCTCGACCAGGCAAAAGGTGAAAGAGAAAGTTTAATGGAAGATGTGATAATGAGTGGTAACATTATAAGGCTTTCGGGATACGGCTGGGGACAACAGCGGCATAACAAGGATACTCCTGCACATATAAAGAGCTGGAGCTATACAAATACTGCACGGAATTATGTAATCAAAGATAACGTATTTGACCAAAGCGCATACAGGATGTTGCATCTTGTAGCAGAAAAGGAAGAGTTTTGTCCGATGCTTAGTGATAACACGTATATACAGCATCTCGGCGGAATGCTTGGGCAGTATGGCGCAAAGGAGACGCGTGAGCCGGATAGTCTTATTTTCGATGAAGATTCAGATGAGAAAATAATGTCTGTATTTGGTGACAAGAGCGCAAAAGTGTATTATGTGGAAGGATAAGTAAAAAAGCACTGCGAAAGTAATGCTTTTTGTGGCTGCGGTTTAAAGTTTTTTCAGAAAAGGTATTGACAAAACAATGTTTATTTAGTATAATAAAAAGGCTGTTTATGCGGAAGTGGCGGAACTGGCAGACGCGCACGTTTGAGGGGCGTGTAGTTCACACTGTACGGGTTCAAGTCCCGTCTTCCGCACCACAGCGTGGAGGAGTCGCGTAGCTGGTCGAGCGCGCACGATTGGAAATCGTGTAACCGTCAAAAGCGGTTCGAGAGTTCGAATCTCTCCTCCTCCGCCAAAATAACAGGGTACACTTTTGTGTGCCCTGTTATTTTTTTGAAAAAGAGCGGAACAGAAGCTTTGACTCTGTTCCACTCTTTTGTTTTTTTACATTAATAGTAGATGTAATACTGATTATTTCTTAATTGTAATCGAAAGACCTATTATTGCCCCTATAATTGCTCCGACAGGTCCGGCTATCAATAGCCCTATTAGGGCAAGTCCGATTATACTCCACATAAGATACTACTCCTATACATTAAAACTTATGCCCACAATTGTTACATTCAAATTTGCTCATAACTTTATTGGCTGCAAACACGCCCCACAAAGCTACAGAAACAGCTTTACTAGCACCTGTTATAACTTTTGTGTTTTTGCTTCCACATTTGGGGCATTTTATGCTTGTATCTATTGGTTCTCCACAATTAGGACACGCAGCAGCATTTGCAGAAACCTCTTTTCCGCACCCAGGACATTTAATTAATGACATTTTAATTTCTCCTTTTTATAATTATTGATGATATACATCACAACAATTATACTCAATATATTGAGTATTGTCAATACTTTAAGTATGATAAAATGATTTTGGTGATGGAAATGATTAGTTATAAGCCTTTTTATGATACTTTATTTAAAAAAGGGATTACAGAATATTATTTAATTTTCAAGCAGGGGTTTTCTGCGAATACACTTCATCGTATAAAAAAGGGGGAAGCGATCAGTACGAAAACTCTTGACGCACTTTGTTATGTTTTAGATTGTGAAGTAAGTGACATAATTAAATTTGAAAAAGAATAGTAACTTATTGTGAGAATTCTGCACTTTCCATTAATTCTTCGCTATGTTGACATTTAAAATTTTATGTAAAAAAGCACTTCTTTCGAAGTGCTTTTTTCTGGCATCCGTAACGGGAATCGAATCCATAACTAACCCTTAGGAGGGGTTTGTTTTGATTTTGGCACCCGCAACGGGAATCGAACCCATAACTAACCCTTAGGAGGGGTTTATTATATCCATTTAACTATGCAGGCATATTGGTTATGAAAAATTTTATTGGCGGGTTTATTAATACGAGCGAAGCGAGTATCAAGGTTTTGGGCCCTGTTCAAAATCTATGATTTTGGTAACAGGTCACAAACCTTATATCCATTTAACTGTGCAGGCAAATTATATTTGCCCAATAATTATAGCATGAAACGGGTCTTTAGTCAATACTAAATGCTTGCTTTTATCCGACAAAAAATACAGACAGCATTTTTGCTGCCTGTATTGTATTCTTACTTATTAAGTACCTTCTTAACGATAGCATTCATTTCATCCATCTTGCTTTCCATATCGGCAACAAGCTTAAACTGATTTCTTGCACGGTCAAGATTATGCTTTTCACGGTGGATTTTAAAGTATGTGTCTCCGCTTAAATAGTCGGCTAAGAATCTGATACCGCATTCAAATGTCATTATGATAGCTGACATCGGCAGAAGCTCTATTTCACGCTCTGTGAAGCTGTCTGCAAGCTCTTCGCCGAATCCCTTTGTAAATGCCTCGAACATGTCAAGGTCAAATTTTACGAGATCAAGATTTGTTTCATCCTCAGCAGCAGTATTTCCGCCTGATCTGAGAGCATCACCGAAGTCGTAGAGAAGTGAGCCAGGCATTACTGTGTCGAGGTCTATAACACAAAGACCCGCTTCTGTTTTAGCATCAAACAGTACGTTATTGAGCTTTGTATCGTTATGTGTTACACGAAGCGGTATGCTACCGTCAGACATACCGTCAACGATAAGAGAGCAGATGCCGTGTCTTGCTCGTGCAAATTCAATTTCTGCCGAAGCTTCTGCTGCTCTGGAGCAAACATCCTTTGCAATTGCGTCTTCAAGTGCTTGGAAGCGCTTGGGAGTATTGTGGAAATCCTTTATAGTTTCATGAAGTTCGCTTGCAGGGAAGTCTGAGAGACGTCTCTGGAATCTTCCGAATGCGCATGCGGCATTATAAAACTGAGTGGGATTTTCAGGTATATCAAGCGCCAGTGAATCTTCGATAAACTTATATACTCGGAAATAGTCGTTTTCGCTTGCCTGATAGTATGCTTTTCCGTCGTCAGTTCTTATAAGAGAGAGTGTTTCACGGTCGGGATTTCCGCCCTCAGCCGCTATTTTTTCTCTGAGATAATCGCAAACCTTAGCGATGTTTTCCATAACCTCGGGGGGATTTTTAAACACGTTGTTGTTTATACGCTGAAGTATGTATCTTGGATTACAGTTGCCAACGTAAGTGTCGTTAATATGTCCGTTACCGTAGGGCGAGGTTTCAAACTCGAGACGGAAACGTCTGATAACATCCTTGATTTGATATGTCATTAATGTCATATTCCTTTCTTGAACCGCCTTGGCGGCTTTATTTAGAATGCGTATTTAAGACTATGATCAACTCTTATTTCAAGCCACAGTCTGCTTGTGTATAATTGTTTTGTTTGAAAATGCTGGAATCAACTTTACATACATATTTATAATATCATATCCAAAAACAAATATCAATAGGTAAACGGATATTTTTTCTTGAAAAAGGCGTGTTTTTTCTTTGCTTTTGGTCATTTTTGAAAAAATAAGAAATTCTATTGTTTAAGTGTAAAAAAACAGCCACAACAAGTACGGCTGTTTTTTTACTAAAATTAGATTTTATAAATGGGACTGAAGTTGCGCTTTTCTCTTTCAAGCCACTTTCCGTTTGTGAAGTCCGGAACGGGTACGGGCATGCTTCCGCATGCAATAGAATCTTCAGAAAGAGTAGTTATAGCCATCCATGCTGCTGCATCGTAAACGTCCAGCGGAGGATCGTAGTCATTTACAACAGCGTCAACGAACGCACCGTATGTGATCCAGTCAAGACCGTCATGGTCGCCTCTGGTAGCTTCATTCTTTAAATGCTTCCATACGTTATGTTCGTACTTGTCGTAATATTTTGTGTCCATATTACCCCAACACGGCTGCCAGTCGTCGTGATTCTTTTCGCATTCCTCATCGAGGTCAATATATACAGATCTTGTAGCACCCTCATAAAGGCCTTTTGTGCCGTGTACGTCAATGTCGAATGCACCGTGGAAGTAACGGGGGAGACATGTGTCGAGTGTAAGTGTGATAGTTTCGCCGCGGGCGCACTTGATAACTGTTGTGATAATATCGCCCTGCATAAATTCTATATCAAGAAGGCTCTTGTCTCTGTTATCGCGTGATCTTACGTTTTCGTGCATGCCGCGTGACTTTGAAGCTGTGGATGTAAGCGATATCATACGGTTGCCGTAGTTTATGTTAAGTACCTTTGCAATCGGGCCGAGCTCGTGAGTCGGGTAGTTTTCACCGTTTCTGTTAAGGTAGTTTCTGAGTCTGTAGTGACGTCTTTCCTTACCTGTGGTAACTTCGCCGCGAAGGTCGTGACGGTATCCGCCCGCACAGTGAACGACCTCGCCAAAGAGGCCTTCTCTTACCATGTTGAGAACCGCAAGGGCACGCTTTGAATAGCAAGCGTTTTCCATGAACATTATCTTTGTGCCTGTTCTTTCATATGTACGAACGAGCTGCCAGCAGTCGTCAATGCTGTATGCACCGCTTACTTCGAGAGCAACGGGCTTACCTGCTTCCATAGCGTCGCAAGCCATAGGAACGTGAAGATCCCATGATGCAGTTACAACAACTGCGTCAACGTCTTCTGCTGCAATAACGTCCTTATAGTTAGAATATAACTTAGGAGCTTTTTTGCCTGCCTTTACGATTTCGTCTGCAACAGCCTGCATTTTATCTTCGTAAACGTCGCAAAGTGCAGTAATTTCAACATTTTCACGGGGAACGAGACATTCAAGCGTAACGCTCTTTCCGCGCTT
>SVSR01000007.1 GCA_015064205.1 Oscillospiraceae bacterium
AAAGTGGTACGCGAGCTGGGTTCAGAACGTCGTGAGACAGTTCGGTCCCTATCTGTCGTGGGCGTAGGATATTTGAGAGGAGCTGACCTTAGTACGAGAGGACCGGGTTGGACATACCTCCGGTGCATCGGTTGTTCTGCCAAGGGCACAGCCGGGTAGCCGCGTATGGATGTGATAAACGCTGAAGGCATCTAAGCGTGAAACACACCTCAAGATGAGATATCCCATAGCATAAGCTAGTAAGGTCACTTGTAGACTACGAGTTTGATAGGTCAAGTGTGGAAGCGCAGTAATGCGTGCAGCTGATTGATACTAATAGACCGAGGGCTTGAACTTACAAATGAGTAAACTCATATGCAAGGTTCGTTCGTGTTCCTTCTTCCTTTATTCGATTTTCAATGAATGTTTCAGACATTCACGCACCGAAGGGTGAAAGATGCACCTTTAGCTCAGTTGGTAGAGCAACTGACTCTTAATCAGTGGGTCCCGGGTTCGAATCCCTGAAGGTGCACCAAATAAGTCAGTGTCATTAGCGATGAGGGTCCACCCGTACCCATTCCGAACACGGCAGTTAAGCTCATCAGAGCCGACAATACTTGGCTGGAAGCGGCCCGGGAAGATAGGTCGATGCTGACACAAGCGCAGGAAAAGAAGAAGAAGTTGGTGTTATTAGCGGTGAGGGTCCACCCGTACCCATTCCGAACACGGCAGTTAAGCTCACCAGAGCCGACAATACTTGGCTGGAAGCGGCCCGGGAAGATAGGTCAACGCCAACACTCTTCCATATTTTCTTGCGTTTTATATTATCCTGATGTGGGATAATATATATACAATTCACAACAATGCATATATTCCTCCTTAGCTCAGTTGGTTAGAGCACCTGACTGTTAATCAGGGGGTCGTTGGTTCAAGTCCAACAGGGGGAGCCAAAAACAAAGCACCGCAACTGCGGTGCTTTTATTTTTGCCTCTTCTTTATCGGAATTGAACTCGAGGTCGGTCCAATACAAATGTTTTCCACCAACTTACCTCGACCTCGCAGACTTGCCGTTAGGCATTGTCGTGGGATCTGAGTAGCAGAGATAGGTTATAAAACTCAATTTAAGTTAATAAATGTTGCAAGTATAAGCTTATAATTTTTTTACGCTTACCAAAAAAATAAAAATTTTCTAAAAACTCTTGACAAATTTAAACTACAAGTGTAGAATGTAATTACAAACTACAATTGTAGAATTACAAAGGAGGTATTTTTATGTTGCAAAGAAACACTAACATCTCTGAGGCGGAGCTTGAGGTTATGAAAGTAATATGGAATGAACAGAAACCTATTACATCTCTTGATATAGTAGAAGCTTTTGAGGGAAAGGGGTGGAAGAAAACAACTATTGCAACGTTTTTGACAAGGCTTGTTGAAAAAGGTGCTTTGTTTGCTGAAAAACAGGGTAAGCTTTATTACTATACGCCGCTTATATCTCAAAAAGATTACCGTATGTCACGAACCAAAAACTTAATATCAAGTTTATACGGAGGTTCCATAAAGGATTTTGCTGTTTCTCTTTTTGAGGAACAGTCAATCTCAGAAGAAGAACTGAAGGAGCTAAAGGCTTTCTTTGTTGATAAGGTGGTTTAAAATATGCTTGAGTACATATTTAAAGCAATACTTATTACTTCTCTGATCGGTACAGTATTAGCCATTTTTATCACGATTATAAAACCGATAACGAGAAAATATTTTTCGAGCAGATGGCATTATTATGTATGGATCGTTGTGCTGATTGCAATGATATTTCCAATTAGATTTCCTGAACCGATCTGCACTCAACCCAATGATGATATTGCTTTTTATTCTCCTATTCAGGAACATTCTCAAAATGGAATGCTTGATACGAGCACAGATGTACCAGAGCCATCATCAAAAATATTAAATAATCTGAAGCTTTTTGCGAAAGATCACATAAAGACATTTGCCTTGATATGGATATTAGGATTTGCACTTCTTTTTCTTTCAAAAGTGTTGTCTTATGGCTTTTTTGTGCTAAGACTCAGAACATGCTCTGATATAATTTCTTGCTCTGAGTTAAAACGCTTTACAGACGGTAAGATAATAACGAGAGTAAGCGACAAATTTTCTTCTCCTCTTATGGTAGGAATATTCAGGCCTACGCTTTTGCTTCCGAATACAACAATGTCAGAGGAACAGTTTAATAATGTTCTGTCTCATGAACTGACGCATTACAGAAGAAAAGACATTATTTATAAATGGTTCGTGTGTTTGGTTAAATGTATTCACTGGTTTAACCCGATAGTCTATTATATAAGTAAGCAGGTTAATATTGAATGTGAAATCTCATGTGACGCAGAAGTTGTAAGGGATATGACAGAAGAACAGCAGACAAGGTATATTGATACAATCATTACATTGATTGCAGCCGGCAATAGAAAAAGAACAATAATTACAACAGGAATGGTCAGCGACAAGAAGACACTTAAAAGGAGGTTTATGATGATTAAGAACAAAAAGCGAATCAGTAAAATAGCAGTGGTAATTTCAGTAGTCTTTGTAATTGCTGTTATATGTGCTACAATATTTGCAAGCGGAGCATTAAATGGCAAGTTCATAGATGAAGTCGTACAGTCTGATGTTAAGGATTCTAAATTGGAAGAAATTAAAACGGAAACAGGTAAAATTATATATGACAATAATACAGGAGATGTAGTATCTGTTGTTAGTGATCCGAATCTTGTTACAGGCGAGGAGTCGGAAAAAATAGTAAATGCTGATGAAGATATCGAAAATCCTATTGACGGGGAAATTTCAATGACGTTCGGCAAATTTGAAAATCCGATTACAAAGGAAATTTATCAACACAACGGTATTGATATTAAAGCTCCCGAAGGAACTGACGTAATGTCCTCCATAACCGGAACTGTAACAGAGGTTGGCTATGATAATGAAAAAGGTAATTATATTGTTGTTGAATGCGGTAATGTAAAAACCTTGTACGCACAGCTTGCAACAACAAACGTTAAAAAGGGTGATGAGGTAACAGTCAAACAGTCCATTGGTACAGTCGGTATGACCGGAACGGCTACCGGAGCGCATCTTCACTTTGAAATAATAATTGACGGCGAGTATCGGGATCCGCAATTCTTGATGCGTTAATCATTGTTTTGCTAATTAAGAAATACAAATTAGATGCATTTGCTTTATCAGAATTGAACTTAGAATTACTAAATACATACAAAGCAGAGCGAATTAAACCGCACTCACATATCTGCCTCTATAATGGCTATACTAATCGTGAGGTGATTTATATGGCTAAACAGGGTATGAAACGAATAGACCGTACTCATACAAAACTGAAAAATGAAGTGGCACCTGTTCCTGAAATTCAGGGTAAAGCTAAGCATACCAAAGCAAAAGCTAACCCTATTATTGCCGGTACAGCAGCGCCTGATCAAAAGGTGTATCACAGCAAGCCGCATTCTGTAGAAAAGCCCATATCACGAGTATATCCGGTTATTGATACAGACGTAGCAAGAGATAATATTGAAAACGATCTTTCGGCGGCGGATTTGCAGGATTTATAATATTGATATCAGAAGAAGTGAGTCAAACGCTGACTCACTTCTTCTTGCTTATTATAAAAAGATGTGATATTATAATTACAAATATTAAATGGGGAGAGTGCAACTTGATTATCCATCCAATAAAACCTGTTTATGACACAACTTCTACAATACTTATACTCGGAAGTTTTCCGTCTGTGAAATCCCGTGAAGATATGTTTTTCTATGCTCATCCGCAGAACAGATTCTGGAAAGTGATTGCAAAAGTACTCGGCCGTGATGCGCCCGAAACACTAGAAGAAAAAAGAAAGTTGCTTTTATCCGAGCATATAGCTCTCTGGGATGTAATCGGATCTTGCGATATCCAGGGAAGTGCAGACAGCACAATAAAAAATGTAATACCTAATGATATTTCTGTTATACTTAAAAGCGCTGATATTAATAAAATATATGTTAACGGGAAAACTGCAGAAAAATACTATAATAAATATCTTAGAGATTTAACAGGCCGCGATGCCATATGCCTGCCGTCTACATCTGCCGCAAATGCTACTTATTCTATGGAAAAGCTGATAGATAAGTGGAGCGTTATCAGACAAAATTAAAAGCTCCTCAAAGCATTTAAACTTTGAGGAGCTGATTTTTAACCTTTAACAAGCATATCAAGTAACATAAACATCAGGGGAATAGTTATAACGCACAGAGTGTGGCTTATCATTGCCATACTTGCGCCAAGCTTTGTGTCACTTCCGTATGTTGCGGGGAAAACTACTGTATTAAGTCCGAGCGGAGTTGCAGTTGCGATAAGTAAAAGAGATAAGATATATTTGCTTGCACCTGCAACATAAAGTGCGGTTGCCAGTACTGCAGGAATGAGGATGAGTCTGAAAAGAGATACGATATAGATCTTTTTGTTTGAAAGCAGACTTTTGAACGAGTACCCGCCGATTACAAATCCTGTAAGTAACATCGCCACAGGCCCCATACAATTCTGGAAATAAGAAACAGCTGTTGTGATAAATGACGGCATATGCTGTCCTAATCCCGATATACCCACTACTGCTCCGAGAAGAAGTCCGACAATCGGAGCATTGAATATATTCTTAATAAGATTTTTTGAACGGTATTTCGGCGGAGTGAGTAAGTTTACTCCCCAAACGTATACTGTAACTGTTATTGGCAGTGCAAATAAAAGGTACTTATACAAATGCTCAGATCCGCCAAGGATAGCCGGTGCTATAGCATTACCCATAAAGCCGCTGTTAGCATAAATGAGAGAGTATTTATAAATATTTCTCTTGTAATCGTCATTTCTTTCAAAGGCTTTTGAGAGCGGTGTGGCAATTATTATTGCTAAAAATACTGATAATAAACAGTATGGTATAAATGAAAAATTTGCTTTGAGCGAGGATACTGTGCAGTATGTTGAAAATGAAGCAAAGTTCATTGCAGGCAAGAACAGATACTTTTCAAGTCTTGACAATACAACTTCAGTATCCGCAGGTAAAATGTTTGATTTCTTTAGTACAAATCCTGCTACAATGCACATAAACATAACAAGCAGGGGACTCAGGGTTGCTAAAAATACTGCCATATGTATATTCTCCTATATTTATTATCGAAGAAGATTATAGCACACAAGTAAATGAAATACAATATTAAATGTTAACAAAAAAGTGTATTTAGTTTTGCTTTTTTTGTTTACAAAACTTGTTTTTGTAGAAGAGCCTTTATGTCAGCTGCAATTAAGGCTCCAACAGAAGAGAAAAGTGATTTTTCTATTGATTTTATATCAAACCGTGTATTTGTAAGAGCTTCTTCCACACGCTTTGAAATTTCGTGATCCATTGAGTCGGTATAAAATTTTGCCGAGTCAATAACTGCGCCCGTTACGTTTAAATTTAATTCTGCGTGACCCCATGTAAAATACCCTTCGCAAGATACGGTGAAAGGAGCAGATTTTCCATATATAAAATCCCAGTTTTCAAATTCTTCATTGTATGCTTCAACAGCTTTGTAGTCTATGCTTTTTATGAGTGTTGGCGTCATAGAGTAAATTTCGCTGAAAGAAGAAATCATATATTCTTGCATCATTTTCACCGTGAGCGTAGGTACAAGTTCACTCAGGTTTACAATACGTGAGCTTACCGATTTAACTCCTTTTGCCTCAAGCTTTGCTTTTGAAGGAGTCAGATAGCGGGATGCTTTATCAAGGTCTGCGGATATGAGAAGTGTTCCGTGGTGATATGATTTGCCCTTTGAATTATAAAAGGCATTTCCCGAAAACTTTCTGCCGTCTGCAAGAATATCGTTTCTGCCCGAAAGCACAGTATTTACTCCTGCCATTTCGCAGGCTTTTTTTATTACTTCAAGCTGACGGCTGAGATTGTAATCCTCGCTTTGGCACAAAAAAGTAAAATTGAGGTTACCCTTATCGTGAAACACAGCTCCGCCGCCCGAAAGACGGCGTGCAAGCTTTACGTTTTCTTTTTCGAAGAGAGAAGTGTTACATTCTGACCAGGGGTTTTGATTTCTTCCTATTACAACCGTGTTTTCGTTTTGCCACAGATACAGTATGAGACAGTTGTCTGCGCTTTCCAAAAGACACTTTTCTATTGCTAAATTCTTATACGGATCAAGCGAATCGCTTATGCAAATTTTCAAATCTTTTATCATACTTACACCTATTATAATTCGTTAACTATATTGTAAAATAAAATCTTGTAATAGTCAATAATTTTTCCAAAAAGTGATTGACTGTCAAATATTATCGTGATATAATTATACTGTATGAAAATTTTAGGAGGCGATATCTTGGCAAAAGCTGTTATTATGCCCAAAGCCGGTATTACTGTAGAAAGCTGTATTATCGGTAATTGGGAAAAGAAGGTCGGCGATTCGGTAAAGGTTGGAGATATACTTTTTACATATGAAACCGATAAAGCGAGCTTCGAATGTGAATCTACTGAAGAGGGTACATTACTTGAAATCTTCTACTCTGACGGAGAGGAAGTACCTTGTCTTGTAAACGTGTGTGCAGTAGGTAATCCCGGTGAGGATTGCTCGGCACTTCGTCCTGAAGGCGCACCGGAAGAAAGTGCTCCTGCGGTTGTAGTTGAAGAAAAGCCGGCAGAGGCAAGCGCTCCTGCGGCTACTCTTGTACCTGCTATCGAAACAACTGCGGTAAGCGGCGAAAAATCTGCAATTTCTCCCAGAGCGAAGAAGCTTGCAGAGCGTGCCGGTGTTGATGCATCTCTTGCAACGCCCACAGGACCTAACGGCAGAATAATCGAGCGTGACGTAAGAACACTTATGGACAACCCTGTAGTTGCAAGCGCACCTGCACAAACAAGTGCTCCTGCGGCTGTAGCGGCAGACGAAGAATACAAAGACGTAAAATTCAGCGGCATCCGCCGTGCTATAAGCAAGTCTATGCACACGTCCCTCTCTACTATGGCTCAGCTTACACACAATACTTCTTTCGATGCAACGAATATCCTTGCATACAGAAAGCAGCTTAAAGCAGCAGAAGGCGATCTTGCCGGTATCACTCTTGGCGATATAGTTCTTTATGCAGTATCAAGAACACTCTTAAATCACCCCGATCTCAATGCTCATATGCTTGACGACAACAGCATCAGACTCTTTAAGCACGTAAATCTCGGTGTTGCTGTTGATACTCCCCGCGGACTTATGGTTCCCACCATATTCCATGCAGATGAAATGAGCCTTCTTGAAATATCAAAGGCTGTCAAGGAGCTTGCCGCACAGTGCAGAGAGGGCAATATCAGTCCCGATAAGCTTACAGGCGGCTCGTTTACGGTATCTAACCTCGGTAACCTTGGAGTTGAATCCTTCACTCCCGTTATCAATCCGCCGCAGACAGGTATTCTCGGCGTATGCACAACTACAGACCGTGTACGCAAAGCGGCAGACGGTGCGCTTACCGTTTACCCTGCAATGGGACTTTCACTTACATATGACCACCGTGCAGTTGACGGCTCTCCTGCAGCCCGCTTCCAGAAGGAGCTTTGCAAGAACCTTGAAAACTTCACAACGCTTCTTGCAAAATAAGGGGGCATAAAAATGGAATTGTTTGACGTACTCGTGCTCGGCGGAGGCCCCGGTGGATATCTCTGCGCAGAGCGTGCCGCACAGAGCGGACTCAAAGCGGCAGTTTTTGAAAAGAAAGCACTCGGCGGAACATGCCTCAACGAAGGCTGTATCCCCACCAAAACACTCCTCAATTCATCAAAGATGTACCGTCACGCGAAGGAAAGCGAAGCTTTCGGCGTAACAAGCGAGGGTGTAAAGTATGACCACGCAAAGGTCATTGAAAGAAAAGACAAGGTAGTAAAAACACTCGTTTCCGGTGTTGGCGCTACAATGAAAGCAAATAAAGTAACGGTAATTTCTGCAAACGGCGTTATCAAGGGCCGCGGCGACAACGGATTTATTATCGAAGCTGACGGTCAGTCTTACGAAGGTAAGAGACTTGTTATCGCTTCGGGCTCTGAAACAGTAGTTCCGCCCGTACCCGGACTTAAGGAAGGCCTTGAATCGGGCTTTGTTGTAACGAACAGAGAAGTCCTTGATGAAAAGACTCTCCCGAAGGATCTCGTAGTAATCGGCGGCGGCGTTATCGGACTTGAAATGGCTTACTATTTCGCAAGCGTTGGCACAAACGTAACGGTTATCGAAATGATGCCTAAGATCGCAGGCGCAACCGATGCTGAAATATGCAAGGTGCTCACAGACGCGTTTGAAAAGCGCGGTATGGTATTCAAGCTTTCCTGCAAGGTGCTTGAAGTTAAGAAAGACAGCGTAATTTACGAAGAAAACGGCGAAAAGAAAGAAATTAAGTGCGATAAGGTACTCTTATCCGCAGGAAGAAAGCCTTCAACTGCAAATATCGGTATCGAAACTCTCGGGCTTGATATGGACAGAGCGGCGATAAAAACAGACCGCCACCTTTGCACAAACGTTTCGGGCGTATACGCTATCGGCGACTGCAACGGCAAGCTTATGCTTGCTCACACGGCATACAGAGAAGCTGAAGTTGCTGTAAACCATATGACAGGTAAGACAGACGAAATGCGCTATGACGTAATTCCGTCAGTTATATACACAGACCCTGAAGTTGCAAGCGTTGGACTTTCCAAGGAAGCGGCTGAGGAAAGAGGCATGACTGTTAAGGAAGTCAAGCTTCCTATGTCCTATGCCGGCAGATACCTCGCTGAAACAGAGGGCGGTAAGGGCTTTATCAAGCTTATTGTAGATACTGATAAGAAGAGACTGGTAGGATGCCATATGGTTGGCTCTTATGCATCTGAAATCATTATGACAGCAACTATGATGATAGATACAGAGCTTACACCGAGCCGTCTCCAGAAGCTTGTATTCCCGCATCCCACAGTAGTGGAAATAATAAGAGAAGCTATTTTCCATATATAAGGAGGAAATGAAATATGCCAAAGAGTTTATTCGTAGATCCTGCCGAAACTCTTGCTCCCGGTAAGATCTCATTTAAAAGTATTCCGGTAAACGCTTATAACAAGACCATCAAGGATGAGCGCAAGCGCTACAGTGATGTTGACCTTGTTCGTATCTACCGCGACATCACGGTTCTCCGTGAATTTGAATCAATGCTTAATCAGATAAAGACTCAGGGCCTTTACAACGGCATTGAAACTACATATCCCGGTCCTGCTCACCTTTCCATCGGTCAGGAAGCTGCGGCTGTCGGACAGGCGTATCTGCTTGACCAGAACGACTTCTCGTTCGGCTCACACAGAAGCCACTCTGAAATTCTTGCTAAGGCGCTCTCCTGCATCCATAAGCTCAGCGAACAGGAGCTTATGACAATAATGGAAGGCTTCCTCGGCGGTTCTGCACTCAGAGCAACAGAAAAGCTCGGTCCGGTTAAGGACGTTAAGGAACTTGCTATCCGCTTTATCCTTTACGGAACACTTTCCGAAATATTCGCACGTGATACAGGCTTCCACAAGGGTATGGGCGGTTCAATGCACGCATTCTTCTTACCCTTCGGTATCTATCCCAACAACGCTATCGTTGGCGGTTCTGCAGCTATCGCAACCGGTGCTGCGCTCTTTAAGAAGATCAACGGCAAGCAGGGTATCGTAGTATGTAACTCAGGTGACGGTTCAATGGCCCGCGGACCTGTCTGGGAAGCAATGAACTTTGCCGCTATGGACCAGTTCAACACACTTTGGGAAAACCACAAGGGCGGTATGCCGATTCTTTATAACGTATTCAATAACTCTTACGGTATGGGCGACCAGACACGCGGAGAAACAATGGGTTACGATATGCTTGCCCGTATCGGCTCAGGTATCAGCCCCACACAGTTCCACGCAGAACGTATCAACGGCTTCAATCCTCTTGCAGTAATTGACGCTATGGAACGCAAGCTCAAGATACTTCGTGCAGGTGAAGGCCCCGTACTTCTCGATACACTTACATACCGTTATTCAGGTCACTCAACATCCGACCAGAACGCTTACCGTACAAAGGAGGAAATCGATGCTTGGCGTGAGATCGACCCGATCATCACATACCGTAAGGGACTTGTTGAAGCAGGCGTTGTTGCAGACTCCAAGCTCGAAGAGATCCTTGCTGAAACATCAGAACGTATGACAATGATCTGCAAGGCAGCTTCCGACCCGACAGTCAGCCCTTACGTTGACTTCAAAAAGGATCCTGCAGTTGTTGAACGTCTCATGTTCTCAAATGAAAAAGTAGAAAAGTTCGACGACCGTGAGCCTGAGGTAAATATGCCTCTTGCCGAGGTTCCCGCATATAAGAAAATCAAGGAAAAGGAAAGATGCCCGATCGTTGACGGCAAGCCTGTTTCCAAGATGAAGCTCTATAATCTCCGTGACGCTCTCTCTGAGGTTATCTATGACCGCTTCTATGAAGATCCTACACTTATTGCATACGGCGAAGACTGCCGTGACTGGGGCGGAGCATTTGCAGTATACAGAGGTATGATGGATGCCTTCCCGCACAGCCGTCTTTTTAACTCACCTATCGCCGAAGCGGCTATCGTTGGTACAGCAGTTGGTTACGCTCTTTCCGGCGGACGCGCACTTGTTGAGCTTATGTACGCTGACTTTATCGGATGCGCAGGAGACGAAATATTCAACCAGATGTCAAAGTGGCAGGCAATGTCCGCAGGAATCCTCAAGATGCCGGTAGTTCTCCGTGTATCCGTTGGTTCCAAGTACGGCGCTCAGCACAGCCAGGACTGGACAGCACTTTGTGCTCATATTCCCGGACTTAAGGTTTGCTTCCCCGCAACACCCTGGGAAGCTAAGGGTCTTATGGAAGCAGCTCTTAAGGGAACAGACCCCGTTGTGTTCTTTGAAAGCCAGAGAATCTATGACGTTGGTGAACAGTTCCACGAGGGCGGTGTACCTGCTGAACGTTATGAAATTGAATTTGGTGACGTTAACAAGGTTCGTGACGGTAAGGACGTAACAATACTTACACTCGGTGCGGCTCTTTACCGTGCAGTTGATGCTGCAAAGCAACTTAGTGAAAAGTACGGTATGGAAGCAGACATACTCAACATTCACTCTCTTGTTCCGCTTGACTATACAAAGATAGTTGAGTCTGTTCGTAAGACAGGCAGAGTAGTGCTCGTATCCGATGCTTGCGCACGCGGTTCATTTATGAATGACGTTGCTAAGAACATCACAGAACTTTGCTTCGATGATCTTGATGCACCGCCCGTAGTAGTCGGCGCTCGCAACTGGATCACACCTCCTTTCGAATTTGACGAATTCTTCTTCCCGCAGGCAGGCTGGATAATCGATGCTATCCACGAAAAGCTCGTACCCCTTCCCGGTCACGTTGCTGAAAACGGATGCACAGAAGCTGAAGCTATGCGCAGAGCAAAAGAAGGCGTATAAGTGAAAATAAAAAGAACGGCAAATGCCGGAGTGCTTATCGAGCTTGATGGAACTACCGTCTTGCTTGACGGCGTGTGCGATGAGCTCTCACCCTACCTCGGTACTCCCGGGGATATAAGAGCAGAGCTTAGCACAGATTTTCCTGACATTGTGGCGTTTACGCATATGCATACCGATCATTATGATAAGCTGTATGCAGACAATTACACAAAAGATACACTCAGGTCCATTCTCGGACCTGAGTGTCCTGCTTTAATCCACGCAGGCAATACAAGCTTCAATGCAGTCGCTACCCGACATATCGGGAGGACTGACGTTATGCACGTAAGCTTTGTGATTACGGGAAGTAAATGTATCTGGTTTATGGGGGATGCATCGCCGCTTGAGCTTCAAAAACTGGAAAATCAGCCAAAACCCGATGTGCTTATTGTACCATACGCATATGCGCTGACACCATCAGCGTGGCGCAAGACAAGGGCAACGGGGGCAGAGAAGATAATACTTGTTCATCTGCCCTGCTGTAAAAATGACACGTACGGGTTGTGGAATTCTGTTGAAACAACGATACAGGGTGAAGACTGCGTATGTATTCCCGAAATCGGGCAGACTGTGATTTTTAATTGAGAATAAATTCAATTATAGACGAAGCGGCAAACCCCTTTAACTAATACATAAAATGAAAAGGCAATCTCACAAATGGGATTGCCTTTTTTGTGTTTTTGTGGTATAATTGGTTTTGTTCAATGGGTGGTTACCAAATATTACGTTCCAATCTTAATTCATATAACAGTCAAGGAGAATAAAATGTTAAATAGGTATTTAAAGGATCTTGAGTATATTGTCAATATAGACAGTGGTTCGACAGACTGCTTTGAAGGATCAAAACAAATTGCAGATTTTTTTGGTGAGCGTTTTAAATCTATGGGATGGAATGTAAAAGAACATAATTTAGAACCAAATGCGGGAACCTGCCTTGTGTGTACCAACAGAGAAGCAGAAAAGTATGACCTTATGCTTATCGGGCACACCGATACTGTATTTTTAAAGGGTACTGTACAACAGCGACCTTTTCGTATTGAAAACAATATAGCTTACGGCCCGGGTATAACCGATATGAAAAGCGGATGCTTGCTGATGTATTACATTTTAAAAGAACTTCCTGCCGAAATAAACGATAAGTTAAACATTGTTGCAGTCTTTAATCCTGACGAAGAAATCGGAAGCTTTGCATCAAGAGAAGTTTACAAGAAATACGCTGAAATATCGGATTACGTTTATCTTTATGAAGCCGGATCAAAAACCGGTGCACGTTGCACAAGCAGAAAGGGCGGATACTTTATCCGAGGGGAATTTTTCGGAGTTCCCGGACACAGCGGAAGTGTTCTTACAAGCGGTGCCCGTTCGGCGGTAAGTGAGGCAGCAAAATGGGTGGTCGCACTTGATAAATTACAAAGCCTGGAAAGAAATACTTCTGTAAATATCATTATTGATAATGGTGGAATTAAGAGTAATATTGTTCCTGAATATGCTTCGATCAAGGTTGACATTCGCTTTTTTTGTTCGGACGAGATAGAGAGAATAGATAATCTTTTATCTGAACTTTTGGAGGGTGCAAAAGAGAGAAAAATTGAAGTAAAGCTTGAAAGAAGAATAAAGCCTGAACTTCAGCCAACAGAAAAAGGGAAAGCATACATAAAGCATATTGAGGAGCTTGCACAAAAGAATAATATGGAGTTCAAGCACGCTCCAAGAGGCGGACATTCTGATGCAAATATTATAGCACCGTATGGCCCGATATGTATTGACGGTATGGGACCTGCGGGCGGACGTGTACATGCGCCTGAGGAATATCTTAATATTGATACTGTTATGCCAAGCTTTGAGCTTTCAAATCTTCTTATAAAGGATCTGGCAGATAGAAAGGGGAGATAATATGAAACTTGATAATAAGATAATATCAATTGATGTTGCTGATCACGGAGCAGAACTAAAGTCTGCAGTCAAAGACGGCCGTGAATATATGTGGTGTGCTGACGAAAAATACTGGGGAAGAACTTCACCGGTGCTTTTTCCCATAGTTGGCAGACTTATAGATAACACCTGCAGAATTGACGGAAAGACTTACACACTGACCTCACACGGCTTTGCAAGGGATTGTGACTTCAAAATAGTTGAATGCGCAGACGATTTTGTTACATATTTATTAGAATCGGATGAAAATACGCTTGTAAAATATCCGTTTAATTTTAGACTTTACATTAAGTATACGCTTATTAACAATGTAATCAAAATTGAGTGGACGGTAGAAAACACAAACGATAAAGTTATGAGCTTTTCAATCGGTGCTCATCCGGCATTCAATTTAAAACCCGGAGACAATTATTTTGGCTTTGACACGGATAAGGATATCATATACAGCCTTGTTAACGAAACCGGATTCTATGACAAAAATAATGTTTATACGCTTAAAAATGACGGACACGTAAAAATAGTAAATTCTATGTTCGATAACGATGCTCTCATAATTGAAAACAAACAAGCTAAAGAGGTTTCACTCTGTGACGCCGATAAAAAAGCATATATTAAAGTCAGATTTGACACAAAGATTTTCGGCCTGTGGTCGCCGATTAAGAAGAATGCACCGTTTGTATGTATTGAGCCTTGGTACGGTGTAGGGGACAGCTATGACTTCAAGGGAGAATTCAGCGAGAAGGCATACATTATAAGTCTGGAACCCAAAGAAGTTTTCAATACGAAATACGAAATAGAGCTTATATAAAAGCAAAATGGCAATCTTATATAATAGGATTGCCATTTTTTCTGTTTTGTGTTAAAATAAATATGTAGCATTATAATCTAAATAAAGAAAGGGTGAGTCTTCTTTGCGAAAACTCAGGCAATATGAATTTGTAATAGAGATAGCAAGATGCGGTTCTGTGTCAAAAGCGGCAAAGTACTTAAATCTTTCGCAACCTACTTTATCAAAATATTTGGCAACCCTTGAAGAAGAAATCGGACACGAACTGTTTGATAGAACAACAATGCCCCTGAAGCTCACAGAAGCAGGAAGAAAGTACCTTGCTGCAGCGAACAGAATTCTAAAAATATATAACAGACTCAAGGACGAGCTTGAGATGATAAACGATGGCAAGAACGATTCCCTGATAGTTGGAATGAGCCCTACCCGCGCTCATTTTATGCTTTTGAAGCTTATGAAAAACTTCAAATCGATGAATTCGTCGGCGAGAATTGTTATTAAAGAGGACACAGTAGCAGCTTTGAATGAAAAATTATATAGGGGGGAGCTCGATTTAATAATTTCACTGAAGAGTGATGAATCGAAGGAGTTTGAGGAAGTTTTTCTTTTTAATGAACAAACGCTGCTTGCTCTGCCTAAGAAGTATAATGATTATCCCGTTGAAAAAATACTAAGGCAGTGCCCGTTTGTAAGTCCGGGCCCGGGAGATTTTTTGTCGGATGTAATGGTTAGTGTGTTGTATGAATACGATAGGGAGGCCCCTGCGATCGAGGCTCAGTCAATAGAGTCAGTTCTTATTCTTGTTAACGAGGGTATGGGAGTAGGTTTTGTTCCGTCCTATATCAGAGAGTTATGTACGTATGATAATGTTGTATTTAAAGAGATACCGTATGAGCTCAAAGAGAAAAATAAGGTGGAAGACAACCGTCAGGTTTGTGTGTTTTATAAGCGCGACAAAACACTAACACAGGCAGAAAAGGACCTGATCTGTGCCGCTAAAGCTTTGATATGATTTTCGGACGTATATTGGCTATAGCAATTTTGCTATAACTAGTATACGTCTTGTTTTTTTGAAAACATGCTATTATAATAATGGTATTACAAGTAATATGAGGTGTTAAATAACCATGTCATTGTTATGCCTAACAGTAATGCTTATTGTTATTTGCCTGTGGTTTGGTATTTTGAAAAGACCGATATGGGAATCCATGGGCTTATCTTTCATAGTATTGGTTTTCATTACAGGAACATGGAAGAATTTGCAGGATTATTTTAATGCGGGGCTAACTACGTCGCTGTTGTATTCAATGGTAGTATTTACCGCGATGTCGGCCATATTGTCGAAGACTAAAATAATAGACGGTGCAGTTAATCTTATTCTTGGTATGCTTGGCAGAATTCCGGGCGGAGCAGGATATGCAGCGGTAATTGCATCCGCTTTTATGGGTGCTTTGTCAGGTTCGGGACCTGCGAACGTTATGTCAACAGGTGTAGTCACCATTAAGTGTATGAAGGATTCAGGCTTTCCTGCGGAGCTCGCTGCAAACGTTGAAAGTAACGCCAGCTACTTAGGAAATATGATTCCGCCGTCTGCAAATATTGTTGCTGCATTTGGTGCCCTTGCTGCATTCTGGGCGGCAAGCGGTGTTGATAACACTATGTCGATCGGCTCTTTCTGGATCGTATGCTGGGGATGCTCTGTATGGTTTATAATTTCCCGAATACTTACGGTCTTTGTTTTCTGTAAGGTTTATAAAATCAAAGCTATGGAGCCTGAAAAAATTCCAAGCATAAGTGAAACTTTCAAGTCAAATTGGCAGGGGCTTTTGCTCCCGGTTATCATATTAGTGCCTTTTATTGTAGACTTCTTGTTCAACAATGCAACAGCCCTGCCCGAAACTGCATATTTCGTTGAAAGGCTCGGTAAAGACGGAGCAAAGTTTTATTCGAATTCTCTCTTATTCTTTGTTGCAGGAATTGCGGCGATATATGCTGTTATTGTTATGTACTTTAAGAACAAAGAGAGCGTTTCATTTAAAAATATAACAAAAATGCTAAGCAAAACTTACAAAGGTATTGCCGGCACCGTTGGCACATGCTTGTTTGGTTATATGATAGGAGCTCTGTTTAACGATATTAATGCCGCTGAAGAACTTACAGTTATTCTTGACGGATTGAATATGGGTAAGTATGGACTTGCAGTTGTTATTCCGATTATAACCTGCTTTATGGGAATGGTTATCCCCGGTTCATCATTGGTGTCTATATTCGGAACATTATTTATCGGTCTTTTTTATGCAGAGGGCGTTGATCCTGTTCTGGTAGCGGCAATGCTGCCGTGTATCTGCGGAGTAATGTGCGGAATAACACCTCCGCTTGCTCTTGGTATGTATGCAGGTATGTCTATAGCAGAATCAGATCCGGGAAAGACCATTAAGAACGGTTTGTGGTGGGTTGCAGTACAATACATACTTGAAGTTATAGTTTTACTTGGTTGGCTTCCGATTTTAGGTTTATAGGAGGTTGTGAGAGATGTTAAATGTTATAAAGTTATGTAAAAAAACAGCAGAAGTATTAGAATTTGTTATAGGCGTTGCTATTATGGTATGCTTGTTTATAGGCGGTCTTGGTTTTGTTGGATATGTTATTGCTTTCTGTATAGGAGGAGAGCTTGCAACGACTATATGCACGTGGTTATACACCGTATTTTACGGATATCTGATAAAGCTTTCAACGATAACTACACTATTCACTTTTCTGCTTATTTACTTAAAGGGCGAAGCAAAATGGGTAAACCCTGTAAGATGCCGGAAGAATAAGTATAAATCATAGTGTTTGTAAAGTTATATCATTAGTTTGTAGTATCTTAGTAAATTAATAAATGGCAGCCTTCTTATAAAAGAGGGTTGCCATTTTTCTTGTTTTATGATAGAATTGCTATTAGAATATGGATAAATTATTTATTTTACGGTGCAAATTGTCACGTATGATAAAAAATACAATATTTTGAAGGTAATCAAAGCTTCCGTGACGAATTAGTTGAAGAGAAAACAACTTCGAAAGGAAAAGTGAAATGAATAACTATTGTGAAAACAAACTAAAAAATTCAAATTTGAAAAAGATATATCGTGAAAACACAGATAAGTATTTGAAGGTATGGAGAGAGTATTACAGCTTTAAATCTCCGGAACGAATTAACGAATTCGGAATAATTGATGTTTATAGTTATGATGATGAAAAAGGCGTTTTATTCATAGCAAAGGAAACAAATGGCTGGGATTATTCAGACGGAAAAACTTTTCGTTCTTGGGTAGAGGAAATGGCAAAAGACAATAAAGTTACCGGAGAAATTGCATCGAGACATCCTCAAATTTGGTATAATCTTGGAAGATGGGCGAAATTTATTTTTGATCCAAAACTTGATAAGGCAAAACTTGCGCAAGAAAAGAATGTATCAGGATTAAAAAATATTGCAATTACAAATTTGAATAAAGCTGAGGGGGAGAGTACAAGCGGAAAAGCATTTTGGAAACTAATAAAAGAAGATGTTGTTATAAATTTATTAAGAGAAGAAATAAAAGAAATTAACCCCAAATTAATTGTACTGTGCGGAATCCCCTCTATGTATATTCAACAGGCTATACTGAACTTGGATGGTGAGATTAAAATTATAGAAATGCCGCATCCATCGGCAAGAACCATAAGTAAATTGGATATGCTTGCGCAGCTCAAAAGAAATCTGAAAATGGTAGGATGGAATGCAAATGACACAAAAACTTTTTAAGGCATTATTAGTTTTCCTTATTTCTTGGATAGCTGTTTTCTTTCTTCTCGGTTATACAGCATCAAAGGATATGGAAGTTAAAGAAAGAATTATATATTCAGGAATATGCGCTGTAATTATCATTATAGGTGTTTATTTTAAACTCGGAGAAACAAAAACTAACGGCAAAACATTTAAAAAGAAAAGTTATGAAATAGCAACCAATGTACGGAGTGACGAAATGTACATATTCGAGGGTGAATTTGGAAGAAAACTGATATATCGTATCCAGAACAATAAAATATATGAAGGATTGAGTAATAAATACAACTATGAAATAATAGAAGATAAGATATATAAGGCTTTAAGTCCGCAGTGGATTTTCCGAATAGAAGGGAATCGTATTTATAAAGGCTTGGATAAAAAGGCTGCGTATAGAATAGAGAAAAACAAAGTATATGAGGGCGACTTTGGTCGCATACCGGTATATAGAATCAGTTCATCTATTAATGGATAATACATTTTATAGATAATATATTGCTTCGATGTCCTTTTTATAGGACAACGTTGGCATTATAATATAAACAAGTGGAACATAAGAGCAAGTCAATAAACATTGGCACCGACAGCGAGTCGCTTTCGGGAAGCAGCATTTACAAGTATTCACTACGTTCAGACGAAGTTGACTCCGCTGTATCTAAAAGGCCCACTGCGTGGGCTATAATACAGCTACACAACATCGTAATTCACATTGTTTTGTTCCACGTCACAAGGAAAGGAGGAAAGTTAATAATGATTGTTTATAAGGAGCTTTCCTCCTTGACTAATGATCTTGGCTTTTCGGTAAAAGCGTTATATTCAGCGAGTAATCATATATCATCGCACTATCATAAAGCGAAGATATTGAAAAAGACCGGAGAATACAGGGAGCTTTCCGTTCCGGATGATTTCTTAAAATCTATACAGAAAAGAATTGTTGAAAAGCTGTTGGTATACGAAGAAGTTTCTCCATATGCGACTGCATACAGATACTCAACCTCGATAATAAAAAATGCACGTGTGCACCTTCACAATAATACTATACTGAAACTTGACATCAGGCATTTCTTCGATCATATAATTTATCCTGTTGTAAAAGAAAAAGCTTTTCCGAAGGAAAAGTATTCCGAAGAAAATCGTATTTTGTTATCGTTATTATGTTTATATCACGATGCTTTGCCTCAGGGAGCGCCAACATCACCGATTATTTCTAATATTATTATGAAAGACTTTGATAATACAGTCGGTGCTTGGTGTAAAAGTAAGAAAATTAGGTATACCAGATATTGTGATGACATGACTTTTTCGGGAGATTTTAATATCCGTGAAGTAATTTCTTTTATTAAAAGAGAACTTGGGAAAATGGGCTTTTATCTTAATGATGCCAAAACCGTTGTAGCTCGCAGCGGACAAAAACAGATTGTTACGGGCATTGTGGTAAATGATAAGTTAAATACCCCTTTGCTTTACAGAAAGAAGCTCAGACAAGAATTATATTACTGCAAGAAGTTTGGCATTGCTTCTCATTTGAGGCAAAAAAGCATTGACATGAGCGAGAGGGAATATATTCTGAAATTGCTCGGCAGGGTGAATTTTGTTTTATCGGTAGGCCAAACAAATAAAGAGATGCAAGAATATAAAAGTTGGTTGCTTGATCAGAATAATTTATTTATTACAGAAAAATAATTCGTTCAGAATCAGTTATCTAACATTATGAATACTTTCGTTCCCAACTTGATACGATCATATAAAGATTGTCGAATTCTGTCGAAAGGAGATGTAATATATGAAAGTGATTTCATTTTTTAAGAAACTTGGTATTTTCCTAACAATTGCTATATGGATTGTGACTTTGGTAATTTCGTTTTTTGTTGGAATGCTGTTTCAGTGGGCATCGACTACTGAAATCAAGACTGACAAAGATTACAGTCAAATAGTTGTAGAGAAAAATGATATTGCAGATTATAATATATTTATAGATATACCCGAAAAGTATAGTGCGTTAGAACAAATTGAAGAACCTATTAGAAAAACAATTTCTTTGTATATGCAAGCGAATAATTTGAAATTATCAACAGGAACACACGAATTTACTCGAATTAACGGAAATCTTGGGGAATACATAAATGAAGAATTTCAGTTTGAGGAAATCGATTAGTTTTTAATCCTAACTTTATATGAATCATTACTAAAAAGAATTGGCATATAGATTATATAATCTTCATAAAGAGGTGACTATTATAAAATCAGAGATAAGAAATACTCTTCTTTCAATGGGTGAAGAAGGGTACAAAGATTTCAGTGCTTCTCTTATGCCTACGGTTGATAAGAATAAAGTAATAGGAATCCGTATCCCTGTTCTCAGAAAATATGCTAAAAGACTTGAAAACTATGAGGATTTTTTAGCTGAGCTTCCGCACGAATATTTTGAGGAAAACAATCTGCACGCCTTTTTAATTGAGCGGGAGAAGGATTTTGACAAGTGTATAGAAAAGCTTGATGCATTTCTGCCATACGTAGACAACTGGTCAACCTGCGACAGTATGAAGCCGCCCATTTTGAAAAAAGAGCCTGAAAAGCTCTTGAGACATATTAAAAAATGGATCAGTTCAAAAGACGTTTATGCTGTAAGATATGGTATCAATTTGCTTATGAGCATTTATCTTGACGATAATTTTGATAAAGATTATCTAAGTATCGTGGCAAATATTAAGTCCCATGAATATTACGTCAATATGATGAGGGCATGGTATTTTGCAACGGCACTTGCTAAACGGTATGAGGAAGCTTTACCGTATATAGAAAATAAAGTTCTTGATGAGTGGACCCATAACAAAACGATACAAAAGGCTGTTGAGAGCTTCAGAATAACAAAAGAGCAAAAGCTTTATTTGAAATCAAAGAGGTAATTTATGAAAAAATGCCGTATAACCGTGATGAGAAGAACAGAGTATAAGGACTTGATGGAAAAATATGAAAATCCGATTGAGCATGCCTGCGAATTTAGAATAGGGGAAGTGTTTATAGCTAACGGTTGGCAAAAACCTGACGGCTTTTGTAACAGCGCATGGGACAGTATATCGCCGTTTGTTATGGTTTTGTCGCACGGCGGTGAAAATTTCTATGACGGATGGATGAAAAACAAAAAGTCCGCTATGATTTCTTGTAATGACGGTTTCAGACCGGTCAGCTTCTACATAGAAGCACTTGACGAAGGGGCAGATATTTGAAGACAAGAATAGCTTACGTCAGAAAGTATTGGAGTATGAAAAAAATAGCTTTTACAGGAGATCTCGTTTTTTCTTCGAAATATTTCAGGGGAACGTGCCACAAAGAAAGTTTGCTCGATAAGAAAATAATTGACTATCTGAGCGATACGGATTATACGGTAGTAAACGTTGAAGGCTGTGTGTTTGAGGGAAAGTATCTACTTAATAGAATAAATTTTATTTTTTAGCCGGAAAAATATTTTCAGAATTGCAATTTTTTCAAAAAGGTTGCAATTTTTATATTGTTGTGATAGAATGTATTCATTCAAGAATATTATTGAGGTAATGTTATGAAATTATCAAGTAATTTTATAGGATTTCACAACGAATTCGGAATTGAAAGAACAATAGACTTATTCTCTGATGCAGGCTTTGAAGCAATTGATTTCAATGCTGATCTTGAAGAATATCACACTGATGCACATGATGAAAATTTTTATAAACGCATCAGACAGTATGCAAATGAAAAGGGCGTTGCTTTTGAGCAGACACATGCTCCGTTTGATCCAACCTTCCTTGACGAAGAAAAAACAAAGAGACGTTTTGAAGAGATAGTCAAAAGTATGAAACATTCGTTTTTGCTTGGTGCAAAAATGGTTGTTGTTCATCCGTGCAGACATCTTGACTGTAATAAGGGCAAGCATGAGTATGAATTAATGTTTGAATATAATTACAGTTTTTACAAAAAGCTCATTCCGTATGCAGAAGAGTATGGTGTGAAAGTTGCAATAGAGAATAACCCGCAGTCTGTTACCAAGTCCCCCGAGGGCTTGATCGAACTTATGAAAGCTCTTAACAACAAGGCTTTTACCGTGTGTTACGATGTTGGCCACGCTAATATCTGCGCGCAGGACCCTGCAGAAATGGCAAGAAAGCTTGGCAGCCTCATAGGATGCATACACGTTCATGATAACGATGGTATTCACGATAATCATACTCTCCCGTATCAGGGCATAATTGACTGGGAGAGTGTGATGTGTGCGTTGGCAGAGGGCGGATATGAAGGTAATATGAACTACGAGGCCGGTATTTTTGTAAACAGAGTGCCTCTTGATCTAAGACCTGAGAGCGCAAAGTATATGGCCAAGGTTGGAAAATACCTGATAGAGAGATTTAACTATTATAAAAACAGATGATATTCATATGCGAAACCTCAAAGAATTTTTTTGTTAACCTGACTTTGAAGAGCGATTTTATCTAACAGAAAAATATTCTTAAAATGGTAATCTTTTTTCATAAAAAGGATTGCCATTTTTATTTTATTGTGATATAATACGTACAACTCAAACACGCATAAAAAACACAAAAATAATACTATATTGTGCAGAGGTATAATTATGGGTAAGATTTATATTGGTTGGGCAGAAGAAAGTATCGTGCCCGACAAGAAAGTTTCGCTTGCAGGTCAGTTTTTTGAGAGAATTTCAGAATATGTTGAGTCTGAAATTTCTGTAACTGCAATAGCTATTGAATCAGATGGAGAGCAGGCTATTCTTGCTTCTGCTGACCTTGGAAATATAACCATGGGACAGCTTAAAATGGTAAGAGAAAAGGTCGAAAAGCTAAACCATGAGATTGACACCTCTAAAATCATCGTTGCTGCAACGCATACTCACACGTCTATGTGTGTTGCCAGACCAAACAGCGCAGAAGAGGGCTCGACAATCAAATCAACAATAGAGATTTTAAGCGAGTTTGTTCCGCCGGAAATGTTATACAATGCGCTCGTTTCTGAAGATGATGATATCATAACACCCGATGAAGCGCTCGTGTTTGTAACTGACAAAATTGCAAAAGCAGTTGTTGATTCGTGGAATAACCGTAAAGAAGCGCTTTATGCAAATGAGTTTGGCAGAGCACCTGTTGGCATGTGCAGAAGAGTTTGTTACGATGATGGCTCTGCTCAGATGTGGGGTGACACAAATACAGCAAACTTTGTTTCACTTGAAGGCGGAAACGACTCCGGTATTGAGCTTATTTATACCTTTGATACGAATAAAAATCTGACGGGCGTCATAGCAAATATTGCTTGCCCCGCTCAGATACTTGAGCAGAGAAGCTTTATTTCCGGTGACTACTGGGGAAGAACAAAGGCAAATCTAAGAAAGAAATTCGGAGAGGGAATTTACCTTCTCGGTGTATGCGGTGCGGCAGGTGACCAGTGCCCGAGAGACCTTGTTCGCTGGGTGGAGCCTGAAACACCTATTGACGACCCCAACGTTAAGCGCCCGAACGTAATCGAGCATAAGGCTGACCCGTCAATGTACGATATAAGCGGGTGCAATCGCGTGGGTAAGCGCGTTGCAAATGAAATCATATCTGTTTTTGAAGAAATAAAAGATTATCACGATGAGGCGATATTTACTCATAAGGTCTTGAATATGGATCTTCCGCTCAGAAAAGCGACAATGGAAGAGTATAATATGGCGGTGAGAGAAATAAAGCATTATTTTGAAAATCTTAAAGACAAAAAGAGCTTTGATTTTGAAGATACTGCTTATCTGTACGTTCATGCAGGAACGATTTCAAGATTCAGAGCGCAACAGAATCAGGAGATACATACTATAGAATCTCACGTGATCCGTCTTGGTGACGTTGCATTCTCAACTAACCCGTTTGAGCTGTTTCTTGATTACGGCAACAGAATCAAGGCAAGAAGTAAAGCAATGCAGACCTTTATAGTACAGCTTGCATGCGGTGCAAGTGATTATCTGCCGACAAAGAAAGCGGAAGAAGGCGGACATTACAGTGCCTATATTTCAAGCGGTAAGGTAGGCAGCGAGGGCGGAGATCTTTTCACACGCCGGACTATCAACGAAATCAACAAAATGTGGAATGACTAAAACTTTAAATAAGGAGTAATACTTATGAATTACGATATGGAAATGGTACAGATCAGCGACGGTCTTATGGAAACTGCGGCTTGCTCAAGCTGCGCTGTTTACGATAAGGCGAACGGCCTTGTGTTTGTTGCATATATGACAGGTCTTATGAAGCGTTACGGTGAATCAACCGGAAAGATATGTCTATCGGTGTTTTCTCCCTCTCAGCCTGAAAATGCGCGCCGCCGTATCATCGATACGGGTATTGGCGAGTCAAGAGGTGTTATCTGTAACGCACACTACCAGGTTGGTGACGGCAAAACACGTATAATGTTCACGACCTCGCGCGGTGAGCTTGCCACATATTACCGTGATTATGACTTTTTCACAGATACCGTATCCGAGAGAACGGAAGTATTTTTGCGCACAGAAGACGGTGACGTTCGTCTGAACAACACTTCATACAGAGAGTATCTTGAAAAGCGCGGACTTCACGTTGAAAGTGATATGGAGCCTATAGTTAACAAGGTAACAACCTACAAGGGAGAGCTATATACTGCAATTTCTGAAGATGATCTCGGATATCCGATACTTTGCAAGATAGAGGATAATGTTCTTGTACCATTTGCGATCTGCCCTGAGCCGATGACGTATGAGTTCAGATACTTTATCAATGATGACGGTATATTTGCTATGTACCGTTTTCCGCCGGATGATCACAAGACAGGACACGCGGCATATACCGTTTCCAAGGACGGCGGTAAGACATGGAATACTACCATCTTTGAGGACGGCGTGCAGTCCAGACCTGACATCATGGAATATTACGGCAAGCCCCTTATTGTTTATAATTACAAGAGCGATAAGTCTATCGAGAATTTCCCCGATATGCATAACTTCCGTAATTCAATTAAAATGATCTATGACGGTAAAGTTATTTTCGACTGGTTTACAAAGTACGGTGTTGTTGAGCATGAGCTTGTAAATGTTCGCGGTGATCTCTATATGGTATTCTCAAACTGCCCGCAGGCGCTCTCGACCGAAAACGGCGGTGCGTGGATCGAGGACGGCCGCCCGGTAGAGCAGGGTAAAGAAGCAATTCAGTGGGCAAAAATAGGATATCTGTTAGGAAAGTAATTATGATAAAAAATTACATATTTGATTTTGGCAACGTACTTGCCGAGTTTGAGCCCGAGAAGCTTACAGCGCCGTTCGTTTCTGACGAAAAGACGAGAGGGTATTTAAGCGAAATAATATTTGACCGCATTTACTGGGACAGGCTTGATGACGGTACTATTACTGACGGTGAAATCAAGGCGGGAATATCAAGCCGTGTGCCTGCAGAGCTTGTCGATACAGCCTGCAAGGTGTACGACAACTGGGTAAATTCTCTGACTCCCGTTAAAGGTATGGCTGAACTTGTTTCTGACTTGCGAAAGGGTAATAACAAGCTCTTTTTGCTCTCAAATATAAGTGTCGGGTTTGCTGATACTTATAACAACGTCGACTGGATAAGAGAGCTTCTAAAGGGTTTTGACGGTCTGGTTTTATCCGGACCGATAGGCATAACGAAGCCGAGTGCAGATATCTTTAATCATCTTCTTGAAAAATACGGTTTAAATGCTGATGAGTGCCTGTTTATTGACGACAGCTTAAAAAATATTGAAGGTGCAAAGGCTTGCGGCATACACGGATATTTGTTTGACGGTGATGCCTATAAGCTGAGAGCATTTGTTGGTGTTTAATATAAAATATTTATAAAAATGACAATTTTCTTGTTTTGGGGGTTGTCATTTTTGTTGTTTTGTGATAAAATATAAACAGCAAAATTAAATATAATTACACAGGAGGAAAAACATGACAGGCATCGCACTTATCATCGCTTTTATTGCCGCAATCGTGCTTATGGTTGTTGCAATAGCAAAATTCAAGGTTCACCCGTTTTTATCAATTATGGGTGTATCATTGCTCCTCGCACTCGTTGCAGGAATCCCGCTTGCACAGATTCCCGACGTTATCGCAGCCGGATTCTCAGGCACGTTCAGCTCAATTGGTATCGTAATCATTCTTGGCGCACTTATAGGCTCAATTCTTGAGCAGACAGGTGCAGCACTTAAGCTAGCTGACCTCGTTGTAAAGATTGTCGGCAAAAAGAATCCCGAACTTGCAATCGGACTTATGGGTTGGGTTGTTTCAATTCCCGTATTCTGTGACAGCGGTTTCGTTATTCTTGATCCTATCCGCCGTGCTATGGTACGCCGTACCGGTACATCAAGCGTTGCTATGACAGTTGCGCTTTCAGCAGGCCTTTATATTTCACATGTACTTATTCCCCCGACTCCCGGTCCTATCGCAGCGGCGAATACTCTCGGTATCGGTGATAATCTTCTTCTTGTTATGGCATTGGGCGTTGTTTGCTCAATCTTCCCGATAATCGCAGGACTTCTTTATGCGAAGTTTATCGGCAAGAGAGTAAAGAGCGCTGACGAAACAGCTGATTCTGATGAGATCGTAAAGACGTACGAAGAACTTATTGCAGAGCACGGCAAGCTTCCGAGCGGTATAAACTCACTTGCTCCGCTTGTTGTTCCCGTAATCCTTATGGCTCTCGGAACAATAGCTTCCTTTGCAGGATTTACAGGCTTTGCGCTTGAAATATGCACGTTCCTCGGTAAGCCTATAATAGCTCTTACGGTTGGCACGATATTTGCGATAATCCAGCTTGCAACTTCAAAGAATATGAAGTCTTTCTATGAAATAACAGACAGCACACTCAAGACTGTCGGCCCTATCCTTTTTGTAACGGCTGCAGGCGGTGTTCTCGGCAAGGTTATTTCATCAACAACACTCGTACAGTACATAATCGACAATGCAGGCTTCCTCATGAGCCTTGGCATTTTCTTTCCCTTCCTCTTGGCGGCTCTTCTCAAAACCGCACAGGGCTCGTCCACAGTTGCTATTACAACAACAGCAGGTATTATGGTATCGCTCCTTACTCCTCTCGGACTCGACGGTACAGTAATGACCACGCTCACAGTAATGGCAATAGGCGCCGGCGCTATGACGGTATCTCACGCTAACGACTCATATTTCTGGGTTGTAACGAACTTCGGTAAGATGACGCCCGAACAGGGATATAAGACTCAAACGCTCCTTACGCTCGTAATGGGTGTTGCAACAATGATAGAGATATTTATACTCTCACTGTTCTTCTAATAAAATTTCTATAAAAAATGACAACTTTCTCCTAAAAGAGAGTTGTCATTTTATTTATTTAATGATATAATTTATATATCGTTTATGATATTATGAGTTCAGAGTTGTAAGAGGAAAGTACTATGCGTGAAATTGATGCTGTAATAATTACTCAAACGGTGAAAAAATTATGTATTGATGCAAACTGCCGTTTGAGCGATGATGTTAAAAAATGTATCAAAAAATCTTGTGACGGTGAAGTGTGGCCCCATGCAAAAGAAATACTTGAGCGCATTGTAGAAAACTATGAGATTGCCGAAAAGGAAAACATGCCAATTTGTCAGGATACCGGTATGGCGTGTGTGTTTCTTGAAATCGGGCAGGATGTACATATAAACGGTGATATTACCGATGCGGTAAACGAGGGCGTAAGACAAGGCTACGAAGAAGGCTATCTCAGAAAAAGCGTTGTCCGCGACCCTATTGACAGGGTAAATACAGGGGATAATACTCCGGCTATGATTTATTTTGAAATTGTACCGGGCGACAAAATAGAACTTACCGTTGCGCCTAAAGGCTTTGGCAGTGAAAATATGAGTAAGATCGCAATGCTTCGCCCTTCTGACGGACTGCAGGGTGTAAAGGATTTTGTGATAAAAACTGTAGAAGAAGCCGGGCCAAATCCGTGTCCTCCTGTTGTCGTTGGTGTAGGTATCGGCGGTACGTTTGACAAGGCGGCTTACCTTGCTAAAAAAGCGCTTATACGTCCGGTAGACGTTCCGAACAGTGACAGTTTTTATGCCGAGCTTGAAAAAGAACTGCTTGACGAAATAAACAAGCTTGGAATAGGTCCCCAGGGCCTTGGCGGTAAGACTACGGCTCTTGCTGTAAACATCGAAAAATATCCTACTCATATTGCAGGACTGCCTGTGGCTGTAAATATAAATTGCCACGTTACAAGGCACAAAACGGAGGTAATATAAATGGCTGTTTCTATTACTACACCGTTTAAACGTGAAGATGCAAGGAAACTGAAGGCAGGGGACAGTTGTCTTATATCAGGTGTGATATATACTGCCAGAGATGCTGCCCATAAGCGTCTGTGTGAGCTTGTTGTACAGGGTAAAGAATTGCCGCTTGATATAAAAGATGCTATCATATATTTTACCGGACCGGCTCCGGCAAAACCCGGACAGACTATAGGCTCAGCAGGACCTACGACCTCATACCGTATGGATGCATACAGTCCTGACCTGATCGCATTAGGACAAACTGGTATGATTGGCAAAGGAAAAAGGGATGCGGCAGTTGTTGAGGCGATGAAGAAACACTCAGCTGTGTATTTTGGAGCTATCGGCGGTTGCGGAGCTCTTTTGAGCAGTTGTATAAAAAAATCCGAAGTTGTAGCATATGATGACCTTGGTGCAGAGGCTATACGCAGGCTTGAGGTGGAAAATTTTCCTGTTATTGTACTCATTGACAGCAATGGCAACAATCTGTATGAGTCAGGGAGGTCAGATTATCTTCTTAAAAGAGAAGGCGATATACAATAAATATCTAAATAATACAAAAATGACAACTTTATTTAAAAAGAGGGTTGCCATTTTTGTATTTTGCTGATACAATGTTCTTGTATGATTTTTATATAAGTAAATGAGGACATTGTATGAAACTGAGCTTTGATAAAATCAAGGAAATTGCAACGGGTGCAGTATGTGCCGCAGAAGAAAACGGATATGTATATCTTCACAGATTTACCGATGGGCAAAGAGCGTTGTATTTTGAAACAAACAAAGACTTTTATGCAAAAGCGCTAACTGCTGCCGGAATTAAATTATCATTTAAAACCGATAGTACAAGCCTTACACTTAAAGGCATAGTCGAACTTGGGCTTTCCAGACGTTATTACTCGTTTGATGTGTTTGTAAACGGTGAAGTAATAGGTTACATTGATAATTTTTCAATGAGGGAACTGCCGAAGTTCTACGTTGACGAGTATTTTGAACTTCCTCAAATCTTTGAAAAGACTTTTGAACTCGGCGAAGGCGAAAAGACGGTATGTGTGCATTTGCCATGGTCCGTTATTGTGAAACTTGAGGAAATATCGCTTGATGACGGTACATATGTACTGCCTGTAAAGCCTGTAAAAAAGCTTCTTGCATACGGTGACTCCATAACTCACGGATACGATGCGCTCCGTCCGTCTAATCGTTATATTGCGCGTCTTGCAGATAAGCTTGGAGCGGAAGAGATAAACAAGGCGATAGGCGGGGAAATGTTTTTTGACAAGCTTGCAGAGCTTAAAGACGGTTTTATTCCGGATTACATAACCGTTGCATACGGTACCAATGACTGGTCGATGTCAGATATAGATTCTTTCCGTAATCACTGCCGTGCTTTTTACACAAAGCTTTCAGAAAATTATCCCACGTCCAAAATATTTGCAATCACACCTATATGGCGCAGGGAAATGAGCGAATACAGAGTGTTTGGAAAGTTTGATCAGGTTGAAGAAGAGATCAGAAATATAGTAAACGGTATTGATAATATCACTCTTGTGCGCGGATTTGACTTTGTACCAAAGGATGAAAATTTCTTTGCTGATTCAAGACTCCATCCGAATGATGATGGATTTGGGAACTACTTTGAGAATTTGTACAAGCATATAAAAAAGAATCTTTGATTTATGAGGTGCCGTTATGAAGAAAGCATATTTGTTTGCAGGAATATCTATATTTTTCTGTTCAACCGTTTCGGTCACAACAAAAGTACTCCTCGGCTCGCTTAACAATTTTCAGCTTTTGTGGGCAAATGCCTTTTTTGCTTTTGTTTCTTTGATCGTTATTAACATAGTAACAGGTAATATAAAAAGACTTAAAGAATATAAATTCAAAGACTACATAATATCTGTACTTATAGGACTTCCGGGTACATGCCTGTATTACATATTTTTTTATGCCGGAACAGATATGATGCCGGCGTCTCAGGCGTTTATTATAAATTATCTGTGGCCGATAATGAGCGTGCTGTTTGCTTGTATTATTTTGAAAGAAAAATTGACAGTACGAAAAATGATAGCAATACTGATGTCATTTATAGGCGTTATTATCGTTACCTTCAAGGGTGGCTTGGAGTTTGATGTAACAACACTTATAGGCGCCTCTTTTTGCGCGCTCGGCGCTGTTTCCTACGGGGTGTTTACTGCGCTTAATCAGAAAATGCAATATGATAGTCGAATATCAATGATGATAAATTTCTTTGTTACATTTATAATTACAAGCGTAATAAATGCTGTAAACGGAGATTTGTTTATACCAAGTGTGCTTCAGACACTTGGCTTTGCATACAGCGGAATATGCGCTATGGCAGTTACAAGCACACTCTGGATTATGGCGCTGAATCTCGGCGACACTGCAAAGATATCAAACCTTGCATATATAACACCGTTCTTATCTCTTATACTGTCTGTTGTTATACTTAAAGAACAGTTTGAAATATCCTATATTATAGGACTTGCTTTTATTGTTCTCGGTATCTTTGTACAGCTTAAAGATAAAAAGGAAAAGACCTGATTCTATTATAAGGAGACCATTATGAATATAAGAGAAGAATCACTTAAAAAACATTATGAATGGAACGGAAAGATAGAAGTAATAGCACGTGCGCCTATAAATACAAGAGAGGACTTGTCGCTTGCATATACTCCAGGTGTGGCAGAGCCTTGCCTTGAAATACAAAAGGATATAAACAAGTCATATGAGCTTACACGCCGTTCAAATATCGTGGCAGTTGTAACAGACGGTACCGCAGTTCTCGGCCTTGGTGACATAGGCCCTGAAGCGGGTATGCCCGTTATGGAAGGAAAGTGTGCGCTTTTCAAAACCTTTGCTGACGTTGATGCGTTTCCTCTCTGCATAAAGTCTAAGGACGTTGACGAGATAGTCCGCACTATATATCTCCTTTCGGGAAGCTTCGGCGGTATCAATCTTGAGGACATCTCCGCTCCCCGTTGCTTTGAAATCGAAAAAAGACTTAAGGAGATCTGTGATATACCGGTATTTCATGATGACCAGCACGGCACTGCAATAGTTGTTGCAGCGGCGCTTATAAATGCTCTTAAGCTTGTGAAGAAGGATATTCACAAAGTAAAGGTTGTCATAAACGGTGCAGGCTCGGCAGGTATTGCGATCGGTAAGCACCTTATGAATATCGGTGTGAAGAATCTGACCTTCTGCGACAGATTCGGTATCATATGTGAGGGGGATGAAAACAATAACCCTGCGCAAGAGGAAATAGCGAAGATAACAAATCTTGAACATAAGAAAGGAAGCCTTGCAGATGCACTGAGCGGCGCTGACGTATTCGTTGGCGTTTCTGCACCGAATCTTGTGACACCCGAGATGGTAAAGTCGATGGCAAGTGACGCAATTATGTTCCCGATGGCAAATCCTACACCCGAAATCATGCCTGACGTTGCAAAAGCGGCAGGAGCAAGAGTCGTTGGTACGGGAAGATCCGATTTCCCGAATCAGATAAACAACGTTCTTGCATTCCCCGGAATTTTCCGAGGTGCGCTCGATTGCAGGGCGACTTGTATCAATGAAGAAATGAAGGTTGCAACGTCTTATGCTCTTGCATCTCTTATTCCTGATGATGAGATAAGCGAGGATAATATTATCGCTTTGGCACTCGATAAGAGAGTTGCAGAGGTTGTTGCAAAGGCAGTTGTTAAAACTGCAAAAGAAACAGGCGTTGCAAGAATATAAAATTATTTTTAATACTTGAAATATTTTACTCCGGATGTTATAATAAAAGAAACCAATGCCGCACGTGTTGCGGCGAAGCTAAGGAAGCTTTTGTTTATATCATCCGGAGTTTTAAATTTAAGGAGAAAGTATTATGAAGGTAACGGTAGCAATAGACTCTTTTAAGGGAAGTCTTTCGACTTTTGAGGCAGGAAAAGCCATATCAGAGGGAGTTATGCTTGCATATAAAGATGCAGAAGTATGCATACGTCCTCTTGCTGACGGCGGAGAGGGAACCGTTGATGCTGTTACGTATGCAACAGGCGGAGAACTTATCAAAATATCCGTACACGGTCCTCTTGATAAGAACGTTGAAGCAGTTTACGGTATAACACCCGACAAAACTGCAGTTATGGAAATGTCGGCGGCAGCAGGCATCACACTTGTAACTGATAAAGAAAGAAATCCTCTCAATACAACAACTTACGGCGTTGGTGAAATGATAGCTGACGCTGTAAAAAGAGGTTGCCGTAATTTTATAATCGGTATCGGCGGCAGCGCAACTAATGACGGCGGTATAGGTATGCTTCAGGCGCTTGGCTTTGAGTTTCTTGATAAATCCGGCAAAAATGTATCAATTGCCGGATGCGGACTTCGTGACATAGCTGAAATTCGTACAGATAAGGCAATGGCTGAAATCGAAGAATGTACTTTTAATATAGCGTGTGACGTTAAAAATCCTCTCTGCGGCGACATCGGATGCAGCGCAGTGTTCGGCCCGCAAAAGGGTGCTACACCCCAAATCGTTAAGGAAATGGACTCCTGGCTTGAAAATTATGCGAATCTTACAAAAAAGGTTCTGCCGGACTCTGATGCAACAATACCCGGAACCGGTGCTGCAGGCGGACTTGGATTTGCATTTATGTCATATCTTGGCGGTAAGCTTCAGTCGGGAATTGAACTTGTTATGGCGGCAACAGAACTTGAAAAATATATAGTTGATGCAGACGTTGTCGTAACGGGTGAAGGAAGACTTGATGGTCAGTCATATATGGGTAAAGCACCAATAGGCGTAGCGAAACTTGCGAAAAAGTACAACAAGCCTGTAATAGCTTTCTCGGGATGTGTTACCGATGATGCTGTTGTTTGTAACGAACACGGAATTGATGCATTCTTCCCGATACTCAGAACGCCTTGCACGCTTTCAGAAGCTATGGATATAAAAAATGCACACAAGAATCTACGTGATACGGCAGAGCAGGCATTCAAGCTTGTAAAAACATTCAAAAAATAGAACATATTCAAAAAAACGAACAAAAAATAGCAAGTATCTTTTAGGGTGATTGCTATTTTTTTATTTATATGATAGAATTGCCTTGTATAGCTGTTTAGGAATTAATAATATTATAGTTGGAGTGTTGAAAATGTACGATCTCATAATAAAAAACGGTATAATTGTAGACGGAACCGGGAGTCCTTCATATACTGCGAATATAGCTGTGAAAAACGGTAAGATTGTTAAAATCGGAAAGAATTTAGATGGCGCAAAATCTGTAATAGATGCAAGTGGACTTACCGTTACTCCCGGATTTATTGATTCTCACAGTCATAGCGACAGAGCTGTATTTTACTGTCCAGATATGATAGAAAAAATCGAACAGGGTATAACTACGTCCATATCAGGTCAGTGCGGAGGCTCTATTGCACCATGTAATGTTTCTGAAGAAAGTGATACATATATAGATGGTATTGGCAACTTGTCTGACGTACTAAAGACATTTTCGAGCTTTGCTGATGCAACCAAAAAGTTTCCCCTTGGCTCAAATAATGTGTGCCTTGTGGGACACGGCTCTATAAGAAAATGCGTTATGGGGATGAGTCAGGAAAAGCCCTCAGAAGAAGAGCTTGAAAAAATGAAGGCTTTGCTTCGTGATGCTATGGAAAGGGGTGCGCTTGGTATATCATTTGGGCTTATTTATCCGCCTAGCAGATATGCAGAAACTGATGAACTGGTTGAAATTGCAAAAGTAGTCAAAGAATATGAAGGTATTGTTGCTGCACATATCAGAAGCGAAGGAGATAAGCTTATAGAAGCGACTGAGGAGTTTATATACATTATAAAAGAATCTGGAGTAAGAGGAATCCTTTCGCATCATAAGGCTTGCGGAGGTTCTAAAAATTTCGGAAAGGTAATCGATACGTTAAAACTGATTGATAAAGCAAACGCAGAGGGTACTGAAATATATTTTGACGTATATCCGTATGTTGCAACTGCTACATCGGCGGCAGTAACGTTTGTGCCCGATTCGGGAAGAGAGCTGCTTGAAAGACTTGGAAACCCTCAGGAACGCGAAAAAATCAGAGAATGGAATAAAACGAAATGGTGGGCAGACAACTGGTCATGGGTTCTGATTAACAAATCCGAGGGCTATCCCGAATATGAAGGAATGATGCTTACAGAAGCTGCAAAAATACATGGTAAGGATGAATGCGACACCATACTTGATATAATATATAAAGGTAATGGCAGATGTACTTGTTGCTACTTTACGATGTGCGAGGAGGACGTTGAGCGGGTTATATCGCACCCGAGAGCAATGATATGCACCGACTCGGGTGTTGCAGGAAGCAGAACCTCGTTTCATCCCAGACTCAAAGCTTCATTCCCGAGAGCACTTGGAAGATATGTAAGAGAGAAAGGTATAGTTTCTTTGCCTGAGATGATACGTAAAATGACGTCAATGCCTGCACGAGTTTACGGCCTTGAAACCAAAGGACTCATATGGGAGGGCATGGATGCGGACATGTGTATATTTGATGCCGAAAGAATAATTGACTGCTCGGAATTTATGGATTGTAACAAACGTGCCGAGGGACTAAACTATGTTATCTTAAACGGTGAGATAGTAGCCCGTGATGCAGTATATAGCCAAAATAAGCAAGGCAAAGTAATTTTAGTTAACAGATAATCATCAAGGGTGAGAAATGAGTATATTACAATCTAAAATGCCTAAAAATATTTTCCCGGATATAAAGTTCTGGAAGATGGTGCTGGTTTTTGCTTTACCTATAGCTTTGCAGAATATGTCATCGGCTATACTTGGCATAATTGACGTATCTGTTATCAGCGATATGGGTGAAACGGCAGTTGCCGCAGTATCACATGCCAATCAGCTATTTTACATAGTATCCTTAATAACTTTTGGTATTACAAGCGGAGCTTCTGTATATTTATCAAGATTTTTCGGAGAAAAAAATCCCGATAAAACGAGAGAAACGTTCAGTATCACGCTCTTTTTCTCTCTTCTGATAAACTTGATTATTATGCTGTTTTGTTTGTTCCTGCCTGAAATTGCTATTGGATTTTTCACGAATGATGCACAAACAATAGAATACGGCGCTATATATCTTCTCATAATCACACCCACGTTTTTGTTATATAGCCTCTCGAATTCTTACGTGGCATTTTTCCGTTCTGCAAAGCAGACAAAAATTCCCATGATAGGGACGATAATATCGCTTGGCGCAAAGGTGCTTTTGAATTACGTGTTTATTTATGGATTCGGCTTCATTCCGGCACTCGGCGTTGCAGGTGCGGCTATTTCTACGCTTATATCTAAAATAATCGAAGCGCTGATCTATCTTGTAAGCATAGCTCGCTTTGAGCAAAGGGAATATGTCTTTAAACTTTCAGACATCATGTATTTCAAGCCCGTTGCAGTATTTGATTTTATCCAAAAAACATATGCGGTCATACTTAACGAAAGTCTTTGGGGCTTTGGTGTATCGGCATTCAATGCAATATTCGGAAGAATGGGTAACGTTGCAGTTAGTGCGGTAAGTATAGCACGACAGCTTGAAAATCTCGGAAATGCTTTCTTTTACGGTATAGCTATAGGCGCTTGTGTAACTATAAGCTGCAGTATAGGCGAAAAGAAAATCGGGGAAGCAAAAGAGTTTGCCAAGAAGTATGCTCTTGCAGGATTTTGGGTTGGTGTCTTTATAATGGTACTTATGCTCGCGATTGATGCTCCCTATGTCAAATTCTTCTTCTCATCACTTGAGGCAGAAACACAGTCGCTTGCAATATGGCTTATAGCGATATACGCTTTGTATATGCCCTTCAGAAGTCTGGCAAGTACTCTTATAATGGGTGTAATGCGAGCAGGTGGAGACAGCAGGAAAGCTATGCTTTACGATGTTGTTCCCGTTTATGCATGGTCGCTTGTTTTAGGCTTTATACTTGGAATAAAGCTTAAATATTCTATCATAACGGTATTGGCGGTTATGATGTTCAAGCGCTTTATAAAATGCGCCTTTGCTCTCAAACGTGTTGCAAGCGGAAAATGGCTTGAATATGATGAGCTTGATGCAAATGAAGAACCAGAAAATAACACAACGGCAATCGTTTAAGATTGCCGTTGTGTTTATGCATTTTTATTAATATCGCTTGGTGAAGTACCGTTGATCTTTTTGAAAGCTCTGCTGAAATACAAAGGATCGCTATACCCAACAGCTAAAGCTACCTCACTTATAGTATTATAGTCACCGCTCTCAATCAAAGATGTGGCTTTGGAAATCCTTTTACTCATGACATATTTTTGAGGTGTAACTCCGTAATTTGCAATGAAAATTTTCCTGAAATAAGTATCGGATATATTGCATAACGCATGAAGTGAATTGATTTTCAGAGACGGGTCATACAAGTGCGATTTTAAGTAATCAAGAGCAGGTTTTATTACCGAACCTTTTCTTTTAAACGAATAGTCGGGGTGATCTATGCCCGAAAGATAAGAAAGAAGGGTATAGAACAATGAAAGGCATTTATAATGATCGGTTTCATTTCCGTTATCCCATAAATCGACCATAGTTTTAAAAATATGTGTTGCTTCGGGAAAGCCTTCAAAAGAATATACGCTTGGTATTGAATAGGAGAAGTCAGCTTTGAAAGAAATACAGATACCTCTGTTTTCTCCTTCACTTAAACTCGTAGACTCATAAGCCGAACCGCGCGGTAAAAAAATCATTTGACCTTTCGCGGCAATCATAGTCTTATCACCAAAATCAAAAAGCCTGCCTCCGCTTGTTCTGAGTAAAAAGGCATTGTTTGTCCGACATCTGACTATTGAGTGTGGCTTTGGATTTGTATGATATACAGTAATGTCACTCAGGTTTTTCATATTGTAAAACATAATTTAACACCCTCTGTGTATTTTGTTTGATTATTTTATCATATTCCGGTAAAAAAAGCAATATATCAGCATTAAATAAGTTTTAAAAAATCCATATTGTTATGTTTGCTCTATTTACTTTGCCTGAGTTTCTGATATAATTAACAACAGAGGTGAGAAAAAATGGCTACTAAACACAGAAATATTGATATGACAAATTCATCGGTTTTTGCTGGTATAATCAAGTTTGTCGTGCCTGTTTTGCTTATCGGACTGATTCAACACTTGTATACTGCAGTTGACTCAATTATAGTAGGACAGTATGCGGGAAGTGATGCGCTTGCCGGAGTCGGCACCACAGGTCCGCTTATAAACACTATAATCAATCTGTTTTTAGGATTGTCTGTCGGTGTTCAGGTTGTCCTTGGCAGAGCGCTCGGTGCGGGTGATGATGCGGCTGTACATAAAACGGTTCACACTGCTATGCTTATAAGTATTATCGCCGGTTTAATAATTTCATTCATTGGTATATTTTTTGCAGATTATCTACTTATAATGATGGACGTTCCGTTTGATGTTATGCCATATGCTAAAATATATCTGCAGATAAATTTTGCAGGTAAAATCCCCGCGATGGTATATAATTTCGGAGTAGGAATACTGCGCGCCAAGGGAGATACAAAAAGACCGTTATACTTAGGTATGGTAACGGGCCTTATCAAGGTCGTTTTGAGTTTTGTATTTGTAGCATACTTCAATATGAATTCAGCCGGAGTTGCAATAGCAACACTTATTTCAACAATTATAAATTCAGTTGTTATGCTTTACTTCCTGACTACTGAAGATGATTGCAGTAAATTGTATTTTAAAAAGCTTAAAATATATAAAAAGCAGTTTATTGATATTGCAACGGTTGGTATTCCGTCAGGTATACAGAGCACAGTTGGTTCTTTGTCAAACGTTATAACGCAGACGGCGGTAAACAGTTTTGAATCTGCGGCTATAATTGCGGGAAATACTGCTGCATCAAATATACAAAGCTTCTACTTCACTATTAAAAATTCGTTTCATCAGGCGACAGTTTCATTTGTAAGCCATAATATGGGTGCCAAAAAGTATGAAAGAATAAACAAGATAGTCAAATGTTGCTTTGCGTTTATGGCAGTCTTCTGGCTGCTTGAAATGCTTTTATCTGTGTTTGGAGGGGATTTTTTGATAAGTCTTTATGTTCCCGGTGACATAGAAGCTATTAAGGCGGGAGCATTAAGACTTGCGATAATAGGTGTTTCCTATGGTATATTTGGACTTTCCGAAATACTAAGTGGAGCACTCAGAGGAATGGGCTGTTCGTTCCATACAATGGTAGTATCGCTTGCTACAAATTGCGGTATCAGAATTTTGTGGATTCTTACAGTGTTCAAAAAGATAGGAACACTTGAATCCTTATATATCTCATTCCCTATCTCGTGGGTGGTGGCGCTTATAGCAAATCTTGTGCTTTTCATTTACGCAAATAGGAAATTAAACCGTGAGCAAATGGAACAGTGCGATGGGCATGGGCAATTGATTATTTGATGAAAATTAAACTAAATAAAATATTTACTAAAAAGGAGACTGTTATGGTTATCAAAAACGGACTTATCAACAATGCCGTAGACAGAGAAGCTTTTGTAGCTGATATCAAGATTGAAAACGGCAAAATCAAAGAAATAGGAAAAGAGCTCTCTGCTGCACTCGGCGAAGAAGTTATTGATGCAAGCGGAAAGTACATATACCCCGGATTTGTAGAGGCACATTGCCATATCGCTATTTCGGGTCGTGCAGGACAGGGCAAAAACGCATCAGACGTTAATGAGCACACTGATCCGCTTACTCCGCATATGAGAGCAATTGATGCAGTTGATCCGTATGACAGGAATCTTGAAAAAGCAAGGGCTGCCGGAGTTACCACGGTTTGCACAGGTCCCGGTAGCTCAAATGCAATCGGCGGTACGTTTATTGCAATGAAAACTGTTGGAAGATGTGTTGACGATATGGCTATAAAAACAGACGTTGCCATGAAGTGTGCTTTTGGTGAAAACGTCAGAAACAGATATGCTTCCAAGAATGTGTCTACAAGAATGGCGATAGCGGCACTTATCCGTGACATTTTAACTAAGGCAAAGAGATATAAAAATGCAATTGATGCGGCTGACGGTGATGAGTCTAAATTCCCGTCATTTGATGCAAAGCTTCACGCGCTTCTTCCCGTTATGCGCGGTGAGATTCCTCTTAAGGCGCATGCGCATCAGGCAAACGATATTTTTACAGCTATACGCATAGCAAAAGAATTTGGCGTTAAAATGACAATCGAACACGTTACTGAGGGACACTTGATAGCTGATGAATTAAAAGAGGCAGGTCTACCGCTTGCTATTGGTCCGACACTTTGTAATGGAGCTAAATATGAGCTTAAAAACAAGACTTGGGAAACTCCTGTGGCACTTTCGAAGGCGGGTTGCCATGTTTGTATTGTTACAGACAGCCCTGTAATCAGTCAGGACAATCTCCCCATTTGTGCCGCCTATGCAATTAAGGCGGGTATGGATCCGTTTGAAGCACTTAAGGCTATCACGATATATGCGGCAGAGCATATCGGAGTCGAAGACAGGGTAGGTTCTATAGAGGTAGGCAAGGATGCTGATATCATCATTACCGACGGAAGTCCTTTTGAAATTTCCACCATTGTAGAAAAGGTTCTGATTGACGGCAAGGTGGTTTCGTAAAAAATAATTAAAATGTATAGCTATAAGCTTTGGAGAGATAAAAATGTTATTTGAAAAATATCTTAATGTAATTGAAGAGAGAAAAGATGAGTTTTATGAGGTGTCGGATGCACTGTATGATAATCCTGAAATCTGTTTTCGGGAATTTGAGGCGGTCCGTTTGCTTACTCATAAGCTTGAGGGAAACGGCTTTACGGTTGAAAGAAACGTTGCCGGCATTGAAACTGCTTTTACAGCAACCTACGGTACAGGCTCGCCCAAGATCGGCGTTTTGGCTGAATATGACGGACTTGAAAGTATGAGCCAGGTCGGCGGTATTGCAGAAAAGAAGACTATTGAGGGTAAGGATACCCACCACGGATGTGGACATAATCTTTTTGCAGGCGGTTCTCTTGCTGCGGTTTTGGCAATTAAATCTTACATAGAAGAAACCGGCAAAGGCTCGGTCGTTCTCTTCGGATGCCCTGCGGAAGAAGGCGGCGGAGGAAAGGTATTCTTAGCAAGAGACGGCGTTTTCAACTGCGCAGATGCAATTGTAAGCTGGCATCCTGAAAGGATGTATATGGTAAGAACCCGTCCGGCACTTGCAAACGTGATGATAGACTATGAATTTGAAGGAATAGCCGCACATGCAGGTGCTGCGCCTCACAAGGGAAGAAGTGCGCTTGATGCTGTGGAGCTCATGAATATTGGTGCTAACTTTTTACGTGAACACATGGAGCTTACAAGCAGAATCCACTATGCGATATTGGATGCAGGCGGAAGAGCTCCTAATATGGTGCAGTCCCATGCAGTCGTGCGCTATATGATTCGATGTGTGGATGCAAAATCTGTACGTGACCTTAAAGAAAGAATTGACCGCATTGCCGAAGGTGCAACTCTTATGACGGATACAAAGGTATCTTCAACAGTTGTTTCGGCATACGCAAATCTGATAACGATCCCAACACTACAGGCAACGGCAAACGAGGCGATGCACGATATAGACCTGCCCGTACCGACAGAAGAGGAGCTTGAATACGGAAAAGCGCTTCAGGCAACGATGACTCTCACTGATGAAGAAAAGACAATGCCGCTCTTTGCAACAGAAGTTCGCGATCCGGCGCCCCCTGTTGCTCACGGCGGATCAACGGATACTGCAGACGTAAGCTGGAATTGTCCGACCGTACAGATGCATATAGGCAACTGGGTTACAGGAACACCCGGTCACAGCTGGCAGTCTGCAAGCCAGAGCAGAGGCACGTACGCAAAGAGATCTATGCTGTATGCAGGAAAAGCCGTAGCAGGTACGGCACTCAGACTTATCGAAAACCCCGAGCTTGTAAAAAAGGCAAGGGAAGAACACAAAGCAAAAATTGGAGAAGGTTACGTTTGCGGTATTTCCAAAGACTTAAAGCCGTGTTATTGATCCGTGATTATAAATAAAACAGTTTAAAACAAAAATGGCAATTTTCTTTCAAAAGAGGGTTGCCATTTTTGTAATTATGTGTTAGTATAAGTACAGCATAAGTAAAATGGAGGACTTTATGAAAACTTGTGTAATAATCGGAGCAGGCGGCAGAGGGAAAGACTCTTATGCTCCGTATATTGAAAAAAATGAGCTTCTTACCATCACAGGTGTAGTAGAGCCTGATAAATATAAAAGAGAACAGTTCAAAGAGAAATATAACATATCAGACGATATGTGCTTTGAAGATTATCACGAGTTTTTTGCTAAGGGAAGACTTGCCGATGCAGTGCTTATATGCACGCAGGATAAAATGCACCTTGAACCCACACTTATGGCAAAAGAGTGCGGATATCATATTATGCTTGAAAAGCCTATCGCTACAACCCTTGATGAAATAAAATTGCTTGAAAAAGAGTTTCAAGGCTACGATAAAATATTTATAACGGGTTTTGTTTTAAGATACACACCTTTTGTTGAAAAGCTTAAAGAAATACTTGAGAGCGGCGCGATAGGCGACCTTGTAACAATGCAGCTTAACGGTAACGAGGGCTTCTGGCATCATGCTCACAGCTTTGTGCGCGGTCCGTGGAACCGCAGTGAAACGTCAGCGCCTCTTATTGTGGCAAAGGCGTGTCACGATATGGACCTTATGATTTATCTTGTAGGCTCGTCATGCAAGTACATATCATCATACGGCTCAAACGCATATTTTAAATATAAAAATGCGCCCGGCAGGGACGTACCTGAAAGATGCACGGACGGATGCCCTTATGCAGATAAGTGTATATATAACGCTGTAGAGCTCTATACACAGGGAAGAGGACAGTATTTTGTACACAAGTTTGAGTGCTCTAACGACAAAGAAGATATAACCGAGTTATTAAAGACAAACCCATACGGAAGATGTGTTTACAGATGCGATAATGATGTCTGTGACCATCAGGTGGTTTGTATGGAGTTTGAAAACGGTGTTACGGCGATGTTTACAATAAGTGCATTCTCAATGGATAACAACCGAACAATAAAGCTCATGGGAACAAAAGGCGAAGTCGGAGGATGTATCGAGACGGGAGAAATGTCGCTTAAAAAATTCGGAGATATGTCAGAGGAAAGATTTGTCGTTGAAACCGGCGGAAGTAAGCACGGCGGTGGTGACGAAGGGCTTATTGAACATTTTGCAAAGCTTCTTGACAATTATGAAAAAGAAGAAAACAGAGTCGATAAATGGATGTTCGAGGCGCACAGAATAGCCTTTGAGGCAGAAAACGCAAGAGTTACTCACGACAGGATAAAAATGCAGTAATGAAATTTGATAATATACTAATTTGTTCCGACCTTGACGGCACACTACTTAGAAACGACAAGACAATATCGCAAAGAAACCTTGATGCGATAGAATATTTCAAAAGCGAAGGCGGTCTGTTTACATTTGTTACAGGCAGAATGCCCTATTACGTAAAGAATATATATGATATTGTAAAGCCTAACGCTCCTATTGGCTGTGTAAACGGCGGCGGAATATACGATTATGTAAGCGGCAGGTATTTATGGATAAAAGAGCTTGATAAGAGAGCATATGAGCTTGTAAAATGCGCAGACCAGGCAGTTGATGATATTGGTATCCAGATATGCACATTTGATCACACGTATTTCTATAAAAACAATAGAGCTATGGAAATATTCCGGGTCCTCACAAGTTTGCCAAATCTTGAAAAACATTATAATGATATTTCAGAGCCTGTAGGTAAGGTGTTATTTGGTGATGAAAGCGAAGAAAAACTTGACCATGTAAGAGAGCTTCTTTTAGCGCACCCGCTGGCATCAGAGTTTGATTATATCCGTTCCGAGCGAATGCTTTTTGAGATACTTCCTAAAGGAATAAACAAGGGTAGTCTCATTATAAAGCTTGCAGATCTTCTCGGTATTGACCAAAAGAGAACGATAGGTATCGGCGATTACGATAACGATATTGAGCTCGTTCGTGCGGCAGGTCTCGGTGTTGCTGTTGCAAATGCGAAAGATGAGGTAAAAGCTGTTGCGGATTATATTACGGTAAGTAATGAGGAAGATGCGATTGCTGCATTGATAGATGATATTGACAGCGGAAAAGTCATAATATAACTGAAAGGAGATTGTAAGATCTCCTTTTTATAATATTTTTTGCATAATTATAAATTTTTCTTGCAAAACTTAACAGTTTGTGATATAATTATTGAAATATTGTTTGATATAAACTGAAAGTTTGTGTCAAACGCTTGCATTTGCCGTTTGCGGCAAAGAGTTAAACCTAAACAAACAGGAGGTAATTATGGACTCAAAAACCCTGCAGATTCTTTTGGCAATGGCTATATATATGGTGGCAGTCATTTTTATAGGTATTGTTTTTGCCAAAAGAGCAAACAAAAATTCTGAAAACTATTATCTCGGCGGACGTTCTCTCGGGCCGTGGGTAACGGCGATGAGCGCCGAAGCGTCTGATATGAGCGGATGGCTTCTTATGGGACTTCCCGGCGTTGCATACTGGTGCGGTCTTGCCGATGCGGCATGGACTGCTATCGGTCTTGCACTGGGTACATACCTTAACTGGCTGCTCGTTTCCAAAAGACTTCGCCGCTACAGTATTAGAGCCAATAACTCAATAACACTTCCCGAATTTTTCTCAAACAGATTCCGTGAAAAGAAAAAGGTAATACTCACACTTGCGGCACTCTTTATACTCATATTCTTTACGGTATATGCGGCAAGCTGTTTTGTAACCTGCGGCAAACTTTTCTCAACCTTGTTTGGAACATCATATACATCAATGATGCTATTAGGAGCAGTATTTGTGCTTCTGTATACGCTTCTCGGAGGTTTCCTTGCAGAAAGCGCTTCTGATTTTATGCAGAGCATAGTTATGATAATTGCGCTTGCGACTATTGTTATAATCAGCACGATAAACGCAGGCGGTATCGGCGCAGTTATAGAAAATGCCAAATCTATACCCGGCTTCCTTGATTTCTTCGGCCTTGCAACACCTGTCCTTGGTGAAGACGGTGTTCAGCTTGTAGAAGCAGGAAAGCCTGTGTTCGGCGAAGCTTCAAATTACGGACTTCTCACAATATGCTCAATGCTTGCGTGGGGTCTTGGTTACTTTGGTATGCCTCAGGTACTCTTGCGTTTTATGGCTATCCGTGAAGAAAAGGAACTCAAGATGTCAAGAAGAATAGCAATGGTATGGGTAGTTATATCTCTTGGCGTTGCTGTGTTTATCGGTATTGTCGGAAGACAGATCGCAGGAACAGAACACCTTACGGCAACTTCTGCTGAAAACATCTTTATCACACTTGCAACAAGCTCGCTTCCGGCTATTCTTGCAGGCTTTGTTATGGCCGGCATACTTGCGGCTACTATAAGTTCATCAGACTCCTATCTGCTTATAGCGGCATCAGCATTTGCAAAAAACATTTATCAGGGTGTGCTCAATAAGAAAGCAAGCGATAAGACCGTTATGACAATATCCAGAATCACACTTCTTGTTATTGCAATTATCGCTGCTGTAATCGCTCTTGATGAAAACAGTATAATTTTCAAGGTAGTATCGTTCGCGTGGGCAGGCTTTGGTGCAACCTTTGGACCGCTTATGCTTTTCTCACTCTTCTGGAAGAGAACAACAAGAGCAGGTGCTGTTGCAGGTATGGTAAGCGGTGCTGCTATGGTATTTATCTGGAAGCTTGGTATAAGCAAGCTTGGCGGAGCATTCGCGATATACGAACTTCTTCCTGCGTTCATCATTTCTTCTGTATTTATAGTTATTGTTTCGCTTATTACTCCTAAGCCAACAATTGAAATTCAAGAAGATTTTGATGTTGTAAGCGCAAAATAATGAAGGCAAAAGGCTCTCCGTTTTTACGGAGAGTTTTTTCTTCAAGTGGTTGACATTTATATTTTACTGTTATATAATTTAACTTAGAATAATGTGGAAAGGGAAAAACAATGATACAAGGGAGAACGGGAGAGATCAAAAGAAGCACTTTAAGTGAACAAATACTCGATTCTGTTCTTGATATGATAAAAAACGACGGTTACGCTATAGGTGACAAGCTTTTTACCGAAAAGGAAATTGCGGAGAGGCTCGGTGTGGGACGCAACAGCGTGCGAGAGGCAATGAAAACTTTGAGTATGGCAGGGATAACAGAGTCAACTGCCGGCAAGGGAACATTTTTGCTCGTTAACCCCGATAATATCAACCGGGATGCTTCTGGAATGCTCAACTGTGTTTCAAAGTTTTCGTTGACTGAATTGCTTGAAGCAAGGCAAATAATTGAAACTGAAGCGGCAGTGCTGGCTACAGAGAGAGCTGTTAAGGACTCTAAAGAATGGAAGAATTTCGTTCATTCTCACGAGCTTTTAGTAAATTCGCTTAAAAACAAACTTCCCGATGCATCTTTAAGAGATTTTGAATTTCACGTTTGTCTTATGAAGCTCTCGGGAAACTACTTTCTATATAAAATGCACCAGTCGATAGTGAGCGACATTCAGAAATCGAAGAAGATAATTACAATAGATTATGAAAACTCAGACAGGGAAGTGGCTGTTCACTCAAATGTCTTTAATGCTATAAGCAGTGGGAACGCACAAAATACAAGAGAAGTCATGAGAGCTCATTTCAAAAACGTTATGGAATACTGCCGCAAGATCAAAGTGATTGAATAATTAGAATTAAACGCCGCTTACGGTGGCGTTTAATTAAAAATCATCAAATGTAGGATATTAGGATAAATTAAAATTGATAATATTTTTAAAGGAGAAAATATATGGAAAAATTTATACCCGTTGTTGTAATCAAAGAGCTTGCAGAGGTTGATAAGATACTTCCGGCACTCAAGGCAAACGGCATTAACTGTGCAGAAATAACCTTCCGCACGGCTTGTGCAAAGGATGCTATAAAGCTCGCGTGCGAAAAGTATTCAGATATGAGCATCGGTGCAGGTACTGTTATCAACAAAGCACAGTGTGAAGATGCGCTTGAAGCAGGAGCAGAATTTATTGTCTCCCCCGGTCTTTCTGTTGACGTTGCCAAGCTGTGCAAGGAAAAGAATATACCGTATTATCCGGGCTGCGTAACACCGACAGAAATAATGCAGGCGCTTGAGCTTGGTATCACAATTTTAAAGTTCTTCCCGGCAAATGTGTACGGCGGACTTTCCGCCCTCAAAGCTCTCTCGGCACCTTTCCCGCAGGTAAGATTTATCCCGACCGGCGGCGTTGACAGAAGTAATATTGATGAATTCCTTGCTTTTGATAAAATAGCGGCTATCGGCGGTAGCTTTTTTGTAAAAGAATCACTTGAAAGAATGGAGAATAACAATGGCTAAAATAGTAACACTTGGCGAGATAATGCTCAGATTATCCACTCCCGGAAACGAAAGATTTATTCAGGCAGACGAGTTTGACGTCTGCTACGGCGGCGGTGAAGCAAACGTTGCGGTCTCACTCGCTAATTTCGGACACGATGCTGAATTTGTAACAAAGGTGCCCGAGAATCCTATCGGCGAATGTGCACTTGCCGCACTCAGAAAGCATAACGTAAAGGTTGATAACGTGGCTCACGGCGGTGAGCGCCTTGGCATATACTTCCTTGAAACAGGCGCATCAATGCGTGCCTCAAACGTGGTATACGACAGAGCACATTCTTCTATTGCTGCGGCAGATATCAGCGACTTTGATTTTGATAAGATATTCAAGGATGCAGACTGGTTCCACTTTACAGGGATTACTCCCGCAATATCCGATAAGGCGGCAGAACTTACAGAAGCTGCCCTTATAGCTGCAAAGAAGCACGGCGTTAAGGTTTCAGTTGACCTCAACTTCCGTAAGAAGCTCTGGACGAGCGAAAAGGCGCAAAAGGTTATGACTAACCTTATGAAATACGTTGACGTATGCATCGGCAACGAAGAAGATGCCGAAAAGGTACTCGGATTCAAGCCGGGTGAAACCGACGTAACAATCGGTGAACTTAACCTCAAGGGATACGAAAACATATTCAAGCAGATGGTAGACAAGTTTAACTTTGAATACGTTATCTCATCACTCAGAGTTTCACGCTCGGCATCCGACAACGGCTGGTCAGCGTGTATCTATTCAAGAGATACAAAAGAATTCTATCACTCGAAAGAGTACAGAGCACATCCGATCGTCGACAGGGTCGGCGGCGGAGACAGCTTTGCAGGCGGCACAATATGCGGATTTGTTGACGGTAAAAATTTCAAGGACGCTCTTGAATTCGGCGTTGCCGCATCAGCACTCAAGCATACTATACCCGGCGACTTCAACCTCGTAACACGTAAAGAGGTTGAAGCTTTAGCCGGCGGCGACGGCTCCGGTAGAGTTCAGAGGTAATGCTTATTTTTTACGAGGGGAACACTTTTTATAAAAAGTGTTCCCCTCGTGCTCCCCTCACAAAAACTTTTAGGGATGGGAAATCGGAATCGTTTGTCTGAAATCTGGGGAAGAACTGACAATACGATTGTATAAGGCGAAAGTAGGTAAGCAGGCTAAAAGCGCGATTATTAAGAAGCGCGAAAAGATAAAAGTAGTATATGTAACGAGAAATTCTTACAGAGAAAGAAGTGTGGGAGGGGATACAAAAGGGGGAACCGCGTTTGGTTCCCCTTTTGCGCGTCTTTGGTCACTTTCTGCGCGTGCAGAAAGCGACTGCGCCGCAAGGCAAGATGAACGGTTTTATAAAACAAAATCAGTCTATATATCATGTCCAACGCCAACATTTTTCCACAAATTTTACTTCACCCCTTGCAAAACATCATCAAATATGATAAAATATGCTCGCTACATACTTTAATTTAATAACTTGCATAAATAGGGGATACGCTATATAGGTAAAAGCGTATACTCTTGTTTCGTCATACCCTTATTTTGTGAGTTATGATGCAAAGTGTGTAGCAACATTGGAAACAGAGTCACTGCGTTTTTCGGTGCGTGGCTCAGGCTACGCACTTTTTTACTATATTTTTCAAAATTTTTGAAGTGTTTTTGAAAATTCTGTTGACAAATATATGTAGATATGTTATCATACAAGTGTACTATTACAGATAGTACACATAATGCCAAATGGCGGAAAGGGAAAATGCAGTATGATAACAGTAGACCTGAAATCACGCATACCTATCTATGAGCAGATCGTGGACTCTGTAAAATCCGCAATACTGTCGGGTATTTTAAAACCCGATGAGCAACTGCCTGCTGTTCGAAAGCTTGCGGTAGAGCTTGCCATAAATCCCAATACCATTCAAAAGGCTTATACTATTCTTGAAACGCAGAACATAGTTTACTCGCTACCGGGGCGTGGAAGCTTTGTTTCGCATGACACAGAAGCGCTTTTTGATGCGCACCACGCAAAAGTTATAAGTGACCTCAAAAGGTGTCTTGAAGAAGCCCGAAAAAGCGGTATTGCAAGAGATGAGATAGACTCTCTTGCAGATAAAGTCTGGGATAAGTAAATAAGAACAGGGAATAACTCCCGCTTCGGAAAGGAATAGGTATGATTGAAGTAAACAGCGTGACAAAGAAGTATGATAACTTTGTGTCACTTGATAACGTTAGCTTTAAAGTTAAAGATGGCTCAATATTCGGACTTATCGGTTCAAACGGCTCGGGTAAGTCAACGCTTCTTCGTATAATGTGCGGAGTTTTCGCGCCCAATATCGGAGAAGTGCTCTACGACGGCGTGCCCGTATATGAAAACGAGTCTGTAAAGCGCGGCATAGTATATCTTTCAGATGAAAGCTTTTTTAAGCCTCATTCCACGATAAACGATATACGTTCACTTTATAAAAGCATATGGCCTGCTTTTTCCGACGATAAGTTTTATAAACTGCGCGACGCATTCGGACTTGACATAAACACTAAAATAGGTAAATTTTCAAAAGGTATGCAAAAGCAGGCGGCTGTGCTGTTATCGCTTTCTGCTTGCCCGAAGTATTTACTTTGCGATGAAACCTTTGACGGACTCGACCCCGTAATGCGTAAGCTTGTAAAAACGATAATCGCAGACGAGGTTGCGGCAGGAAATATCACACCGATAATCGCGTCTCATAACCTCTCCGAGCTTGAGGATTTCTGCGACCACATCGCGCTTTTACACAAGAGCGATCTTGTAATTGAAGCAGATCTTGACGATATTAAGCTTGGCATACACAGGCTTCAGGCGGTGTTTGAAGATGAGATAACACCCGAAGATTTCCCTGAACTTGAAATATCAGCCTTCGAGCGCCGCGGCAGACTTACGAGCTTTATAGTGCGCGGAAGCGACGACATGATAATGCGTATAATCGGCGAAAAATCTCCTGTTTATTCGGAACTTTTGCCGCTCAGCCTTGATGAAATATTTATAAGTGAAATGGAGGGCAAGGGTTATGACTTTACAAAGCTCGACATCGGCAGATAAGAACAATAATCTGAAGTATTTGCTTGGTACTTTGAAAAGAAGCTGGACTCAGTGTGTAATAAACTTTGTTGTAACCTTCTTTTTAGGGCCGGTACTTTTATTGCTTGTTACAAACTCTTATACTGAAACGATATACCGTAATAAAAATATACCGGGCCTCGTTAATACTATTGGCGCAACATATTCGTTTTACTGCGTTATTGCGGCGATCCTCGCTGTTATAAGCGCTATTGTAGCGTTTAATTATTTAAACTCACGCGTAAGCGTTAATTTTTACCACAGCCTTCCGTTCAAACGTACGAGAATGTTTTTGACAAATTATATATCAGGCATATTCTCGTTTGTTGTGGGCTTTGGATTAAACTATCTCATTTGCATTATTATTCCGGCGGCATGTGATATGGGATTTAGCGAATGCTTTCCTGTAATCACATCTGTGTTCTTAAACTCGCTATTATATTTTGTTTTCATTTATTCATTAACCGTACTTATAGGCATGACCACAGGCCTTGCGGCAGTTGGCTGGCTGATGACTATTGCGGCGGTTGCAATACTTCCCGCAATAAAGCTTTGTTTAAACGCGCTTAAAGGCTTTTATTCGTCAAATTTCTGGATCGATTATTTCCTTGAATACGAAAAGTTTTTGCCAACCTCTCCGGTTGTTATACTTTTTGACAACAAGGCTTTCAGCTTTAAGTCCTTATTCGTTATACTTATCCTCACAGCAGCCTTTACAGTGGGCGCGCTTGTGCTTTATCATTACAGACTCAGCGAAAAATCGGGTAACCCGTTTGTTTTCACACGCTTTGCTTCGTTTGTAAAGTATGCCATTATGTTTCCGGTATCAATGGGATTTGCCATTATATTTGGGTATATGGGAGACAGCAATTTCTTTTGGGTACTGTTTGGTTCTGTAAGCGGTTCAGTTCTTGCCTGGATGGTAATGAACTCAATAATTGCCAAAAGTGCAAGATCGATGTTTACCGCAGTAAAAGGCATGATTATATTTACTGTGATCGTAACGTTGTTCAATTCCTGTCTAACGCTCGCAACAGGGCCTGTTGATAATTTTATACTTGAGCATAAAGCGCTCGTTTCTTCGGTATCCGTTGAAATTGACGGGTACGGAAAAATGGCACGCTACACTTTCAAAGACGATGAAAATATTGATGCTTTACTTGAAATTATCAATGACAGCAAGTCAGACGGACTTTTTGGCTCCGGATACGCTGATGCCGAAATTTACGATAAGATTTACGATAAAGAATACAACGTAACGATCAACGGCAAGGAATACTATATCGGACAGCCGGGCGAAGACAGAATTTGGATTCGTGCCGCTGTAAAAACGTATCTCGGCTATGAAATAGCGCGCAACTTCAGCATAACGGACTCATCGCTTAATACAAACGGTCAGCTATACAATTATTTTGAAGAGCTTGAAAAACTTGCAAACAGCGAAGAATACAAAAATGAGCTTCTTGCAAAAATCGATGCAGTTGATGAAAGCTACCGTTTCTACGTTTCACTTGAGCCTAATATGATAAAGGACGGCAAGCTTATGCTTGCGAGAAACTATGATTCTCCGAGCGTTATCAACAATTACTCAAATAACCGATACAGTAAAGAGTGCGCGGATCTGTTAGAAGCATACAGAAAAGATGCTTTGAATATAGGCTTTGAGCATTACAATGCGCCGGTTATCGGTGAAATGCAACTCAGGGACAATAATTATTCTTCATACGTATATCTTCCTATCACGGTTAATTTTACAAACACTCTTGAATATCTTAAAGAGTGTGGTATAATTAACAGTGTAGACTATGCATATGACGTTGCACAGGCTATCGATACCGTTTATATTTACGATTATTATACCGATAAGGTAATGACGGTTAAAAACGAAGCAGAGAAGCTTCAGATTTTCAAGAGTGTTGATACCTATGATATGTATACTCAGTATTCATCGTATTTCAATACCGTTGATCACAGATACAGAGTATTCTATCCCGTAGAAGTAATAGAAGAACATTACTATAACAAATCAGAGTCGTACGACTTTGAAGTAACGATCGCGGAAGCACATCCTGAGGTTCAGTATGCAACCGAAAGCAGTATAAATACAGGTACTGCATGCTGTGAATTTATATCAGGTAAAGTTCCTGCATTCGTTGAAGCATATTTCGCACGGTAAGTATTAGAAGCGTCGGGGGATAATAGATCCCCCGACAAAACAAAGAGAGAAAAGCTATGCAAAAAGAAAAAAAGCAAGTAAACAAAAGAGAGAGAAGCGAGAGGCTTAAGACCTCTCTGTTTATACTGCCGGGATTTATTGGTGTGGCGGTTTTTTTTCTGCTGCCGTTTTTCATAGTTATATATTACTCGATGATAGATAACCCGATAAGCGCAGAGTTTGTATGGTTTGATAACTTTATAGCTCTTTTAAATAACGGATCGTTTAAGCTTGCGGCAAAAAACACGGTGCTTTTCACAGCCCTGGCCCTGCCTCTTGCGATAATAATACCGCTTTTGCTTGCAAGTATTCTTATGAATAAGATTCCCGCCAAAAGTTTTTTCAGAACGGTGCTTATAAGCCCTCTCATGGTTCCTACGGCATCAATAATACTTATATTTGAAGTAATATTCAACTATAACGGTGCACTTAACGCCATGCTTGCTCCGTTTGGCATTGAAGCGATAGACTGGATGCGCGGCGAGTTTTCGCGTTACATAGTAATACTGTTGTATTTATGGAAGAATATAGGATATAATATGATCCTTTTTATGGCGGCAATAGCTGCAATACCCAAGGATATGCTTGATGCGGCAAGTATAGACGGTGCAACGGGTATGAAAACGTTTTTTAAGATAAAGCTTCCGTATCTTTCGTCAACAATACTTTTTGTCGGTCTGCTTTCTCTTATAAATTCCTTTAAGGTGTTCAGAGAGGTTTACCTTTTAACGGGTAATTATCCGAATGAAAACCTCTATATGCTGCAGCATTTTATGAATAATACGTTTCAACGTCTTGATTATCAGAAAATGTCGTCTGCGGCAATTATAATGTGTATTGTAATGATAATAATAATCGGCCTTCTGATGTGGATAGATGCCAGATTCGGTAAAGACCTTGAGGCAGATTAAGGGAGGGTATAAGATGAAAAAAGAAATTATATCCGATCCCGTAATTCAAAAAGCCAAACGCACTAAACAGTTAGCTAAAATCAGGCGCATGGCATACATAACCGCCGCGCTCATCATGCTTTCTGCTCTTGCGGTAGTTATAATAACCCCGATACTTCTGACGATAACAAACTCGTTTATGTCCTCATCAGAGATATCGTCAAATTACGGAAAGGTGTTTTCCTCATTAACGTCCAAAGAGGGAAGTACGTTTATATCGGAAAGCGTAAATTTAAAGCTTATTCCCGATAACGTGGTTTTGGATCAGTTTTCAACGATACTGATAAAGAGTCCCAAATACATACTCAAATTCTGGAACTCGCTTTTATACTGCGTGCCGATAGTTGTATTTCAGCTTGTCGTGGCGCTTGGCGCCGCATACGGCTTTTCAAGATTTCAGAAGGGCGCGCGTGCAATACTTTTCTTTGTATACATCATACTGATGCTCATGCCGTATCAGGTAACGCTTGTGCCGAACTTTATAGTGGCGGATAAGCTTGGGCTTTTAAATACAAGGTGGGCGATAATACTGCCCGGCGTATTCTCACCGTTTGCGGTTTTCATACTGACGCGCTTTATGAAGCGAATACCCGTTTCGGTTATAGAAGCGGCTAAGCTTGACGGAGCAGGCGAATGGAGAATATTCAGGCATATATGCGTTCCTATGTCGTCAAGTATAATATATTCTGTTGCAATACTAATATTTATTGACTATTGGAACATGGTTGAACAGCCGCTTATCATGCTTTCGGATTCTGAAACACACCCACTCTCCGTATTCTTATCAAATCTGAATACGGCAGACACAGGTATAGCGTTTGCGGCGGCAACGGTCTATATGGTTTTGCCGATGCTCATATTTTTATACAGTGAAGATTATCTTGTCGAAGGAATATCATATTCCGGCGGTATCAAGTAAACAGAAAGGCGTTAAAAATGGAAAACAGGAACAAAAAACGTGAAATAATCAAAAATATAATCATTATATTTCTGATAGCTATGCTTTTGCTTACTTTCTTTTCGAATACTATAATGAACAGATCTCTTCCCGAGGTTTCAACTCAGTATCCGGGATATAAGCAGATAAACGATAAGATCCGTGCAAGCGCCACTATAACGGCTAATCAGGATTACAATGTTGTCTCAGACGAGGCGCGTGAGATATCTGAGGTACACGTTCGCCGCGGAGACAGAGTAGAGCGCGGTCAGGTTCTTTTCACGCTCGTTGAAAATGAGAGCAGTGCGCTGTCCGATGCACAAAAAGCACTTAATCAGCTTCTTATTCAAAAACAGCAGATGATGCTTGAGGATACTTCTTCAAATATTGTCGACTACGATTATGAGATCAGCAAAAAGCAAGAGGAAATAGATAAGGCGCGTGCAGATATTGCATCTATTCCCGAATTTGAAAACAAGGTCGTTGTTTTTGAAGAAGAAATAGAGCGGATGGAAGAGAAGATAGAAGAGGATAATGAAACTCTGAACACCGTCAGCTCGAAAATGAGCAGATATGAGTCAAAGTATGAGGATATTGCAGAAAACTCAAAGAAGTCGGGTTCTGTGAGCACAAAAGTACAGGCTGAGTATGACTCTAAAAAGGCTGAAATAAAAAAGCTTGAAGAAGAAATCGAAGCCCTTGAAGAAAAGAACAAGGAGCTTGAAGAAGCGATCTCCGTATCTAACGATAAAAAAGGTCAGTATCAGGATGCGATAAGCAGTATCGGTTCAACAAATGCAAATATTGCAGCTCTTGAAAATGCGTTATCGCAGGCTAACGCCGAGCTACGCGCAATAGAGCGTGAGTATCACTATTTTACCAAGATGAAAGATGCTGAAAGCTTTCTTGAATCGCTTATTAAAAACGGCGGAACTGCAGATGAGATAGCAAGCGCGCAGGCAGACTTTGATGAGGCAGAAGCAGAGTATCTCGGAATAGCCGGTGATACAACACGTACTGAAAGTATGTACGAAGCGCTTATTGACGCGTGCAAAACAGCGGTAAAGAACGCGGAAAACTCTTATTACGATGCAGCATATAAGAAACAGGATACAGACGGATATGAGGATAAAATAGAAAGCCTTGACCGTGATACTGCACGCCGTCAGCGTGAAATCAGCGACAACAATAAGAAAATAGAGGATAATAAAGAGCAGATTGAAAAAATAAACAAAGAGCTTGAAGAACTTGAAGAAGCAGTTGCAACTGCCGATTATGCAAAGCTTTCAAAAGAAGAGACTGAGCTCAAATCAAGTATAAAGGCTCAGAATAAGGCACTTGAAGAGAAAAAGGAAGAGCTTGAAAAATTTATAAAGAAGGGCCCCGGCGAAAAAGATGCTCTTGAAGAAGCGATAGAGCTTGCAGAAATTGAAATAAAAGAGCTTGAGCGTAAACGTGCAGCGCAGGAAAAGAATGAGCCGTACACAGATGAAATAAAGAGACTTGAGCTGGCTAATATAAATGAATCGATCTCACGTCAGCAAAAAGAAATAGAAAGAATAAAGAACAAGCTTACAAATAAAGAAATTACCTCACCCGTTAGCGGAACGATAACAAGCCTTTCGTATACGGCCGGAGAGGAGTTTCAAGCAGGCTCAACGGTTGCTACTATTGCTATAAGCGAAAAGGGCTATACGATGGAGTTTTCTGCAACAAACGAGCAGTGCCGCCGTATAAATATAGGCGATACTGCTGAGCTTCAGTATTACTACTATGGTGAAGCTCCCGAAATCACGGTAACTGCATTTAAAAACGATCAGTCGAATCCGGGCAGAGGAAAGATAGTAGTTCTCACTGTAACAGGAGAAGATATCACCGCTGGTCAGACACTTAATTTCACTCTCGGTGATAACG
>SVSR01000008.1 GCA_015064205.1 Oscillospiraceae bacterium
TCCATTGAAAGCATTCCGAGTTTGCTTTCCAGGTCAGATGCTACCGCGTATATGAGCACCGCCGTTTTTTGCTTTTCACTTCTCAGATTGTTTTTTGCCGCTGCAAAATCTCCCTGGGTGAAAACCTTGTTTGACATCAGCTCTTTAGCAAGTGTTTTATTTGAGCCGTACATTGTTGTGTTCAGTGCCCCATAGGTAAGTCTTGCAAGCTCCCCTCGATTGAATGTACCTGTGCCTTTGTCTATCGCAAACTTATGAAGCGCAAATTCGTAAGCCTCTGAATAGTTGAACTGTCCGCCAACATCATCAGAGTATCCGAGTGCACGAAGTAACAGTGTCGAATACTGTCTGTGATCAATCGGTGCTGATGCACCGAACTCGGTCGCCGATATGCCTTTGGCGATATTCTTTTCGTATGCATATCCGATATAGGCATCCGCCCAGCCTGCATCCTCAAACGGATGCTCATGCTCTCCTGACAGCGCCTCGTCCTCTTTGCCGAGTACTCGCACCAGAAGTGTTATCGCCTCGGCTCTTGTGGGGGTTCGCTCAAGCTCATAGCCGTTGCCCGTGCCCTTGAAAAGTCCGATTTCGGCAAGTGCATCTGCATATTGATTGTAATCTACAGTCTTTGCCGGCAAAGCCAGAAAGAGTACAAGCAGCACGGCTGATATGATAATAAGTCTGATTTTCATTATTTTCCTCTTTTCGGGCAAGTTAATTAGTCTGTTTGATCGGGTATTTGCATACACCGACCTCGGGTACGCCCGATTTCAGTTCCTTGAAACAAGCATATTTGCAAAACCAACAATTTGTTATCGGTTTAAGCAGGCATTGTCTGTTCATAAAATGTTCGCATACCGTTGAACGTGTTATTTTCACCGTTTTTTCGGAATGTGCTGAATTTTTAGGTTCAATATTCATTGGTCTCTCCCAACATATTCAAAAAATGAGTATATGTGGACAGATTATATCACATATATACAATTTAATGTAAACATTGGAATGAAATGCATTTTCAGCGTAATGAAATGCACTATAAACTATTGAAAACTATTACCTGTTCTGTTATAATTATATCAATAATAATTATGTTATGGAGTGGGGGGACTAATTTGTTACGAATTGCAATCTGTGACGATATGCCCGATTTTCTTGCACGTGCAAACTCGTTGGTATCAGCATGGAAAAATGATCCTGAGAACGTAATTATCGAGCTTTTTTCTGACGGCGATTCACTTATCGACGTCCACATCAAAAATCCATTTGATATCATTTTACTTGACATAGTAATGCCGCTCATGAACGGAATAGACACTGCGGCACAAATAAGAAAAAACGACAAGTCGGTAAAACTCGTGTTTCTCACCTCCTCCCCCGAGTTTGCAATCGAATCATATTCAGTGCAAGCAAACGGTTATCTCTTAAAACCCATTGACAAGGACAAGCTTTATTCATGTCTTGACCACCTGTACTCAAGCATTGCTGATAATACAAAATACATAATGATCAAAGATGCTGCCTCTGTACACCGAATTGAGCTTCGCTCTATCGAATACGCAGAATCTCAGGGAAAACACGTGATTTTCACCTTATATGACTCAAGTCAAATTAAATCAAGCGAGCCCTTTTACGTTTACAATGATAAACTCACTGCTCATGACGGATTTTTCAAGTGTCACAGAAGCTATATAGTAAACATTTTCCGCATAAGCAAATACACTCCAAAGGAGATAACAATGCGCTCCGGTTGTCGTATTCCTATTTCCAGGAACGCACACAAAGATTTTGAAGCGGCATATTTTGAACTAACTTTTACAAAGGTGGGGGATGTATAATGACAGAACAGATTATGATACTAATTCACGGCTTGATAGTACTCTTGTTCGGTATACTTTTGTCCGCCTCCTTTGCAAATATCTCGCTTAACAAAATCAATCTTATTATTACATTTCTATTTTGCAGCATAATTGGCATACTTCAGATAATTCTTCATTTTTTTGTCAGTGAGCCTACCTTGTGGAAGATATATCCACTTATTGTGCACCTGCCTCTTATACTGTTTTTGGTGATTTTCTTTGGCAAGCGTTTGATCACCGCAATTGTTTCGGTCTTCACCTCGTATCTCCTCTGTCAGCCTGCAAAATGGTTTGGCGTACTCAGTTATGCTCTCTCTGACAATAAAATTGTGGAATACAGCGTTCGAATTGCCGTTTTGGTTCTGGTTTTCGCTATAACAATTATATTTCTATCACGCTCATTTTCGGAAATTTTCGAAAAGAATACAAAAAGCGTCTGCATTTTTGCAATTATCCCGACAGTCTATTATGTATTCGACTATTCTACGGTTGTTTATACAAGTATCTGGCTTGACAATAACCGCATAGCTGCAGAGTTTCTGCCATTCTTTCTGTGCATTACGTTTACGATATTCTGTGTTGTATATTACAAGGAATACGAGAAAAAATCAGATGCCGAACGCAACGAGCAGCTAACACGTATCACCGTTGAGCAGCAGGCAAAAGAGCTGGAAACAATCAAGCGAAACGAGTGCGAAATCCGTATGCTCCGTCACGATCTGCGCTTGTTTCTGAGCACACTCGCAGTGTGTGTTGACACTGATGACAAGGAAACAGCAAGAGATCTCATAAACTCCTACACGGAGCACGTTGAAGGCACAAAAGCCAAGCGTTTTTGTGCAAATGATACTTTAAATTATGTACTTTCGGACTTTGACGCAAAATGCGAGGCACATGAAGTTAGGTTTCTCCACTCAGTCGGTATTGATAATATATCAATAAATGAGATTATGTTTTCTTCCATTCTTCTGAATGCCCTTGATAATGCCCTTAATGCAGTATTGGAGCTTCCGAAAGAACAACGCTCGGTTTCCCTTATGCTGAAGGCGGCAGACGGTAAACTTCTTATTTCGGTAAAAAATCCCATTGGCAAAAAGCCCGTCTTTTCAGACGGACTTCCGATGTCTAATAAAAAAGGCCACGGCTACGGCACACAAAGTATCCGCTACCTGACTCATAAGCTCGGCGGTAACTGCCAATTCACCGTAAACGATGATCTTTTTGTAACAAGAGTTATAATTTAACCCATCAATCATAACCACCGCTAGACCGGTGGTTTACACTGTCCCTAATAAGATGCTACTCTAAATCGCTTATTCTATGAGTGATTTCGGCACTTTCCTTAAATTACTAATTTCCCTGATGCACTCCGCATAGCTCAGGATAAGCTTGACTGCAAAAACTTCTATATGACAAACCCGGCTTTTGACCAGGACCGCAAAAACAGAAACAACAAATAAAATGTAAATCAGCCGACGGCAATCGCCGTCGGCTTTTCTACTCACCTTATATTTATTTCCTTGAGCCGCCTTCTACAGATCTTCCAATCGGGGCAGACCTTTTCAAGCTCGCGGTAAAACTTTTGCGAATGGTTCGGAACCAAAAAATGCGTGAACTCGTGAAGCACCACATACTCTATACACTCATACGGCGCATATTTAAGCGCAGTATTAAAAGTGAGTATTCCCTTTTGGGTGTGACAGCTTCCCCAGCGCGACACCATTTTACGAAACTTTATCTGCGGATATTTTATGCCAAATGCCTCGTAGTACAGGTACGCTTTCCGGCAGAAAGTGGTTATAATCTCTCGTATTTCACTATCGTCAAAATATTCTTTTTGCTCACTCGCTTGCGCATTTTTGTATTTTTCAAGAGCACGCAGTATAAAATCCGACTTTGACAAAATAAAAGCTTCGATAGTTTTCTCAGCTACCCTCTTATTTGCAGACACATAAATACTGCCGTCAGGCCTAATGCGAAGATTTTTGTTTTTGACCTTTTTATAAACGAGCTCGTATTTTATTAAAGTGCCGTTTAATGTGATCTCTTTTTGCACGTGCCTCACCACACTTTATGTACACGATATGCTCTTTTAAAGAGCAACCGAGTCGATTTCATCAAGTTCTTCTTTTGTAAAACTGAGATTTTCTGTCATTCTGAGGTTTTCAAGTATCTGTTCAGGCTTTGACGCGCCGATCAGAACGCTTGTTATCCCCTCTCTGCTATATACCCACGAAAGCGCCATCTGTGCAAGAGTTTGACCTCTGTTCTGTGCTATTTTATTAAGCTTTGCTATTTTCTCAAGCATTTCAGCCGAGATAGATCTTTCGTTTAAAAATCTGCCGTCAGTTTTTACTCTGCTGTCTTCGGGGATGCCGTTCAAGTAACGGTCACTGAGAAGTCCCTGCGCAAGTGGGCTAAAAATAATCATTCCCTTTTTCTTTGCAATTGCGCTGTCAAGTATTCCGTTCTTTTCAATACCTCTGTCAAAAATGGAATATCTGTTCTGGTTGATTACGAATGGACAATGAAGCTCGTCTAAAATCTTTGCCGCTTCTTCCATGGTCTTTCCGTTATAGTTTGAAAGTCCCACGTAAAGCGCCTTACCGCTTTTTACAATGCTGTCGAGCGCCCACATTGTTTCATACAAAGGAGTATCAGCGTCCATTCGGTGATGATAGAAAATGTCAACATAGTCAAGATTCATTCTCTTAAGGCTCTGATCAATACTTGCAGTAAGATATTTTCTACTGCCGTTATCTCCATAAGGACCGGGCCACATATAATACCCTGCTTTTGTGCTGATTATCATTTCATCACGGTAGCTTTTCAAATGCTCACCGAGAATTTTTCCAAAGTTTGTTTCAGCACTTCCGGGCCCCGGACCATAATTGTTTGCCAAATCAAAATGTGTTATTCCGTTGTCAAAAGCAGTAAAACACATTTTGCACATATTAGCATAGTCGGCATTCTCGCCGAAATTGTGCCATAAGCCCAAAGACACTGCCGGAAGCTTAAGTCCGCTTTCACCGCACTTTCTGTACTCGGTTAATTCATATCTTTTTTCATTGGCTGTGTATTTCATAAATTTACTCCTTTATTTCTCAATGTCATTTTAAAGCGGGACGGTCTTCCGTAAGATTTTTCAAAAAACTGAACACAAGCGGTGCGGAGATAAAAAATGCAAGTACATCCGCTATTGCCTGAGCCGACTGGACTCCGAAAAGACCGAAAAAGTGCGTCAATATCAGCAGAATCGGCAAAAATAATATGCCGCTTCTAAGCATTGATAAAAACGTTGCTTTTTTATTTTCTCCTATACTCTGGAAAAGCATATTGGAACAGATTGTCAACGGATGGAAGAAAAGTGATAAAAGCTGCAGTTTCAAGCTAAGTGTACCTATCTGAATGACCATGGGATCATCACGGAACAGTCCTATCAGGTTGTTTGAAAAAAGTAATCCGACCACAACGAATACACCGAGCAACACCTCGCCTGCGCCCAATGTAAAGTAAAATGCCTTTTTAACTCTCGAATATATACCTGCCCCATAGTTAAATGACGCAACTGGCTGAAATCCCTGACCGATTCCAAGACCTACGGCAAAGATAAAGAAGGTGATTCTGTTTACAATGGATATTGCCGCAACGGCAGGATCTCCGCCAAGCTCGCCCGCCAGGTCGTTTAGTGTCATCGTAGAAACGCTGCTTAAGCCCTGACGGCAAAAGCTCGGAAATCCCGTTGCCATAATCTCAAATATGCCCTTAGGATTTTCTTTTATAAATTTCACACTGAGCTTACTTGCCGTTTTACCTCTGAAAAACATTGAGATCAGAATTATAAATCCCACAACCTGAGAAAGCGCAGTAGAAAGTCCGGCGCCCGCTATACCCATATCAAAACCGAATATAAGTATCGGGTCACCTATCATATTTAAAACACCGCCGATAGTAAGACCTATCATAGCGAAAAATGCTTTGCCTTCATATCTTAAAATGTTATTCAGCGCAAAGCTTGTCATGGTGATGGGTGAGGCAATAAGAATATATATTCCGTATTCCTTCGCATAAGGAAGAATCGTATCTGTACTGCCAAGTAGTAGCATAAGAGGTTCTATAAATATAAGTCCCAAAACACCAAGTAGCGTACCTACGCAAAGACACGCCGCAATGCTTAAAGATGCATAAACACTTGCGCTGTGAGCATCTTTTTGTCCAAGTTTTCGTGCAATTATGCTTCCTGCTCCATGACCGAACATAAACCCGAAAGCCTGAATAATTGCCATAAGTCCAAAGACAACACCAACTGCACCGCTGGCGCTGTTACCGAGCTCGCTTACAAAATATGTATCCGCCATATTATAAATATTGGTAACGAGCATACTTATCGTTGTAGGGATACCTAACGTAATTACAAGCTTAGGTATCGGCCATGTGGTCATTTTTTCGTATTGATTTACTGATTTACTATGATTCATTGTTTTGCTCTTTTCAATATCTTTCAATATAATGTGCATTATGCGGAACAGACGGTTTAGATACAATCCACTTTAAGTAATTGCGACACATAAGGTTTAGATGCAAATAATTTATTCTTTTATCCACCAACCTTGACCATCTTTAAAGCCGTTTCTTTTCATAAAGGGTTCTAACACAACAATTTGTCCTTTATCTGGTACTTCTATACCCTCGGATTTAAGTATATCAAATATCATATCTTTTAATTTATCCGCTAAAGAAAACCACATATCAGTTTTTTCTACAGCTTTTCTATATTCTCCAGTTCCTTCATCAAAGTCATATTCTTCATCTTCTATCCACCACGCCTTATTATGAACAACAGCAAATAGATTAGCAATATCTTTTTCTGTTTCAATTTTATCAAATATTTCATTGGCTTTTTCTATTGTCAAATCAGGTGATGGCTCTTGGCACATAACAAAAGCATATTTACTGATATCTATATCTTTCAAAATTTCACTTCCTTCCAAAGGCTTCCCCTTGAGGGGAGGCTCCGCCGCAGGCGGTGGTGAGGTGTAGATTGCGGAGCAATCGTTATTCTTTTCCATCTCATCCGTCAGCTTTCGCTGACACCTTCCCCTCAAGGGGAAGGCTTTCTATTTTCGACAAAGTTCGACATATCCATATAGTTCGTATCAAGTCAGAAATAAAAACTGCTGCTTATTCTCAATAGCTCACTCAATCAAGATTATTTCAGCTTGATTTTGCCTTGCTTTTTAAAATACTTTTTCATACACATTATACAGATTACACCTGCAACGGGGAAAAGTCCTGCCACAAGTAAGCCTGCTCTCATACCAATCTGCTCTGCACTTATGCTCAATTCCATTGAAAGCTTCTGCGCAAATCCTGTCAAACTGAATTTATCAGATACGATTCCAAGTAGCTGCGGTGCAAGAGATGCTCCCATATCACCGCCTGCAGCCATAAGTGCGTAAACAGTAACCCCGACATTTTCAAAATTATCCTCTAAATAAATCAAAGTTCCCGGCCATAACATCGATGTGAAGATTCCTGTCATAGCACAAGCTATAACTCCGACAACAGGGCTCATCGACAGACTTGCCACAAAATAACAAGCACCTGCACCAAGCATCCCAAACAACAAAATATTAACAATCCCTTTGCCATATTTTGAGTATAATGTTCTGCCGGCTCCCAACAGAGCCGCAAACAAAGCTACACCCATAACATCACCATAGACTTTAGGAATTCCTATTGCATTTTCAATAAAACCCGATGCCCATTGAGACATAGTACATTCTGCCGCTCCCCCGAAGAATATGCATAAAGTGCATAATATAATGCCTTTGTTGAAGATTTTTACTCCCTTTTGCTCTCCCCCGGTGTTTTCCATTGGCGGAAGCTCTGCTTTTAAGAACATCATAAATGTAACAAGAGGAATTATCGCCCAAAGGAGCGCAAGATACATCCAGTTGTTTCTGCCGAAAGCAGCTAAAAACAATGTACTTAATATTACTACAGCTACCACTCCCCAAGCGTACATCGAGTGGAGCTTACTCATTTCACGTTCAGGATTATCGCTAGGAATTGCCGCAATCACAGGGCTGAACAAAACCTCTCCCAGACCTGAAGCAATAGAAAATATTACTGTTCCTGTAACTATCCACAAAAATGCCATATCAGGAAAAATTATCGGCAAAATTGCATATAATATCAATCCAATAAACACAATAAACGGCATAGACCTTACCGTCTTATGTACATTAAAATATTTGGTAAAACCCGTAAATATCAAATCAACAAGCAACTGTGCAAAATAATTTATTACAACAAGAAGTCCAAGTTGAGTAAAGGAGAGGTTATACATATCCCTGAATGTGAGAAACAAAATCGGAGACAGATTCGCCGATATAGACATTGTTATTCCTGAAAGATAGCACGCATTTTTTGCAAGTTTGTATTTTCCCATAATACTTCTCTCCTTTTGGAATATTTATCGGCAATCTTTGTTAGAGTCTTGTCCGGAGAAGAGCAAAAATCACATTTCTGCACTTATTTCAGTTCTGTAAATATTCACCACAATCTACTCTATAAAATTCAATCAATTAAACTCACATCTCCATTGTACCACTAAAGTGTCGCCTAATCAATAGAGTTTTGGAAATTTATTACTTGACAAAGTTGTTTTACTGTATTATAATAATGAAAGAGCGTAAAAGGAATAGTAACCGCAGAGCATCCCACAGAGAGCGTTCATTCTGGTGCAAGAACGTGTTTGCAAAACGGCGAAGTCGCCTTTCAGCTTCCGGAAGAAAGTTTACACAAGTAGAACCGGACGTTCCCCGCGTTAAGGGCATGAGTGCATGATTTTTCATGAACACGGGTGGTACCGCGCAGAAATGCGTCCCGTTTAAGGTGCCCTTTTTTATTTTCAGGGCACAATATCATTTTCAGAAAGGTAGCAAAACAAAATGAATCACGAGCTTTCAAAAGCATATGCTCCCGGTGAGATCGAGGACAGAATCTATAAGAACTGGAATGACAAGGGCTATTTCAGACCGCGCGCTGACAAAAATGCCCCTGCTTTCACTATCGTTATTCCCCCTCCGAACGTTACCGGTCAGCTTCATATGGGTCACGCACTTGACGAGACCTTACAGGACATCCTCGTACGCTACAAGCGTATGCAGGGCTTCTCTGCCCTTTGGGTGCCCGGCACAGACCATGCGGGTATCGCAACACAGATAAAGGTTGAGGAAAACCTCAGAGTAAACGAAAACCTCACCCGCTACGACCTCGGACGCGAAAAGTTCCTTGAGCGCGTGTGGGACTGGAAAGAACAGTACGGCAACAGAATCATAAATCAGCTTAAAAAGCTTGGCTCGTCCTGCGACTGGGAGCGTGAACGCTTCACTATGGACGAAGGCTGTTCAAAGGCTGTACGCGAAGTATTCGTTAACCTTTACAATAAGGGACTTATTTACAGAGGAAACAGAATAATCAACTGGTGTCCCCACTGTATCACAGCTCTTTCCGACGCTGAGGTTGAATACAGCGAGCAGGCAGGCAATTTCTGGCACATCAGATACCCCATCAAGGGTACGGACAAGTTTGTTACTATCGCAACAACACGTCCCGAAACCATGCTCGGCGATACTGCTGTTGCAGTAAACCCGAACGATGAGCGCTATAGAGATCTCGTTGGCAAGATGCTCGAGCTTCCGCTCGTTGGCCGTGAGATCCCCGTTATTGCAGACGATTACGTTGACCTTGAATTCGGTACGGGCTGCGTTAAGATAACTCCTGCGCACGACCCCAACGACTTTATGGTAGGTCAGCGCCACAATCTACCGATGCCCAGAATTATGAACGACGACGCGACTATCTGCATGCCCGGAACAAAGTACGACGGCTTAGACAGATACGAGGCAAGAAAAGCTATAATTGCCGATCTTGAAGCAGGCGGATATCTTGTTAGGGTTGAGCCTCACAGCCACAATGTTGGTACTTGCTACAGATGTAAGACCACAGTTGAACCGCTCACATCAAATCAGTGGTTTGTTAAAATGGAACCTCTTGCAAAGCCGGCTCTTGAAGTTATCAAAACAGGCGAAGTAAAGTTCGTTCCCGAAAGATTTACCAAAACATATACCAACTGGATGGAAAACGTACACGACTGGTGTATCTCCCGTCAGCTCTGGTGGGGACACAGAATTCCTGCGTTCTACTGCGACGCATGCGGTGAGACGGTTGTTTCCAAAGAGGATATTGAAGTTTGCCCGAAGTGCGGTGCAAAGGTGCGCCGTGAAGAAGACGTACTTGACACATGGTTCTCATCTGCTCTCTGGCCCTTCTCTACTCTCGGCTGGCCGGATAACACAGAAGATCTGAAACGTTACTTCCCGACAAGCGTGCTTGTAACCGGATACGACATCATCTTCTTCTGGGTTGCACGTATGATATTCTCTGCTCTTGAACACACAGGCAAGGCTCCGTTTGAACACGTATTCATTCACGGACTTGTACGTGACGCGCAAGGCAGAAAGATGTCAAAGTCGCTTGGCAACGGTATAGATCCTCTTGAAATTATCGACAAGTACGGCGCGGATGCACTCAGATTTGCACTTGCAACCGGCAACTCGCCCGGAAACGATATGCGTTTCTCTGATGAAAAGATCGAATCTGCTCGTAACTTCACAAACAAGATATGGAATGCGGCAAGATTCGTGCTTATGAATCTTGATATAGAAAACGTAAGCCTTCCCGATGAGGACAAGCTTGAGCTTGAAGACAAGTGGATACTTTCACTCTTCAACAAGCTTGCACGTGACGTTGAAGCAAACCTTGACAAGTTCGAACTTGGTATCGCGCTTTCAAAGCTTTACGACTTCATCTGGGACATTTACTGCGACTGGTATATCGAGCTTACAAAGCCCCGCCTTGCAGACAAGGGCTCTGAAGGCAACAAGACAGCACAGAACGTACTCGCATACGTTCTCCGAGAAACCCTCAAGCTTCTCCATCCCTTTATGCCCTTCATTACAGAAGAAATATATCAAGCACTTCCGCATGACGAAGAAAGCATTATGATCTCACGTTTCCCGAAGTTTGACGAAAAGATGATGTATGATGCCGAAGAAGAGAAAATGGGCGCACTCATTGACGCAGTATGCGCTCTCAGAAACCGCAGAGCAGAAATGAACGTACCTCCGTCAAAGAAGGCTGCCGTTTACATTGTAAGCGAACGCTCTGACATATACAACGACAAGACTGCGCGCTTCTTTGAAAAGCTTGCAGGCGCATCTAAGGTTGAATTTGCTCCCTGCACAGATGCAAACGCCGTACAGATCGTTGCAGGAAGCGCAACTCTGTTCGTTCCGCTTGCAGACATCGTTGACTTTGAAAAGGAACGTGAAAGACTGGGTAAAGAAAAAGAAAAGACACTCGGTGAAATCGAACGTCTTGAAAAGAAGCTTTCAAACGAAGGCTTTGTGGCAAAAGCTCCTGCAGCCGTTATTGACGGTGAGAGAGCAAAGCTTACAAAGTATAAAGAACAGCTTGAAAGCATTGAAGCTGCTATCGCAAAGCTTTAATAAGTATAGCAAAAAGGCATCCTTTCGGATGCCTTTTTTATTGTTTTCTGAATTTTCCCGGGGGCAAGTGTTTGATTTTCTTAAAGGTTTTTATAAAATAGCTGAGATCGTTAAAACCGCAGTCGTATGCAATATCCGTGACCTTGACATCAGTACCTAAAAGCTTTTGGGCAGCTTTTTCAATGCGATATTCGTTTAAATAATCGATCGGAGTTTTACCTGTCATGGATTTGAAGAAAGCTCCTAAATATTTCACAGACATTTCGGCAGACGATGCAATATCATTAAGCGTTATTTGTCGGTCGTAATTTTCTCTTATAAATGCTAATATATTTTTAAGCTTTGGTATGCTTTTCGAGTTCGTTTTTTCGCCGTCGCTTAACTTATGTATATACGTATGTCGGTCAACAACTATGCCGAAAAACTTGTAAAATGAACTGATACTGCGAAACTTATATCCCGATGATTTTTTTAAAAGGGAGTCAAATATTTCATTTGCAGCAAGGCTTAATTCAGAGTCGTCGCAGGCGAAGTATTCATTTATAAGGCAGTCGCATTTAAGTATACTGTCAATAAAGAAAGAGCAGCTGTACGTACACATCTGTAAAAATTCTATATGAAATACTACACATTCGTAAATACAGTTATGCGGCGTTGCCTGATGTATGGTTTCGGGATTTACAAATAAAACGTCTCCCTTATATGCGCTGTATGCCCTTTTATCAAGCTTTATATCAAGCCTGCCGTCAAGAACACGTATTATCTCAGTTTCACCGTGCCAATGCGCAGACATATGATACCTTGGATGATTTTTATCAATATGAAAGAATTCAACGGGAAAATCATCCGTTCCTCTTTTCTCAAGTTCGTTATATGCCATAATACTCTCCAATATGGATATTGTTATACTTTTTATCATTTTAACACAAGTACAGGCGCTTTTTCAAGTGTATAATTATATTAGTGTAAAAAATTTATAAGGAGATATATCATGGCAGAAAGCAGACTTATCGGAGAATACCCAGTAATCGGCATACGTCCCGTTATTGACGGCAGAAGAGGTCCTCTTAAGGTAAGAGAATCGCTTGAAGAGCAAACAATGAATATGGCAAGATCGGCGGCAGAGCTTATAGGTTCAAATCTTAGATATTCAAACGGAGAGCCTGTTAAAGTTATTATAGCCGACACAACAATAGGACGTGTTGCAGAAGCGGCAGCATGTGCGGCAAAATTCAAAAAAGAAAATGTTGATATAACTCTCACCGTAACGCCCTGCTGGTGCTACGGCTCTGAGACTATGGACATGGATCCTATGACAATAAAGGGAGTTTGGGGATTTAACGGCACAGAACGTCCGGGCGCAGTATATCTTGCATCGGTTCTTGCTTCTCACGCTCAGAAAGGACTTCCTGCATTCGGTATATACGGTCATGACGTTTGTGAAGCAAACGATACGACTATTCCCGAAGACGTAAAGGAGAAAATTTTACGCTTTGCAAAAGCAGCCGTTGCCGTTGCTACTATGAGAGGAAAATCGTATCTGCAGATAGGCTCTATATGTATGGGTATAGGCGGCTCAATAATAGATCCGGAGCTTTTTGAGGATTATCTCGGAATGAGAATAGAGTCTGTTGACGAAGTTGAGATAATAAGACGAATGGAAGAGGGCATTTACGACAAAGCCGAATTTGAAAAAGCACTCGAATGGACTAAGAAAAACTGTCCCGAAGGCTTTGATAAAAACCCAGCAGAGCTTCAGAAATCCCCCGAAAAGAAGGTACAAGAATGGGAATTTTCCGTAAAAATGATGTGCATTATCAAGGATCTTATGAACGGAAACAAAAATCTTCCTGCCGGACGTGAAGAAGAAATGGTGGGACACAACGCAATAGCCGCCGGCTTCCAGGGGCAGAGACAGTGGACCGATTTTTACCCCAACTGCGATTTTGCAGAATCAATGCTTAATACGTCATTTGACTGGAACGGTGCAAGAGAGCCTTATATACTCGCAACCGAAAACGATACGCTCAACGGTATCTGTATGCTTTTTGGTAAGCTTCTTACAAACACGGCACAGATCTTTGCCGACGTTCGTACATATTGGAGTCCTGAAGCAGTAAAGGCGGCAACAGGTTACGAGCTTGAGGGCAGAGCAAGAGAAGCAGGCGGCTTCATACATCTTATAAATTCGGGAGCTGCCTGCATAGACGCCTGCGGCGAAGTAAAGGACGAAAACGGCAACACCGTTATAAAACCGTTCTGGGAGATGTCCGAAGCAGATAAGCAGGCGTGCCTTAAAGCTACGACATGGAATGCTGCTGACCTCGGTTATTTCAGAGGCGGCGGATATTCTTCAAGATTTTTAACACGTGCAGAGATGCCCGTTACGATGATAAGACTTAATATGGTCAAAGGTCTGGGACCTGTTGTGCAGATAGCGGAAGGATATACCGTTAATCTGCCTGACGAGGTATCGGATAAGATATGGAAGCGAACCGATTACACCTGGCCGTGCACCTGGTTTGCACCAAAGCTCACAGGCAAGGGGGCGTTTAAGAGTGCGTATGACGTAATGAACAACTGGGGAGCAAATCACGGCTCTATAAGCTATGGACATATCGGTGCTGACGTTATAACTCTCTGCTCTATGTTACGTATCCCCGTATGTATGCACAACGTTGATGAAGATAAAATATTCAGACCTGCGTGTTGGAATTCTTTCGGTATGGACAAGGAGGGTCAGGACTACAGGGCGTGCAGCGCTTACGGTCCTATGTACAGAAATATCAGATAAAATACAAAAAGGAGTCATAACAAGTGTCAAAATACTCGATCGGCATAGATTTCGGAACACTTTCCGCAAGAGCACTGCTTATCAACCTTGAAAACGGAGCTGAAACCGCAGTCTCTGAGTTTAAATATCCTCATTCAATTATGAAAGACGAGGTTTTTAACGGCAAAGTTCTTGAAAAAACATCTGCATTTCAACACCCTCAGGACTATCTTGACGCCCTTTCTTATACTGTAAAGGACGTTCTCACAAAATCTCATATTTCTGCAAACAATGTTGTCGGAATAGGCATTGATTTCACCTCTTGTACCGTACTTCCCGTTAAAAATGACGGCACTCCGCTCTGCTTTCTTGATAAATTCAAAAATGAGCCGCACGCATACGTTAAATTGTGGAAGCATCACAGCGCAGAATCTGAATCTGATAAAATAACAGAGCTTGCAAAAATGAGAAAAGAAAGCTGGCTTGATTCTTACGGCGGCAAAGTATCATCCGAATGGCTTTTTTCAAAGCTTTTTGAAACGCTTAATAAAGCTCCCGGCGTATTTGAAGAATGCGACAGATTTATTGAAGCGGCAGACTGGCTTGTATGGCAGATAACAGGAAATGAAGTACACAGCAGCTGTATGGCGGGCTATAAAGGACTGTGGAATAAAAATGATGCTTATCCGTCAAACGATTTCTGGAAAGCGCTCGATCCCGCACTTGACGGTGTTGTCACAACAAAGGTGTCCGAAAACGTAGTCCCGACAGGAACAAAAGCAGGAAGTATAAACGATTACGGTGCGGCACTTTGCGGTCTGTGCGCCGGTACTGCCGTGGCTGTACCGATTATTGACGCGCACGCGGCTCTCCCTGCCGCAGGAATTATTGACGGCGGTAAGCTGATGATAATCATGGGGACCTCAAGCTGTCACATCGTCATGAGCGAGCGTGGAAAACAAGTGCGCGGCATATGCGGAAGTGTTGAAGACGGTATTATACCCGGGTTAGTTGCACACGAGGCAGGTCAGGCCTGCGTCGGTGACAGTTTTGATTGGTTTATGAAAAACTGTCTTCCTGAAAATTACGTTCGCGAGGCAGAAAAGTGCGGCAAAAACATATTTGATTTTACCGAAGAAAAAGCAGCAGCTTTAAAAGTCGGAGAAAGCGGACTTCTAGCACTTGACTGGTTTAACGGCAACCGTACTCCTTTTGCCGATTACAATCTTTCAGGAGTAATTGTAGGTCTTACGCTTAAAACAAGGCCCGAGGAAATTTACCGTGCAATAATTGAATCAACGGCTTTCGGCACAAAGGCAATAGTTGATCTGTATGAAAAAAGTGGCGTAAAGATAGATGAAATATTCGCCGCAGGCGGTATCTCGGGAAAAAGTCCGTTTATTATGCAAATATATGCAGACGTCTTAGGCAAAGAAATAAAAACTTTTGAAAGCAAGCAAGCCGGGGCAAAAGGAAGCGCAATTTTCGCTTCTGTTGCAGGGGGATATTTCAACTCGCTAAGTTCTGCCGCAAGCGTTTTGGCAGACAAGGTCGTCAAATCGTATACACCTATTGCACCAAACACCGAAAAATACGGTAAAATATACCGCGAATATTTAAGGCTTTCACAGCTTTTTGCAAAAGAAGATCGCAATATAATGAAAAACATAAAAGACGTTTAATAAAAATACGGCATCCTTGCGGATGCCGTATTTTTATTAAACCTTAAGCAAATCACGGAAATTCTTGATTCTGTGAAAAGTGATATAGTTTGAGTTGTGATGAGAATTTGCTTTATTAAGCGCAGTTCTTGCAAGAAAAATTATGTCATCTCCCTCAAAACTGAAGAACGGGTATTGGCATGCCGCCTCGTTCCAGGCAAGCTCGCGCTTATCTACCACGTGACTTACAACATCCCAGTTTACAAGGTCATCGCTTACCATCAGCGTAAGCAAATTTCTTGTCAAGATATTTTCATAATCGTATATATAATTTGCGAGTGTAAAATATTTTTTAGTTACCTCATCGTAACGGATCATAAATTTAGAATAATGGCCGTCAAATCTGATAATACGGGAATACTTCAGCATTGCTTCGGGATCATCTTTGTCCGCTTCGTAAACGAGGGCATGTCCGACCTTTCCGAAACGCATAATGTTAAGAAGCTTATTATCCGGCGAGAGCACGGGGGTTCCTTCGATCGCTATACTGCACTCAGGCATATCTGAAATCTCGGGCGCGTCAGACGGAGTGAATTTTTTAGGATAAGTAAAGCTCCAATTTTCGGGAATGAGTAGGTCATCATTTTCATCACACGACATCATCATAGCCGCATGATGATACTCGCTGTTTCGCCACGAGCCCCATTCAAGCGAAGCATAAAGTCTTCCGTTATAATAGATCATATTCTGCGGACTTTTGTGTACTCCCCATATTCCTGCTTCGTTTGAACCTCTCAAAAGTGCAACGGGCGCAGGAAACGTCTTTGCGCCGTCACTTGATTTACTAATCAGCAGATCGCCGTATTCCGTTGAGCAGGAAAGCATATAAAGCTCTCCCTTGTGTATAAAAAGCTGACCCCAATAACACGGATAAAGCTCGCTTACATAATGCCAGCTTTCGCCGTCATCATCCGAGCGGAAGATAAGCGTAAGGTTCTGCGGTGTACCGTGCGAAAACAGGTCCATTGATGCGAGAAGATAGCCGTCGGGGTGGCGCACAAATGATGGCGAGCACAAATATCTGCCCGAATAGATGTATGCTTCGTCTTCAGGATGAAGATAGTTGACTACACTTCCTGCAGTCTCTCCGCATCGCGCAAGTCTTACGCGGCTCTTTTTATCACCCGATTTAACGAAAAACTCATACTCGCATTCAAAAGTCAGATCTATAATATCATATTGGGTTGCTTTAGTTCTTCCGCAAAGGACAAATTCTCCCTCATTACGTTTACGGCAATATATTTCATACTCTGACGCCGCCTCTTCAATCCACTCAAAATGTATACTTGTTCTATGCGGTACAACACGGCAGATATAAATATCTCCAACATTTACAAGAAACGGTCTGTACGGTCTGTAGCTCCATAAATTATAGCCTTTCATAAAATGCACCTTCTTAACCCTTTAAAATATTTCCAAAATAATCTGTTGCAGTCTTCATTTGTCTCATACAGCTTTTTGCATATTCGGTAAGCTCTTCACTGTTCCGGTTGCGCGCGATGTTTTCGGTTTCGATTCCGCAAAGGCACATATGGTATTTTGCGATAAGCGGATACGCAAGTCCTATTTCGCAAAATCCTAACATACCAATAATTGACTGTACAAGCTTTGCACGCTCAGGCTCTCTTTCATAGTTTTTGCCAAACCACGAATACAGCGCAGGATGAAAATTGCACATTATTCCGCAATATCCGTCTGCACCGTTAAGTAAGCTTTCGAGAAGCGTCTGACAGTTTGCATTAAGAAGCTTAAAATCACTTCCCTTTAACTGCCTGCATCTTTCTGCCATAATCTTCGTGTCACAGCACGTGTCCTTCATATAATAGAATCTGCCTGATTGCAAACAAAAGTCAAGTATCTTGGGTGTAACAAGTCTTTTGTAGGGATACGGACACTCGTAAAGCCCGAGCTTAACGTCAGGCGGAAGAGCCTCTATAAGCTTTTTAGTATTGCTTATAAACACATCATCGCCCTCGTTGTTTATATCAAGGCGGTTGGTTATAAGTATAAGCGCGTCTGTTCCCGATTCAATTACTGCGCGAAGCTCTTGTACCTGATCTTCAAAGCTATCGCTTGTATGTCCCGAGGATACGACGGTAAATTTTCTGCCGTGCTTTGCTTCAAGTTCCTTGGCACGCTTATACACTCTGCGGTTAAGCTCTGCCTTCTCTTCGGTCGAGAGATAGAATATCTCGCTTGACTGGCAGACTGAAAATATACCATCAAGGCCGTTTTCAAAATACCAATCGACGTATTTTTCGGCTGTTTCATAATCTATGCTTCCGTCTTTTTTATACGGCGTTATCATAGTTGTGAAGTTTTCCATAAAATGCACCTCTTTTCACTTAAATTATATCAGCCAGACTTCGACACAACAATATCAAGCGCAGACACTTTTTTATATTTTCAGGACATTATATTGCAAATTAAGTCAAATAGTGTTATAGTAAAAAAGAGGTGATGCATTACGTGAAGATCATATATAAAGAACAGCCTGACTCTGTTCTTGAATCAGTAGGAATTGAAAACTGCTATCTAAAAATGCTCAAATTTGACAGGGATGCCAAAAACATATCAAAAAAAGAGCACCATCACGCCGGATTTGAAATTCATATTATAAATAACGGACATCAGATATACAAGTCATACGGTAAAGAATACAAGCTTGAACCCGAATGTTTTATAATAATACCGCCCGGTTTCAAGCATATTTGCGCCCACAGCGCTAAACATACGACAAAATTTTCAATAACGTTCAACACCAATGAAAAAAATAAATATTTTTCTTTGTTTTCAAACATAAACAAACCCGTTTTCGCCAAAGTACCGAAAGAGATCATTTCTTCGCTTGATTTCATTGTTAATAATTATAAAAGCGGGGGCTTCATGTCTGAGTGTCTTGTAGAAAACCGGTTTTTTGAACTTATAATTATGCTTCTTGGCTTCTGTGGATTTACAGACATTTCCGAGCCTGAAAATGAGATCGGCGAGGACGTCCGTATTACTATGGCAAAACAATATATAAAAGATAATATCGAATCAAATCCAAAGGTTTCAGATGTTGCTTCGTACTGTTATTTGAGTGAAAAACAGCTTACAAGACTATTCAAAATAAGTGATGACATAACACCGCTAACATATATTCAAAAGCAAAAAATTTCACATATAGAAAAACTCATAGAAGATAACCGTTCTTTCCGTGAAATAAGTGAGATAATGAATTTTTCAAGCGAATACCATTTTAATTTGTTTTTCAAAAAATATGAAGGTATGCCGCCGGGCGAATACAGAAAAACACGTAAGCAATAAAAAATCCAGCATCATTAACACGCCGTTCATAATAATGTTGTATAATGTAAAAGTAAACATTTCTCTGTCTGAAATGTTACATATTTACAAAAAGCTCACGAAAGGAGCAACAGTATGAATAATCCATTCGAAAAAGATTTTGCTGATAAAACTGTTAGAAAAATTTCTCCAAAAAACTTTTTCAGAACACTTATCTTTGCAGTCGTGATAATAGCAATACTTTCCCTTTTATCCACTTGCTGGTACACGGTTGATGAAAAAGAACAGGCAGTAATAATGACCTTTGGCAAGGTAACAGGCACAGCTGATGCAGGTATCCATTTCAAGCTCCCCTTTGGCATACAGACCGTTGAAAAGGTTCAGGTTAACGTATATCAGAAAATAGAGCTTGGCTACAGAAGTAACCCAAAAGGTAATGACTATGAGGTTATTGAAACCGAAAGCCGTATGATCACGGGCGACTACAATATTGTAAATATTGATTTCTTTATAGAATACAAAGTATCTGACCCTGTTAAATATCTGTTCGCTTCAGAGTCCCCTGAGCTTGTACTTAAAAATCTCGTTCAGAGCCAGATACGAAACGTTGTAGGCTCGTCCACGGTTGACAGTGTACTTACAGACGGAAAAGCCGATATTCAGAGTCAGATAAAAACACTCACCACAGAGGTTCTTGAACAGTACGATATCGGCCTTATACTTACGGACGTCAAGATTCAGGACAGCGAACCGCCTACAGAATCTGTAATCGAAGCATTCAAGGCCGTTGAAACTGCAAAGCAGGGCGCCGAAACTGCTATAAACCAAGCTAAAGCTTACGAAAACTCAGAGCTCCCCAAAGCGCAGGCTGAGGCTGATAAGCTTATTCAGAATGCCGAATATCTCAAGCAGAACCGCATAAATGATGCGACAAAGATTGTTGCAAAATTCAACGCAATGTACGAGGAATATGCGAAAAATCCAGACATTACGCGTACAAGAATGTATTACGAAATGATAACAGAAGCACTTCCGGGAGTCAAGCTTTATATAGACACCTCAGACGGCTCAACACAAAAGCTATTGCCGCTTGAGAACTTCACCGGCAGTACTACTGCAAACTGAGAAAGGGGGAAGTTATCAATGTTAAAGAAAATCAAAACCTTTTTCACATCAACAGCAATAATTGCTGTAATTGCACTTGTTTTGTTTATCGCTGCAACCGGCTCTCTTTACACAGTTGCCGAAAACGAATACGCCTGCGTATTCCGTTTTTCAAAAATCGTTGACACCGTAGACACCCCCGGCCTTCATTTCAAGATTCCCTTTATTGATACTACCGTAAAATTCCCCAATACCACTCTGCTCTACGATATACCGCCATCCGAGGTACTTACCTCCGACAAAAAGAGTATGACTGTTGACTGTTACATCCTCTGGAAAATAACAGATCCGCAGGTATTCTATCAGACACTCGGGACTATCGGAGACGCAAAAGCAAGACTTAACAATCTCACATATAACTCACTCAAAAACCTTATGGGTAAGCTTGAGCAGAACGATATCATAAATGAAGACGATGCTTCAGAACGTAATGACATTTACGCCAACATTAAGACAGAGGTTGGCTCAATCACTGACACTTACGGCATTGACGTTATCGACATAAAAATCAAGCGCTTCGACCTTCCCGAAGACAATGCGCAGGCTGTATACTCACGTATGATTTCTGACCGTAATCAGATAGCTGAAAAATACATCGCCGACGGTGAATATGAAGCGTCTATAATCAGAAACAATGTTGACAAGGAAGTTAACATAATCGTATCAAATGCCGAAGCTGAGGCTGCAAGACTTGTTGCCGAGGGTGAAAGCGAATATATGAGAATGCTCGCAGAAGCGTATTCCACACCGGACAAGAAAAATTTTTATGAATTTATGAGCGGACTTGACGCACTTAAGGCTTCCCTCACAGACGGCGAAAAAACCGTTATAATAGGCAAGGATTCCAAGCTTGGCAAACTGCTTATCGGTAACTGAAAATACAGGAGATTTATATGAAAAAGATAATAGCAATAATTTTGTGCACTCTTTCACTTCTTCTCTGCGCGTGTGGCACAGATGCAAATAACGAAGCCGCTGCAGAAGAGGCCAAGGCTTTTCTTTCAAGCCAGCTTGAAACGTTTAAGAATGCAAGCAAGACCGACGTTGACGAGGTTCTTGAAGGCTCAATGGAAAACTTAAACGGTGTTGACGTTTCGCTTTACTATAAGCATTTAGACTATGAGATCGGCAAATGCAGCGCAACCGATAACACTGCAAAAATTGAGATTAATATAAAGAATCTTGATTTCGGAACGCTTATGGAAGACTATTACGAAGAACTCGTTCCCTATATGCTCAGCAGTTACTATGAACCTGAGAAGCCTGGCGAGATATTCGCAGAACTTGTTAACTCAGGTAATTATAAGATACTTGAAAACAACGCTGTTATTGAGCTTACAAAGAAAGACGGAAAATGGTCTGTTAACGATCCCGAAGCATTTGCAATTGCGCTTATGCCCGGCGTTGACCCTATATTCTGAAACAAAAAACGAGCCGTTAAGGCTCGTTTTTTGTTATGCCTTGCGGCGGTCTCTCATTACACACCATATCAGCACGTTTGATATTACGATAACTCCTCCAATAAAAGACCATATACTTGGAATCTCATGATATATGAGCGCCACCCATACAGGATTTAAAAGCGGTTCAAGCACGGTTACAAGTGTGCTTGCAAGCGCCGGGCAGTGCGGCCCTGCTATCGCCACGATCGTGTACGGTATACCAAGCTGAACTATTCCAAGTATCAGAAGAAGTCCTATTGTTTGTGTATCAAAAGTATTCCGGGTAAAGAAGACAAACGGTATTCCTATAAGAGCCGTCAGAAGCTGGCCCTGTAAGATTCCGTTTATACTCGTAGTTTCATCAGAATCTCCAACAACGATGAAAACGGCGGCAAAGCCTATACCGGAAATTACGGCGATAATATCGCCTATTATATTTCCGCTACCAATACTGTCAAAGAAGAATATCAAAATCCCGACAAACGTTATCGCAACGCATATCACGTCGTTCAAGCGAGAACGAAGCTTCTTGAAAAACGACTGGTATAAAAGTACGAACACGGGCGCTGTATACTGAAGCACTATCGCGTTTGCAGAACTTGTCAGCTTATTTGCACCGACAAAGCAGAAAAATGTAAGCGCAAGCCAGAAGGCGTTAAGAATCGTTGTTTTGTTTATCACAAACTTCTTTTTTGTTAAAAGCATATAAACGAGCACGGTTAGCGCTGAAATAAAACTTCGCACACCGGCTATAACGAAACTATTGCAGTTTATGTATTTAAAAATAACTCCTGCAATACTCCACATAACAGATACAAGAGTCATCCACAGTATTGCACTGCGAGTACTCATTTCTGATTTTGAAACACTCATTTTATCTGACCTTTCGTCATAATAATTAACGAGAAAATTATAGCAAAGTTATTATTAAAAGTCAATGAAATGTAAATAAATTTGCAAAGTTGATAATTTTACTTGAACTTAGGTTTTATTTGTGATAAACTGTTATAGATAATGATAATTATGAAAGGATAATAAGATTGAAAGAAAACGATATAATATGCGCTCGTAAAAAAACCTCTATCGGCGGTCAGGCGCTTATAGAGGGTATCATGATGCGCGGCCCGAAAAAGACTGCTATGGCCGTCAGACACACAAGCGGCGAAATAGTTATCAAAGAATGGGAAACGGGAAACAAGAGAGTTCCTTCTATTCTCAAACTTCCGATAATCCGCGGTGTATACAACTTTATAATGTCTATGAAGCTTGGATACAAATGCCTAATGGAGTCTGCTGAGCTTAGCGGCATCGAAGAGGAAGAAAATAAAAGCGGCGAAGATTTAAGCGAAGAAGAGGCTGAGGCTAAAAAGAAAAAAGAAAGCATTTTCATGAATATTCTCACTGTCGTCGCGTCTGTTATCGGTGTTGCTCTTGCGCTCGTTTTATTCATGTATCTGCCCGCTCAGATCTTCTCATGGCTTGTTAAAGCATTTCCCATGCTTGAAGGAAGATTTATGAGAAGCTTGTTTGAAGGTCTGCTTCGTATAATAATATTTATTTTATATATGTACCTCGTATCTCTGATGAAGGACATCAGGCGTACGTTTATGTACCACGGCGCTGAGCACAAAACGATATTCTGCTATGAGGCGGGCCTTGAGCTTACCGTTGAAAACGTACGTAAAATGAACAAGTTCCACCCCAGATGCGGAACGTCGTTTATGATACTTATGCTTATCGTGGGAATAATCATTTCCATGTTCATAACCGTAACAAACCCAATATTCAGAACAGTTATCAAGCTTTGTCTCTTGCCGCTGACGGTGGGCATCGGATACGAGCTTATCAAAATCGCAGGAAGACACGACAATGCTTTTACAAGGCTTATATCTCTTCCCGGGGTATGGCTTCAGCACATATCTGTGCTTGAACCCGACGACTCTATGATAGAGTGTGCAATCGAAGCAGTAAAGCTTGTTATTCCAAATGATGGCAGCGACAACTGGTAAATAAAAGAACTCCCGAAAACAAATGTTTTCGGGAGTTTTAATTATTATGTACTTTTAAGCTACCGTTGAAAAAATCCCTGTTGCAAAAATACCCGTACAAAGCAGACATATTGAAATGACAAATGACAGTATGCACAAGCCGTACTTCTTCATATCTTCTATCCTTTCATTTAACACAAACTTCGTGTATTATATCAAAAAAATACGGATATGTCAATATCTTTTGAAAAATTTATTTTTTCTTCATTTCATGTAGTTTATCAGCTATTTTTGCATAATCTTCAATTCCGAGCGCTTCGCCTCGGATACTGACATTATAGCCTGATGCTTCGATAATTCCCGCAATAGTCTGACGGTCAAATTCCCCGAACTCACTTGCAAGAGAATTGGAAAGCGTTTTTCTGCGCTGTGCAAACGCGCCCTTTATAACACGGAAAAATATTTTCGTATCCATAACATCGATCGGCGGCTCATCATAAAGCTTTATGCGCATAACTGCAGAATCGACCTTTGGCATCGGCATAAAGCAGCCGGCGGGAACCGAAAAGAGTTTCTTAACGCTTCCATAATATGAAACAGAAGCGGTTATCGCACCGTAGTCTGAATCTCCCGGCTTACTGCAAAGTCTCGCTACAACCTCTTTCTGAATCATAACGGTTATATAATCAAACTTTGCTCGTGACTCAAGCAGATGCATGATAGCCGGAGTTGTTATATAGTACGGAAGATTTGCACATACCGAAAAGTGCATACCCTCAAACTCTTTTTCGCAAAGCTCTTTTATATCAAGCTTCATGACGTCTGCAGATATGATCTTAACGTTGTCAAATTCCGAAAGCGTATATTCAAGAGCAGGAATAAGCGTTGCGTCTATTTCTATCGCAACTACTTTTTTGTACCTTTTAGCAAGCTCATAAGTGAGCGTGCCGATACCCGGGCCTATTTCAAGGATGCCGCTTTCAAAATTGCCGTCGGTGCACTCGTCTGCGATACGCTCGGGTACAGAAGCGTTTATAAGAAAATTCTGCCCGAATTTCTTTTTGAAATTCAGGTTGTACTCATTCATTATTTGTTTTACGGTATTTATATCGGTAAGTCGCATATTTTTCTCCGTATGTGTATTTTCTAGTACATTGTACCACAATTATACATAAAACGCAAGTCTCTTTTATTTTTATACTTATCTATACTTGCAATTTTAAAAAAATGTGGTATAATAGTATGGATTGTTGCAAATTGTAGCATTTTAATATTATACAGACAGAAAGGTTTTTCAACATGAACGAGCAAAAAGAATTCAAGCCTTATGTTCCTGCCGAAAAGGTAACGCCTGAAATAACCGTTACCTCGATCGTAATGGGTATAATACTTGCGGTTGTATTCGGTGCGGCAAACGCTTATCTCGGGCTTCGCGTTGGTATGACGGTATCGGCGTCTATTCCGGCGGCAGTTATAGCGATGGGCGTAATACGTGTTATCATGCGTAAAAATTCAATACTTGAAAGCAATATAGTACAAACAACAGGATCTGCAGGTGAATCCCTTGCAGCAGGCGCTATATTCACCCTTCCCGCGCTTTTTTTATGGGCGGCCGAGGGCAGAATGGAAAAGCCCGGTATTATTGAAATAACACTTATCGCGCTTATCGGCGGTCTTTTAGGTGTATTCTTCATGGTTCCCCTCCGTAACGCACTTATCGTTAAAGAACACAGCACTCTTCCATATCCCGAAGGCACTGCATGCGCAGAGGTTCTTCTCGCCGGCGAAAAGGGCGGTGCTAATGCATCAACGGTATTTGCAGGTATGGGCTTTGCCGCACTCTTTAAGTTTATTATAGACGGACTTAAGCTGGTATCGGGCGAAATATCCCTCAGAGTAAAAGGCTTTGCAGGTGAGATCGGAACCCAGATATACCCTGCAGTTATGAGCGTTGGTTACATCTGCGGCCCCAGAATCTCATCATATATGTTCGCAGGCGGCGTACTCAGCTGGCTCGTCCTTATTCCTATAATAGTACTCTTTGGTGAAAACCTCGTGCTTTATCCCGGAACTGCTCCTATCGGCCAGATGTTTGCCGAAGGCGGAGCAAGTGCTATCTGGGGTAGCTATATCAGATATATCGGTGCAGGTGCTCTTGCGGCCGGCGGTATAATCAGCCTTATTAAATCCTTACCTCTTATCGTATCCACCTTTGCAGGTGCGATGAAGAGCGTGTCGGGCGCAAAAAACACAAGCAATGAACGTACGGCAAGAGATCTCAGCATGAAAGTGGTTATTGCTGCAATCGTTGTTCTTACTCTTCTTGTATGGCTCGTACCTGCTATTCCCGTTAATCCTATCGGTGCTGTAATCGTTGTTATTTTCGGTTTCTTCTTTGCAACGGTTTCTTCGCGTATGGTAGGTCTTGTAGGAAGCAGTAACAACCCTGTTTCGGGTATGGCTATAGCAACACTTCTTGTGGCAACTCTCATCCTTAAGCTTACCGGTATGAGCGGTATTGCGGCAATGAGCAGCGCCATTGCTATCGGTTCTATTATATGCATCGTTTCAGCAATCGCAGGTGATACATCTCAGGACTTAAAGACAGGTTATCTGCTCGGTGCAACGCCCAAGAAGCAGCAGATCGGCGAAATAATCGGTGTTGTTGTAGCAGCTCTCGCTATTGGCGGTACACTTTATCTTCTCGACAGCGCATGGGGATTCGGAACAGAAGAACTTGCCGCTCCTCAGGCAACGCTTATGAAGATGATAATAGAGGGTGTTATTGAAGGAACTCTTCCCTGGACACTCGTATTTATCGGCGTATTTATCGCAGTTGTTGCAGAGGTTGTCGGTATACCCGTTCTTCCCTTTGCAATAGGTGTATATCTTCCTGTTCAGCTTAATGCATGCATAATGGTCGGCGGTCTTGTTCGCCTTGCACTTGACAAGATGAAGAAAGACGAGGAAAAGAAGAAAGCCATCGTTAATGACGGTATTCTTTTCTGTTCAGGTATGATAGCAGGTGAAGGACTTGTTGGTATTCTTCTCGCACTTTTAGCGGTATTTGGAATCGACTCGGTTCTCGACCTTTCAGGCAGACTCGGTATTCCGTCAGTTGTTATGGATATCGGCGGTATCGTACTCTTTGCTATAACAATATTTACCGTACTCAAGTTCTCGCTTTGGAACAAGCGCAAGTAAGACTATGCAAAAGAAAAATAAAGCAAGCGAAAACTATCTTGAAAAAATTCCCTGTGTGAGCGAAAAAATATCGTGGTCAGCAGCTGAAAACAAAATAGTGACGCTTGAAATAGAAAACAAGGGGCTCTTTAATAAAATTGCGCAAAAGATATTTAAACGTCCGTCTATAAGCTATATACATCTTGATGAGCACGGCAGCTTTGTGTGGCCGATCATTGACGGGAAGAAAAGTATTCTCGATATAGCTAAAGACGTTGATGAGCGTTTTGGTGAAGCGGCACATCCCTTATACGAAAGGCTTGCCAAATATTTTCAGATACTCGAAAGTTACGGCTTTATATACTATAAATAAGCATAAAGGCTTCCCTGGCGGAAGCCTTTTGTCGTATTTTATTGCTATTTGATAAAATATGTGATATACTTTTTACGTATAAATGTGATGGGAGGAAATTCAAATGAAAAAAGGCAGGCTTGCCGGGCTTGATCTTGTCCGTGCAACAGCAATAATTTTTGTCGTCATTCTTCATTCAACCACGCTATCGGGAATACTCTCGGGAGAAATTTTAACGGCAAAATGGAGTATCACCGTTTATCTGCGCCATCTTACCTTCTGTTCTGTACCCCTTTTCATAATGCTGACAGGATACTTACAGAGAAATAAAAAACTTTCGCTTACGTATTATAAAGGTATAATACCCCTCATTGTTTCATACACGCTCATCAGCATAATTTCGCTTTTGGCAAAAACGTATTTTGATAAAAGCCTTGTTCTTTCCCCTGCTTACATATTAAGGACTATACTTGATTTCACGGCGAATGACTATGCATGGTACTTTGAAATGTACATAGGCCTGTTTCTGATGGTGCCGTTTTTAAATTATTTATATAACGGCCTTAACTCGCGCCGTGCAAAGCTTGCGCTTATATTCACACTCTCTTTTCTAACGCTTGTACCACAGACGCTGCTCAGCTTTTCACCTGCTTACGGAAGCGGAAATATTGAACTTAATATACTACCCGACTTCTTTACAGACTTATACGCACTAACATATTACTTCATCGGTGCTTATTTTGCCCAATACAAGCCTTTTAGCGGAAATAGGTTGCCAAAGATTATTGCAGCTGTCCTTGCGCCTTGTGTACCTGCACTTCTATGCTTTGCTTTTTCAAATGCACGCGGCGCGTATGCGTGGTATATGATGAACGGCTTTAATACGTTGACGGTTGCGCTTACCGGTGTGTGCATATTTGCTCTTTTATATGACGCAGATATAAAATTCAAGCCGATTCGATTCTGCGTATCAGGTATATCCAAAGCCACGTTTGAAATATATCTTTTGTCATTTATTTTTGATTTGTTTGTGTATAACAAGCTTGCGTGTGCACTGCCTCTTAAAGCAATCATCGTATTTTCCGCGTCCCTTGCATGCGCGCTCGTTTTAAGGTTTATATTGATAAACCCGATAAACTCTGTTCTTACAAAGATTTATATGTATATTTGCAATATATCCGGCAGAAAAGCCGAAATATATACAAACAGCGAGCAGATAAACGAAGAAAAAATAGTTATTTCACAAATAGACACCGAGCTTAAAAAGTAGTATAATCATACAGTAAATTATTTTTGACAATAAGAGGCATTTCATGAAACTTTTAAGCTCGTATGCACAAATGTTCAAACGCGAATTTGAAGGCTATAACCTTCAAAGGCTTTTGACCGATCTTTTAGCAGGTATCACCGTTACGGCGGTTGCTCTTCCCCTTGCTCTCGCTTTCGGCGTAAGCTGTGGAGCAAGTGCCGCGGCAGGACTTGTAACGGCTATAATCGCAGGTATTGTTATAAGCGCTCTTTCGGGCGCGTCATTCCAGATCAGCGGCCCTACGGGCGCTATGTCTGCAGTACTTGTTACGATCATTCTGAAATTTAAGCTTCAAGGTGTTTTCGTTGTAACCTTTATTGCAGGCATTATGCTTTTACTTGCCGCTATCTTTAAGCTCGGCAGACTCGTTTCAATGATACCCCGCCCTGTTATTACAGGCTTTACCTCGGGTATTGCGGTTATCATAGCGCTTGGGCAGATAGACAACTTTTTTGGAACAGCTTCCGTTGGCGAAAGCGCCCTTGCAAAGCTTGCAAGCTATACAAAACTTGGATTTACACCCGATATATATTCGGTGGCTCTTGGTCTTATCGTTGTTGCAATAATGATCGTGTGGCCAAAAAAGTGGAATGCAAAAATCCCATCCTCGCTTATCGGAATCATTGTTGCAACAATAGTTTCCGTCGTATTCGGTTTTGAGGTTGCCACTGTTGGTGATATACCTAAAACGTTGTTCCTTTCAGAAAGACTGACTATTGCATCAGTTGAATGGTCAAGAATAGGCGAATACATCTCGCCTGCGATAAGCATAGCGGCTCTTGCCATGATAGAAAGCTTACTTTGCGGAGCAAGTGCATCGCGTATGAAAAACGAGGAATTTGACGCAAACAAGGAGCTTATTGCTCAGGGTATAGGCAACATGCTTATTCCGCTTTTCGGCGGTGTTCCGGCAACAGCGGCAATAGCACGTACAAGCGTTGCTATAAAATCGGGGTGCCAGACACGTCTTTGCGGTATATTCCACGCTCTCGGCCTTCTTGCTGCAATGTTCGTTCTCGGGCCTGTAATGTCGATGCTTCCACTCTCTGCACTCGCGGGTGTACTTATGGTTACCGCCTGGCGTATGAATGAGTGGAGTGAGATAAAATACATATTCTCACACAAGCTTTACGGCGCTGTCGGAAAATATCTTATAACTATGGTATCCACCGTTGTATTTGATCTGACCATAGCAATAGTTATCGGTATCGTATATTCGGCGCTTGTATTTATATACAGATGCATGAAGCTTGAATTAACAAGCAAGGGAAATAACTGCGAAACTGTTATCAAGATTTGCGGTCCCGTATTCTTTATCAACTGCACAAAACTTGAAAACAAAATAAACGAGCTTTACAGTGATGATAAAACAATAATCATTGATCTTTCGGGCGTTAACGTTATTGACACCTCGTCCTGCGAGTATTTATATGAGCTTACCGAAGAAAAGGTAAACGTATCTGTAACAGGCGCATGCGAATCTGTTAAGAAAATGCTTGAAAAAACCGGCGTTGCGTGTACTGACCGCCTCTGTGAAGAAATTGAAGCAGTAACACTCTGATATAGCCCACTCCCCTTTGTAAGGGGAGTGTTTCATTTTAAAAAATATCGAAAATTGCGAAATGTCAATTCTTTGTCTTGCATATCGTATATTTTTGTGATATAATTATAATAATTTGTATATTGTAATAAATAACTTGGAGTTTTGTATGATAAAACAGGGTTTTGATAACGACAAATATATAAAAATGCAGTCTGAGCATATCAAAGAGCGCATTGAGGACTTCGGTGGTAAGCTTTACCTAGAATTCGGCGGCAAGCTTTTTGACGACTATCACGCTTCCCGTGTACTGCCCGGATTTGCCCCCGACAGTAAGATAAAGATGCTCATAAATCTTAAAGCAGAAGCTGAAATAGTTATCGTTATCAACGCTTCAGATATCGAAAAGAATAAGATACGCGGCGACCTTGGTATAACATACGATCAGGACGTACTCAGGCTAATCGACGCTTTCCGCGGATTTGATCTTTATGTTGGCGGAGTGGTAATTACCCTTTTTGCAGGTCAGCCGTCGGCTGTTGCCTTCAGAAAGCGGCTTGAAAGCCTCGGCATACCTGTTTATTATCACTATGCAATTCCCGGTTATCCATCTGACGTAAAAACGATAGTAAGCGAAGAGGGCCTTGGAACAAACGATTATATAAAAACAAGCCGTTCGCTTATTATTGTTACGGCCCCGGGCCCCGGAAGCGGCAAAATGGCAACCTGCTTAAGCCAGCTTTACCACGAAAATAAGCGCGGCATCAAGGCGGGATACGCTAAATTTGAAACATTCCCGATATGGAATCTTCCCTTAAAGCATCCTGTCAATCTTGCTTATGAAGCTGCAACGGCAGACCTCAATGACGTTAATATGATAGACCCGTATCACCTTGAAGCTTATGGGAAAACTACTGTAAACTACAACCGTGACGTTGAGATATTTCCCGTGCTCTCCGCGATATTTGAAAAAATTTCGGGAAGTTGCCCATACAAGTCACCAACAGATATGGGTGTTAATATGGCAGGCTTTTGCATCTACGACAACGATAACGTATGCGAAGCTTCAAAATCAGAGATAATCCGCCGCTATTATGCTGCAGCTTGCTCAAAGAGAAAAGGGCTTTCCGAGGGCTCTGACACAGAAAAAATAGAAATTATAATGAACAATGCGGGAATTGTGGCAAATGACCGCAAGGTGATACCCACGGCACTTGAAAAAGCCGCACAGACAGGTGAGCCTGCATGTGCGCTTGAGCTTCCCGACGGCAGAATCATTACGGGTAAGACAACAAAGCTACTTGGTGCGTCATCTGCGATGCTCTTAAATGCGCTAAAGGCTCTTGCGGGAATTGACGATGAAGTTCATCTTATCTCGCCCGATGTAATCGAGCCTATAAGAAATTTAAAGGTAGGGCATCTTAACTGCCATAACCCAAGACTTCACACAGACGAGATATTGATAGCGCTCTCAATATGCGCACTTACAGATGAAAATGCCAATAAGGCGCTAAAGCAGCTTGATAAGCTCAAGGACTGCGAGGCTCACTCGACGGTAATTCTCTCACCCGTTGACGACGGCGTGATGAAGAAGCTTGGCATATTCATGACAAGCGAGCCCGCATATCAATCAAAAAAATTATTCCATAAATAATAAAAATCCGCAAGGCAGACACTGTCTTGCGGATTTTTATTTAATACTAAATTTTTATTCAGCAGCAAATTCGCTTTGCATTATGCGCACAATTTCATCACCCACCTGTGACGTTGTTGCACTTCCGCCAAGATCCGGAGTAAGCACCTTTTTCTCAGTAAGTATCTTTTCTATATAGCCAATAATGCGCTCGCTCCACTTGTTATGCCCGAAAAATTCAAGCATCTGGCTTGCTGACCATACGGTGGCAAGCGGATTTGCCTTACCGCTACCTGCGATGTCAGGTGCAGAGCCGTGTATCGGCTCAAACATTGAGGGGAATGTGCGCTCAGGGTTTAAGTTTGCTCCTGCCGCAAGTCCCATACCTCCTGCGATTGCAGCTCCAAGGTCAGTAAGTATATCACCGAAGAGATTGGAAGTTACAACTATTTCAAATCTTTTGGGATCTTTAATCATAAACATGCTTGCAGCATCAACAAGATAAGAATATGTTTTGACTTCGGGATAATCTCTGCCTACTTCTTCGAATATCTGATCCCAGAACACCATAGAGTAATTCAGAGCATTGGCCTTACTGATACTTGTAAGTGTTTTATTTTGTGCTTTAGCAAGCTCATATGCGTAGCGGATAACTCGCTCGCACCCTTTTCTTGAGAATACACCGTTCTGGATAACTACTTCGTTTGGCTTTCCCTTAAACAGCCAGCTACCGCTACCTGCATACTCACCCTCGGTATTCTCTCTCACAAATACCATATCAACGTCTTGAACCGCAACGTCCTTTAAAGGTGTTGGTGCACCGTTTAAAAGCTTTACAGGTCTTAGATTGATATACTGATCAAAGCTTTTTCTGATTATAAGAAGAAGATCCCAAAGGGATATATGGTCTGGGACACCGGGTGCTCCTACTGCACCAAGGAAAATGGCATCAAACTTCTTGAGCTGATCTATACCATCTTCTGCCATCATTCTGCCTGTTTCTTTATAATATTCACATCCCCAGGGAAAATAAGTAAACCCAAACTCAAAGCCTTTGTCAAGTCTTGCCGCTTCATTTAAGACCTTAATACCCTCATTAATTACTTCAGGTCCTATTCCGTCTCCTGCAATAACTGCTATTTTGTGTTTTAACATAACATAACCTCCTATGGTTTATACGTGTATTATAACACATCTGTACGTATTTGTAAAATATATATTTGCTTGACAAATATAGGTATTTGTTATATAATACAAAAAGGAGGCGCATTATGAATATAAATCAATTAAAATATTTTTTTGCCGTATGTGCATCTCAAACAGTATCTGATGCTGCCAAACGCTTACATATATCACAGCCGTCTTTATCAAGTGCAATAAAAGAACTTGAAAATGAATTTGGTGTAACTCTGTTTAAAAGGCATCACCGCGGAATGACACTTACACCTGAAGGTGAAGTGCTGTTTAAAATGAGCAAGGACATATTAAACCGTGCCGAAGAAACAAAAAACGTAATGAAAGACCTTGGCAGTGAACGAAAGAAGTTAAAATTAGGCGTCCCTCCAATGATCGGTTCAATAATTCTCCCATCTGTCTTCCGTGATTTCGTTATAAAAGAAGATAACGTTATACTTGACATTGTAGAGGGCGGAAGCCACGAGCTTATAAACAAGCTTTTCGATGACTATCTTGATATGGTTTTTGTTACGCACAGCCATGCACTCGATAGTAGTTTATCAAGCTTACAAGTTGCAAGGCTTGAAATAACCTGCTGTGCATCGTTAAATAACCCAATCATGAAACACAACACAGTTTCGCCGCAAGACCTTTCAAACACACCGCTTATACTATTTGAAAACAGTTTCTTACAGACAGAAGAAATAAAAAAATGGTTTGCAAAAGATGGGATAAAGCCAAATATACTTATGCAGACCGAACAACTCTCCACTATGTTAAGCATAATTTCAAACAATATCGCGGTAGGCTTTATGTTCAAACAACTGACCACAAACAATAAAGAAATTTCATCAATTCCTATGGAATCCCCGATATACGTTGACATAAGTCTTGTATGGAAAAAAGATGCATATTCCGTAAGCAGCATGCAAAAATTCAAGGAATATATAAATAACAACAACCTATTTCATATAAACAAAAAGGAGTTTTAATATGTTTACAAAAAAAAGCTTAAAGAATAATTATGAAGGCGCTATGGAACCGTTTGAAATTATTAAAAACGTGTATTTTGTAGGTACATATCCGGCATCATCTCACCTGATAGATACCGGTGACGGACTCATACTCATAGATACCGGATACAGTGATACACTGTTTTTGCTTATAAACTCTATTTATAAGCTGGGGTTCAGTCCATGTGACATCAAATACATTATTCACACTCACTGGCACGGCGATCACACAGCGGCAACTGCCCCTCTGGTACATCTGACAAACGCAAAAACGTTTATTGGTGAAAAAGATGCGGAGAAAGTAAAGAAATATTTTACCCCTGACGTTCTTCTGAAAGAGGGAGATAGAATAAAGCTTGGCAATATTGAAATTGACGTTGTAGAAACTCCCGGTCATACAGAGGGTTGTATTTCTCTGTTTTTCGATGTAGAAGACAACGGTGTAAAATATAAAGTGGGAACCTTTGGCGGTGCCGGTGCAAACACGCTCAAATCAGGTGCTTTTGATTACGAAGATTGCAGGTCCGGTTACAGAAACTCACTGAATAAGCTCAGAAAGAGAAACATTGACGTATTTATCGGCAATCACGTATGGAACAACGATACAGATGTCAAAGGCGAGATTTTAAGAGCAACCGGTGAAAACAAATTCATTGATAAAAATATCTGGTACGAGTTTTTAGATTTTTGCGAAAAACGTCTTGATGAAGTTATAAAGTCAGAATTATAAACTAATACAAAAGCACGCCTATATAACGGCGTGCTTTTGTATTTATTCTTCTGAATTGTTTAATACACTTATACCTATACCCACAAGTATCTTCGCAAACAGTTTTGTTAACCCCTTCATTTTTGCTTCCTCTCATTTTGTTTTGTAAAGTAATTTACAAATATTATATACAAAACAAAACGAGAAAAATCACGAAAAAAGCACGGCTCAATTCAAATATTTGATTACCGTGCTTTTTATAAATTATCTATATACAAGAAAACCGTTGCCAACTATCTGCTCGGACTCTGAAAATATAATAAAAGCTTCAGGGTCTATTTCGTGAACACGCTTCTGAAAAAGCGGAAGCTCGCGCTCCTTCAGCGCACACATCAATACTATCTTCTTGTTTCCCGTATATCCGCCAACAGCGTCAACTACCGTAAGTCCTCTCGTGAAATTTTTTATAAGATAAGGGGAAAGCTCGCTTCCCTTTTCGGTTATAACAAAGGCAAGCTTTGATACATTAAGCTTTCTTATAAGGAAATTTATAGAATAACTCATGCCAAAGAGCGATATTATACCGTACATGGCAAGATCAATGTTTTTAAACATTATCAGCGATATAAAAATTATTATAAAATCGCTTATAATCATTGCACTGCCTATCCTGACACTTGGAAATCTGTATTGTATCAGACGTCCGAGAATATCAGTGCCTCCCGTTGAGCCTCCTGCTATTAGTGTCAGTCCTATTGCAAAACCGTACAGGATAGAACCGAACGCCACGTTTAGTATGATATTGTCTGTAAGCACGGGAAGATATGAAAATATTTGAACAAATACAGTTACGATTGACGATCCGATTATTGTTTTTATAACAAAATCACGACCGAGGTATTTAAATCCTATAAGAAGCAAAACCGCGTTTACAACAAAATAGGTGACTCCCGGCTGTATCCCTGCCGTATGAAACAGTATAGTTGATATACCGGACACACCGCCGGTTACAATTTTATTTGGAAGGTAAAATACGCTTATCGTAAGCGCCGTGAGAAGTGATCCTAAAACAAAAAATATATGATTTCTCAGTTTAATTGATATTTTCATATCTATCTCCGATCATAATATTTCGTCAATTTCAAGAAATCTGTCAAATCCTGCCGCACGTATGTATTCAAGGGCGTCATCATAAGCAAAGTCAAGATTTTGTTTAGTATGGCAATCACTTGAGTATATCACTCTGCCGCCCATGTCCTTAAGCATTTTGAGAAGAGTAAGCGATGGATACGGACTTGTCTTGTACCCACGCGACATAGCGCCGGTATTTACTTCAAAAGGAATATGCCTGAGCTTTTCCATTGCATCTTTAGCATACTTTAAATAATCAGAATCTGATTCGTCGAAAATATTGCCCTTTTCATTAAGCTTGGTTATAAGATCAAAGTGCCCTATTATATCAGCCTTTGTGTATTCTAAAGTATTTCCAACAAGCTCAAAATAATTCTTGGCAAGCGCTTTATATCCGCCGAAGAATTTTGCCGTATTATCAAGAGATTCTTTATCTAAATCAACAGGCATATATTTATCATTACACTTTAAATAGTGAACAGATGCAATAACAAAGTCGTATCCATCTGTGGTATCGGGAGTGAAAACATCCTGCTCGATACCCGTATATATTTTTATCTTTCGCCTGTACTTTTCCTTTAGCTCACGTATCTTTTGCTTATATATACGTGTGCTCTCAGGCGACATACCTACCTCTCTGTCAAAAAACATATGAGCATGCCCTGAAAAGCCGAGTGCACTAAACCCTCGGTCTATCGCTTCAATGACAAGCTCCTCGGGCGTATTCTTACCGTCGCAGTAAATCGTATGTGTATGTAAATTAAACTTGCTCACTTGGTCATTTTCTCCTGCTTTACCTTATGGTCAATAACGTGACGGGAGGCAAGCTCACTTCTGACCTCGTCAAGAGAAATTCCCATTTCAACCATCATAACCATGATATGATAGGTCAGGTCTGCGATCTCATATATAGTTTCCTTTTTATCGTTTGCTTTGCCTGCGATAATAACTTCCGTTGATTCTTCGCCCACCTTTTTAAGAATCTTATCTATTCCCTTTTCAAAAAGATAGGTTGTATACGAGCCTTCTTTTTTCTCGGTCTTACGTCCGCAAATGAGCTCCATAAGAGCCTCAAGTGAAAAAGGCGCGTCTGCCTCGTCGTTTTCAAAGATCACGTTATTAAAGCATGAGTCTGCCCCCGTATGGCATGCTGGTCCATCCTTTTTAACAAGAACTGTAAGAGCATCATTATCGCAGTCTGCAGTAATGCTTATGATATGCTGATAATTTCCGCTTGTTTCGCCTTTAAGCCAGAGTTTTTGACGTGAACGGCTGAAAAAGCACGTGAGCTTCTTTTCCATAGAGATCTTAAGGCTTTCTCTGTTCATATACGCAAGAGTAAGCACCTTTTTTGTGTCTGCGTCAACAACTATTGCCGGAATAAGTCCGTCCTTATCAAATTTTAGTGTTTCTATATCTGTCATGGTAACCTCCATTATAATCTTACGTTTATACCGTTTTTGTCAAGCTCCCGTTTGAGCTCTTTTATATCAACCTCTCCGAAATGGAAAACAGAAGCCGCAAGGCCTGCATCAACGTCGGGAACTTTATTGAACAAGCTTATAAAATCGTCTATCGAGCCGGCCCCCCCCGATGCTATGACAGGCACGTTCACAATCTTCGTTACCGCTTCAAGCATTTCGCAGTCAAATCCGCGCTTAACTCCGTCCGTGTCAATAGAATTGAGCACTATCTCACCGGCGCCTGAGTCAACGCCGCGTTTTATCCATTCAAACGCATCAAGGCCCGTGTCCTCGCGCCCTCCCTTTGCAAATACACGGTATTTGCCATCTACTCTTTTTGCATCAACAGAAAGCACAACGCACTGATCACCGTATTTTTTAGCAGCCTCACCTATAAGCGCGGGATTCTTTATTGCTCCCGAGTTTACGCTGACCTTATCTGCTCCGCACGATAACACTCTTTCAAAGTCCGCAACAGTATTAATGCCGCCGCCAACGGTAAGCGGAATAAAAACTCTCTTTGCCGTTTCGCAGAGTATATCAACAAAGAGCTTACGCCCCTCGCTTGATGCGGTAATATCGTAAAATACAAGCTCGTCTGCACCACAGTCGCTGTAATATGCCGCAAGCTCTATCGGTGAGGAAACGTCTTTTAGTCCCTCAAAATTTACTCCCTTGACTACTCTGCCGTCTCTGACGTCAAGACAGGGAATTATTCTTTTAGTTATCATTGTACGCCTCCTGCGGCTATCGCTTCTCTGAGGTCAATATCACCGGTGTAATACGCCTTACCTATGATTGCGCCGTATATCTTCATTTTGGCAAGCGCGCTTACGTCAGAGATAGTTGAAACACCGCCCGATGCTATTATGTTCATCGTATATCTTTGGGCAAGCTCTCTGTATAAATCACGGTTTGTGCCTCTCATAGCTCCGTCGCGCGATATATCCGTGCTTATGAGCGTTTTAACTCCGATCGACTCAAGCTTATCGCAAAAATCAAGGGCACCGTACTCTGATTTTTCCGTCCAGCCCTTTATAGCCACCATTCCGTCCTTTATGTCAACGCCAACGGCTATAAGAGAACCGAATCTCTTAAGCGCTTCTTCCAAAAATACAGGATTGCTCACCGCCGCCGTTCCGAGAATAACACGTCCTATACCAAGCTTGGCATACTTTTCTATTGCTTCCATACTGCGGATACCGCCGCCTATTTCACAGAAGGCTTTGGTTTCTTTAACAATGCGCGATACGGTATCAAAATTATCAAGTCCGCCGCTTTTTGCGCCCTCGAGATCAACGAGATGTATTTCAGATACGCCGCAGTTTACAAAGTCTGCGGCTACAGAAACAGGATCATCAGAATAAACGGTCATCTCATTGTAATCGCCCTTGTATAAACGCACCGCCTTTGCGCCATACAAATCTATTGCAGGTAATATTTTCATTTATTCTCCTTAAAGCTCACAAAACGCTTTTAATATATTAAGACCAACGCTTCCGCTCTTTTCGGGGTGGAACTGACAGCCAAACACGTTATCTTTATGTACTGCCGCAGTTATGTTTGCCCCATATTCCGTATATGCCGCAACATGCTTTTTATCCGTATCGGCAAAATAGGAATGAACGAAATAAACGTGATCTGAGTCTTTAATATATTTAAAGATACCCGACGGCTTTCCGTTAAACTTAATCGCATTCCAGCCCATTTGCGGAATCTTATATTTCTCGTCTATACGTCCCCTGAAAGCTACGATATTTCCCGGTATAAGCCCAAGTCCCTCATGCTCTCCGTACTCATAGCTTTTTTCAAATAAGAGCTGCATACCAAGGCATATGCCCATAAGAGGCTTACCTGATGAGGCATACTCTATCACAATCTTGTCAAGTCCCGACTCATGAAGCTTTTTGGCCGCATCGCCAAATGCTCCGACCCCCGGAAGGATAAGGCGTTCTGCCTTTGCTATAATATCCGGATCTGACGTTACAACAACCTCTTGGCCTATCGCTTCAAAAGAGGATCTCAGCGAAAAGAGATTGCCGACACCGTAATCAACTATACAAACCATTATAAAACTCCCTTTGTTGAGGGCACTTCGTCTTTAAAGCGCTCATCAATTCTGACCGCCTCGCCAAGTACTCTTGCAAACGCCTTGAATATGCACTCTGCTATGTGATGCGAGTTTATTCCGTCAAACTTCTTTATGTGTAAAGTCACTCCTGCCGCACGAACGAACGCCTCAAAAAACTCACGGACAAGCTCTGTATCAAACTCGCCTATTTTTTCGGTGGGAAAAGCGCAGTTGAAATGTAAGTGTGCTCTTCCCGAAATATCAACCGCACAAAGCACGAGAGCTTCGTCCATAGGTATTATTTTATGCGAGTATCTCTCAATACCTTTCTTGTCACCAAGCGCCTCTGCAAAGGCAGTGCCGAGAACGATTCCTATATCCTCGGTGGTGTGATGCCCGTCAACCTCAAGATCTCCCTTACAGGAAAGCGCAAGATCAAAGCGTGCATGTCTTGCAAATAGCACGAGCATATGATCAAGAAAGCCTATTCCCGAGTCAATTTCCGCCTTGCCTGATCCGTCTAGCAAAAGCGATAATTTTATATCTGTTTCATTGGTCTTTCTTTCAATAATACTGTTTCTCATCCGACTTCCCTCTTATTTCTGCTTACTTAAAATTTCACGTGTCTTTTCTATAAGCACGTCCATCATTTCGTCTGTACCTATCGTAATACGGTTATAATCTGCGATTTTTGACGTATTGAAGTGGCGAACCAACACTCCTCGACGCTTAAGCTCTTCATAATACTCTTTTCCGCCAAGACTTTTATGCTTTGCGAAAACGAAGTTACACTTTGAATCAAGAACTTCAAAACCAAGTTCTTTCATCTGCGAAATAAAAGACTTTCTTGTTTCCATTATCTTCTTGCAGTTATCCATATAATAATCATTGTCTGTTACAGTTGCCTTGGCAAGAGCCAGAGTTGCACTGTTTATATTATACGGATTCGTTGAATATCGCAGGGTGTTCATATCTCTTATAATATCCTTGCATCCACATGCAAAACCAAGTCTTGCTCCTGCCATTGATCGTGATTTTGAAAATGTCTGAACAACTAAGAGATTATCGTATTTACGTGTAAGCGGCAGAGCACTTTCACCGCCGAAATCTATGTACGCTTCATCAATAACCACGAGCCTGTCACAGTTTGATGCTACGATTTTTTCTATTTGCAAAAGTGAAAGTATAAGTCCCGTTGGCGCATTGGGGTTTGCGATAAACACAGTCTCGTCTGTGCCGATATAGTCATCGGGATCTATTGTAAAGTCATCCTTCAGCGGAATCTGTCTGTATTTAAGTCCGTACAACTCGGCAAAGACTTTATAAAATCCATAGCTTATCTCGGGGAAAATAACACCCTTTTCGCAAAACGCCATAAACGCAAAGGAAAGTGCCTCGTCCGAACCGTTTGTTAGCACTATTTCGTCCCGATCCACCTTCAAAAGTCCTGCAAGAAGCTCTCTTACTTCTAAACACTCAGGGTCGGGATAAAGGCGCATACGTTCACACAGTTCTCTGTCTGCCATAGCCTTTATAACAAGAGGACTCGGCGGATAGGGCGACTCGTTTGTATTAAGCTTTATATACTTCATATCACGGGGTTGTTCACCCGGCGTATACGCTTCAAGCTCCAAAAAGCGTTTATCAAAAAAATTACTCATATCTGTTATCCGTATATTTAATCTTCAAATCTCGTCAATGCGCTCTTAGCGTGAGCCGTAAGCCCCTCTGCTGTTGCAAAGTCGGCAACGTCCTTATACACGTCTTTAAAAGCGTCCTCTGAATAGTACGTATACTGCATCTTCTTAACAAAATCGTCAACCGAAAGCGGACTTGAAAATCTTGCCGTACCGCTTGTCGGAAGCGTGTGGTTTGCGCCGGAAAAATAGTCTCCGAGAGCCTCAGGACAGTATCTTCCCATAAATACAGAGCCTGCGTGCTTTACGCTATCAAGATAATCAAAAGGATTATCTATGCAAAGCTCTAAATGTTCAGGCGCAATCTCGTTTGATATTTCAATTGCCTTTTCAATAGTCTGGCATATGATGATCTTTCCATTATTGTCTATGGAAGCACGGGCAATATCCGCACGCTCAAGCATGGGTATCTGCACTTCAAGTTCCTTTGAAACCGCTTCAGCCAATTCTTTGCTGCTTGTTATAAGCACAGCGCTTGCAAGCTTGTCGTGCTCAGCCTGAGAAAGAAGATCCGCCGCAACGTTTTTGGCTGATGCGCCGCCGTCTGCAACTATAAGTATCTCGCTCGGCCCCGCTATCATGTCTATGGCAACCTTGCCGAATACCTGACGCTTTGCTTCTGCAACGTATGCGTTACCCGGCCCTACTATCTTGTCAACACACGCAATAGTTTCTGTTCCGTATGCAAGCGCCGCAACTGCCTGAGCTCCGCCCATCTTATATATTTTATCAGCTCCTGCAACACTTGCCGCTGCAAGTATTACGGGATTTACCCTGCCACCCGTTGCCGGCGTTGCAATAACTATTCTCTCAACGCCCGCTATTTTTGCAGGTATACAGTTCATAAGCACGCTTGACGGGTACGCCGCCGTACCGCCCGGAACATAAAGTCCAACGCTGTCAAGAGGCAATACCTTCTGACCTGTAACAACTCCTTTTTTATCGTTTATTACAAAGCTGTTTCTTACCTGACGGCTATGAAATTTTCTTATATTTTCAGCAGCATTTTCCATTATCTCTATAAGACGCGGCGAAACAGAGTTCATTGCTTCTTCAATTTCTTCCGCCGTTACCTCAAGGCGCTCAAGCTTTGCACGGTCAAATTTCTCAGCATATTCGAAAAGCGCCGCATTGCCTCTTTTTCTGACGTCGGCTATTATATCGGTAACGGTTGCAGAAACGTCGCTTACTGCTTCTGTGCGCGCGAAAATTTCTTCACTTGATACCTTTTCTATATCTATTATATTTATCATTTCAAAATCCTTTCAAAGCGCCTTATAAAAGCTCTTCGAGTTTTTTTGCAAGGGCATTTATTTCATCATTTTTGAATTTAAAGCTTGATTTATTGGCTATAAGCCTCGCGCTTATCTCAACTATCGTTTCAACAGGCTCAAGATTGTTTTCAAGAAGTGTTGTTCCCGTTTCAACAATATCAACTATTACATCAGAAAGCCCCAGAATTGGCGCAAGCTCTATTGAACCGTTGAGCTTTATTATGTCTATATCAACACTTTTAGAGCGGTAATAATCTTTGGCTATGTTAGGAAACTTCGTTGCAACGCGAAGCGTTTGCGAAGCATCAAAGCGCGCTCCCTTTTCTGCGGCTACTGCCATACGGCATTTGCCAAGCCCAAAATTGAGAAGCTCATACACGTCCGGCGAATATTCCAGTAATATATCCTTGCCTGCAACACCGATATCGGCCGCTCCCCTTTCAACGTATATCGCTACGTCTGAGGGCTTTACCCAGAAATAACGGATACCGAGCTCTTCGTTTTCAAAAACAAGCTTGCGGTTATTTTCATGTATTGAAGGACATACATATCCTGCATTTTCAAAAAACTCAAGCACACGGCTTCCGAGTCTTCCCTTTGGTAATGCTATATTTATCATTATTCTTTCACCGCATTTCTCAGATCGATTATTTCACCGTACATATCGGGTTCTATTGCTGCTCTCTGAATATCAAACGCCTTGCCAGACTCTGCAAGCTTCTGCTTTTCTTCATTTATAATGCTTGCGTCCGTTTTATCGGAATAAAGGATCAAAGCAGGCTTTTTATCAACCTTTTTCGTTCTGTCTATGTACTTCAGCCTGTCGTGGTATACGGCAAAGCCGATAGCTCCTGATTTTTTAGATAGCTTTTTCATAAGTTTATCGTATCTTCCGCCCGAAAGCACCGCCGATGGAACACCGAAAACAAATCCTCTGAATACTATACCGTTATAATAGTTCATGCTGTTAACAACCGAAAAATCAAGCTTGATATTCTCGCTGTCAATCTTTTGTGCAATTTCTTTTAGCTCTTCAAGAGCCGCATGCGTTGTTTCGTTAACGTCAAGCGCTTCAAGCGCGGGCAATATCTCATCAAAGCTTCCGTAAAGGCTGACAAGCTTTTTAAGCTTTTCTGCACGCTCTCCCAGAAGTGATTCAAGCCCGTGAGCGTTCTTTTCGCCGATGCACTTCAATACCTCTCCGGCATCAGTAACACCTGCATCAGACAAAAGGCCCTCAACAAATCCGAGATGAGAGAGATCAAGCACATACTTGTCTGATATTATAGAAAGGCTCTTTGTGGCAAGCGTTAGCACCTCGCAGATATTGTACATATCAAGGTCGCCAATACACTCGACGCCGCTTTGCATTATCTCTGTAAAATCATGAGTAGACTCACTCATTCTGTATACATTTTCATTGTAGCAGACCCTTTTTACGTATGAGTCTGCATCAACAGAATTTTTAATTATAGAAAAAGTAACGTCGGGCTTTAGGGCCATAAGCTTACCCGTTGCATCGGTAAACGTAATTACTCCGTCACTTATAAGAAAATCCTTGTTTTTGCTATACAGATCGTATTCCTCAAACTTACTCATTTTAAACTGAGTATATCCGTTTGCCCTGTACAGACTGCGCAAGGAATATATTATTTGTTCTTCTCTTTCAAGCATAATGTTTTCCATAATAAAACCCTTTTGCATAATCATTTTGCGCTTTTTGCGGTACTTTTCATTTTTTCAAGTCTTTCAAGCACGATCGTGTATCCTCCGCTACCGTATGATAAGCATTTGTTAACGCGGCTTATAGTTGCCGTACTCGCTCCTGTTTTCGCCGCAATTTCGGTATATACACTGCCTTCCTTTAGTAACCTTGCAACTTCAAGGCGCTGAGATATATCCTGAATTTCCTTTATAGTACATATGTCTTCAAAAAATCTGGCGCACTCGTCCGGTGTTTTAAGCGAAAGTATTGCGCCCCAAAGCGCTTCAAGCTCAAGTAAATTGAATTTTTCCATAAAATTTCCAATCCTTATATCATATTTTTCCTTATACAATATCCATGATTTCATATTTTACCACTTTAGAGCGTTAAAGTCAATAGTTTTTGAAACTTTTTATTTTGTGATTTTTTACAAACTTTCTCCTTGCAATAAAATACAAAATGGTATATAATAATGGAAAATGTAAAAATCGGAGATTTGTATTATGAAAAAGTTATTTTTGACGGCTTTATTTGCAGTTGCTCTCTTTCTTTCAGGATGTTACGGTGAGTCATCGTCCGTGGGTATAATTGGAGGTGCCGACGGTCCAACGGCTATTCTTGTATCAAGTAATTTCCCCAGGATATTGCCCATTATAATAATATGTGCTATCGCAATTATCACTGTTGTAGTATTGATAATACATAACTTTAACAAAAGAGGCTGATAAAAAGAAGTTACGGCAAATGCCAAGACCAGATAAGGAAGTAATTTTGAAAAATTTAAAAATTTAGCTGAATTGGCATAGCAAAGGCAAAAGATAGAGCTGAAAACTCAGTAAAATGGGTTTTCGGCTTTTTCTTTTTTATCCGCACATTCGTCAAAGTAAATGCCTTCTGATAAAATGAAGATACCAAATTTAAAGGAGGCGTTCATGCTATGAAAGAAAAACTTATTAAAAACGGAATTGAGTATGTAAGAAATGGTGATTACTACATTCCAAACCTAACTGTACCCGATGATAAAGTATATAACATCGGCAAGTACGGCAAGATGCACGCAAAATTCGTCAAAGAGAATCGCCCAACCGTTTACTCAATGAAAATGCTTAACGGGACTTGGCTTGCATATCTTGAAGAAATTGACACAACTGCAAAAGAAATGGTTAATAATCTTATAAAAGATATGGTGGTCAAGCAAGGCATTACAGAAGAATTGAAAAATAAGCTATGCGGAATTATAGAGAATTTAATCGTGAATGAAAAAGTTGATACCTTCTTCTTTGGCAGCAAAAGTGCATTTGATGACTTATGTCATAAAATCACAACCGAGCTGAAGGAAAAATATCCTCACATAAAACGGATATATGTCAGGTCGGCATACCAACACATTCCCGACTGGTATAAAGATAGTCTGCTAAAACATTATGAAGGCACATACTTTCCCGAACATATGGAAAACGCAGGCAGAGCATCCTATGTAGAACGCAATCAGGAAATGATTAACCATAGTAAATTCTGCGTGGTCTATTACGATGAAAATTATCTTCCCCCAAGGCGTAAAAACAGCAGACGGGATTTGTTTGACTACCAACCCAAAAGCGGAACGGCAGTCGCATATGACTATGCAGTGAAAAAGAAAAGAACTATTATTAACTTATTAATTTAAGAGAACGAGTGCTGTGACAAAAATACAAATTTAACATAAATTGTATTTTTTGTCCAAAAAACAAGTAATTTCTTAATTTAATTAAGTGTTTTGTTAAAAAATCAGCATAGTTATTGAATAAATAAGAAATATATGGTATAATTAAATTAAGTTTAATACTAATCATTTTGATTGTACAGATAAGAAGGAATAAATATGGCAATAAAATACGGAAAGAAAAAATCTAAACAACATAATATTTTATATACGATTATCACTGCGATTACCCTTTGTGCGGTTTTTCTTGTGATGGTAAATTATTTATATAATAAGGCTGAGGACGAAGCATATGAAAATCTTCATGTTCAGACTAAACAGGTAAAGGATGACCTTATTCTTCAGCTTACATCGGACAGGGAAAATCTTTCTACCATGGCAAATTTTGCAGCAAAGCTTTATAGTGATGGAGAGGACTACAACCTTTTGTTTCAGTCATTTACGCCTATTGGCATGATTGAAAATATAGGCATCTTAAACAAAGACAACACATTTTCGACAAAAGCAGGAACTATTGATATGTCCGATATTCTTTCTTTTGAAGAAGAAAAGGAAAAAGGCACATATATAAGCGGCAAGATCGAAGATGTTACAAAAAAGGGTTACAGACTTATAAGAAGTGCTGTTCCTGTTAAAGTAAATGATGAAACTGTTGGTATATTATATGGTGCCATAAAACCGGACAAGCTTGCTGCAAGGTACATAGGAATAGTAGAGGAACTTGATGCTCAGCTTTTTGTTTATGAAAAAGAGTCGGGGAATATTCTTATAAACACAATAAATAATAATCACGAAAACATCTCTTTTTTGAAAGACCGTAAGTATAACGACAATTATTCTTATGAGAAATTTATGTCATCAGACAAGGGATTTACTTCATTTAAGTCTGCATACAAAAATGAAACACTTCATTTGCATTATTCTACTATTGATGAATTTGGCTGGATGATAGCGATGGGAAGATATGACTCCCAGGCACTTGCAAGCACACACGCGAGAGCAATGGTGTTTACTCTTGTGTTTGTTGTTATGCTTTTTATAATGTTTTTGTATATATTAATCATTATTACCAACGAAAGAAAGCTTTCTGCCGTAACAGAATGTGCATCCAATGTAAGAAAAGAGCTTTTAGAAACAACAGACGGACAGAATAACATACAAGACGCTTTGATTGAAGTCTGCACTTTTGCAAAATCAAGGTCTGCTATATTTTTTGATACAGATGGGGAGTTTTACCATTACATAGCACCTCGTTATGAGGAAATTATGCTTTCTGAAAAAGAAAGACAGTATTTCAGTGCAGAACTGTTCCGCTATGCATCCGTATTCCATAATAAAAATAATAATACAGTAAATGTTATGTGCATAAAGGCAGACGGACATATGTTAAAAACAAATCCATCATTCTGCCACTTTTTAAAGGAACATGGCATTAAAGAGGTTTCCCTTTCTGCTACAATCAATAGAGCAAATCATATTACAATTTTGGCTACTATCAATTCAAAACACAGAAATCGTGTAAGAATGCTCGCAGAAAAGGTTTCGGCGTGCTTTTCTATGGCGCTTTACAACAAAAACCATCTTAATAAAACAGAGCTTGCAGCAACTACCGATTCACTTACCGGTGTGTTAAATCGAGTTGTATATAAAAAAGATTTAATAGACTTTGACAAGGAAAGACCGGAAAAGTTTTCGTGTGTTTTTATTGATGTGAATGAACTTCATTTCAGGAATAATAAATACGGTCATGCCGCAGGCGATGAAATGCTTTTATATATTGCCAATACCTTGAAAGAGGTGTTCTACGGTCACAAGGTTTACCGAATGGGCGGTGACGAGTTTTTGGTATTTACTCAAAACATTGAGCAGGAAACGGTTAAAAATTGCATCAAACAGGTTATCTCGCAGCTTGAACCGATGGATTACCATGTTGCAATCGGTTTGTCTTACAGAACACAAAACACAAACACAGAGGAAATGGTAAGAGAAGCTGAAATAAGAATGTACGAAGCAAAGGCTCAATATTATCAGAACAAAGAGCAGAAAAGTATTTCAAAATCCGAGGACAAAGGTTATGTTCAGACAAAAACAGGAATCCTTGAAATTGATACAATGCTCTCTGTTTTAAAAGAGCATTACAACGGAATCTATCGTGTTTCCCTCGACACCGATAAAGCACACAGAATTTTAATGCCCGCGTATCTTGGTTATAACGAAGATGAAGAACATTTCTCTCAGCTTCTAAGTAAGTATATTTATGATACAGTAAATCCTGATTTTCACAGAGCAGTGATGAGTTTTTTTAACTATGATGCACTTAAAAACCAATTTATTGAGGGCAAAACACCCAAAATTACATACAAAAAGACTAACGGAGAGACTGTAATACTTAGTGTTTACAAGCTTGATGATAGTGAAATGAATACTTCCAACACACTTTGGGTTTTTGCGAAAGATTAAAATTGACAAAAGTGAATCATTGTGGTATAATAACATAAGTTGAATATTTAGCAAAATCGGTGAAAGCCGGTGACGCAAAGCAAAGAGGCTAAGGTTAAAACAAAGTTTTATACTATGCCAGTCCAGCTGCAATGATAAAAAGTCTTTTCAGGCTTTTGGTTATTGCAGCTTTCTTTTTTACAAAGGGGGGCTTTTATGAATGTCGTAACACGGGAAGAAAAGAAATTTTTGATAAATATTGATGAGTTTCGCTCTAAATCACATTACCTCGATATGCTGATGATACAAGATGAGCATAACGGAGCAGACGGATACATAATAAGGTCTTTATATTTTGATACGGTTTATGATGATGATTTTTTTGAAAAGCTGGAGGGTGTGGAAACGAGGCGTAAAATACGGCTCAGGATTTATGACCCAAAGCACGATTTTGCAATGCTGGAAATGAAGCAAAAACAAGGTGCCAATCAGAAAAAACGCTCGCTTCGTATGACAAAGGCAGATGCAGAGGAACTGATTAAAGGCAACTATGAGGTTTTATTAAAATATGAGGAAGATTTTGCAAAAGAGTGTTATGGACTTATGCACTACAGGTGCTATCGGCCAAAAACTATCGTTCAGTATAACCGAAAGGCATATATTGCAAAAGAAAATAAAATAAGAATTACTTTTGACAATAATATCATAGCGACTGAAAGTAATTTTGATTTGTTTTCTGAAAATCTTGTGATGTATCCGGTGCTTGATAAATTTAATGTCGTTTTAGAGGTAAAGTTCAATGGATTTTTGCTTGATTATATCAGGCAGTTTATAAATAGCATCAATAAAAGCGAACTGTCGGTCAGCAAATATGCTCTTGCAAGACAACAAAGCTATGCGGAGGTGTGATAATATGAAAAAATATTTTTGCTTATTTCTTATGATGATAATGCTTTCTCTCTCTTTTAATGTGAGTGCAAATTCTCTTCTCAGGGCAATCTGGCAGGATTCTGGCAATGTAGTAATTGTCTGTGATGATAATGCGGATGGCAAATATAAATTTTATAGAGCCAATACCATTGACGGAGAATATGAATATATAGGAGAATCAGATACAGATTCATTCAGGGATGATACGGCAAGTTATCCTGGCACATATTATTACAAGGTTTGTAAATATGATGTTTCAAATCAAAAGATCTATGAATCAAATCCCGTAAAGGCTGAAATTTCTCCGACGGAAATCTCAAAAGTCAGCGTGATTATGTATCATAACTTTGTGACTGAGGCAGATGTTAAATCAGGAGTGGAATTCGATGAATATTCCATTAATCCACAGGATTTTGAACAAGATTTAATATGGCTCAGGGATAACGGATATACAACAATCACATCAGATGATTTGCTAAGGCATCTTGAAGGAAAAAAATCGCTCCCGCAAAAGGCTGTTATAATCTCTATAGACGACGGCTCGCATGGAGTATATACAAATGCATATCCGCTTTTAAAAAAATATAAGATGAAAGCTGATTTTAATGTAATCGGAGCAAATATAGATTCAACCTGGGAAACCCTGCATTCAGGAGGAACAAGAAATGGCGAAAGCGCTCCGTATTGTACATGGGAAGAGCTTACCGAAATGTCCGAAAGCGGAGAAATTAACATATGCTCACATACATACGGACTCCATGTTTATAATAAAGAAAAAAGAATCGGTATGAGTATGATGGAAAATGAAACAGCAGAAAATTTTGCTCAGACTGTAAAAAAGGATTATGAACTTTCCGTCAGTTGTATAGAAGGATGGACAGGAAAAAAGCCCGAAACAGTGGCTTATCCGTATTCAAAAAGAAGTGATGAGAGCGACGAACTTGTCCTTATGAATACAGGGTATAAAATCCTTATGGCAGGGGAGGGCGCAAGAGGCACTGCTGCAAATTATTTTGTAAAGGGATGCAATATTTCAAATCAGCTTATGCTTTTAAGCAGACCATGCAGAATGGAAGGAACTCCGATTGGTGCTTATCTTCAAAGAATAGATGAAAAAGACGGCAAAAATGGAGTAAATAAAAACATAGATTACTTTAAGGTACAAGACACTGATGAAATCGCATCGGATTATCAGGTTTTTGATGATGTTAAGGCAGTCGAGTGGTATTCGGGAAGTGTGTATTATTCGTACCTAAATGGCTTGATGAAGGGTGTTGGTGACAAAGAGTTTGCTCCCCAAAACAATATAAGCAGAGCGATGACAGTAACCCTTTTAAATAGACTCGCAGGAAATGATACTGCAAAATCAAACGACAGCTTTGCAGATGCAAATGGCTCAGAATGGTGGTATAGTTCAGCTCTATGGGCAAATGAAAACGCAATACTTAAAGCGCATGACGGCAAAAGTTTCAAGCCTGATGAGCCAATTAGCCGAGAGGCTCTTGCAAAGGCAGTGTATAACTGTGCAAAGTATCTGAAACTTGATATGGCTAAAAAAGCAGATATCACTATTTTCTCAGATTATGAAAACATATCCCAAGAGAACAGGGATGCAGTCAGCTGGACTGTGGCAAACGGAATTTTCAAAGGTAACGCCGACGGAACATTTAATCCTATCGGCAATGTAACAAGAGCCGAAATGTCTATGGTACTCAGAAATTGGCTCAACAAAGGAGAATAAAAAATGAGAAGTCAGATTTTTAATTTAATAAAAGACCAGTCAACGCTCACCTGGGAGCAGATTGCGTCAAATATTATAGTTGCGGGTATTTTGGGTTTTTTGATTTTCATATCCTATATGATTTCCCATTGCGGAACAATTTACAGTAAAAAATTTAATGTATCGCTTGTTGTTTTAACAGTCCTTACCTCAATGGTTATGACAGTTATTGGAAACAATGTAGCACTTTCTCTTGGTATGGTCGGTGCTCTTTCAATTGTTCGTTTCAGAACGGCTATCAAGGATTCGAGAGATACAGTATACATATTCTGGACAATTATTGTGGGTATTTGCTGCGGTGTAGGTGACTTTGTTGTTGCAGGCATCGGAAGTGCATTCGTATTTATTTTTTTTCTCATATTGGGTGCAATCAAGAATAATAACCGTATGCTTGTGATTATCAGAGGCGACAGAACAAAAGAATCTCAGATACAAGGCGTGATGTTTAAGTTCTTCGGCGCAAAAGCGGTACTCAGAGTAAAAAATTCAACAACAGACTCTATTGAATTTATTTATGAAATTACTGCAAAGCTCCTATCTCAGGCAGAAAGAAAAAACAACATCGGTATCTGTGATGAGATTTATAAAATCGGCAATATCCAGTATGTTAATACTGTAATGCAAAATGACGAGGTTTCGAACTGATTGATTTTAACGAAGATTTAAGGAGGTGCCGGGGTGAAATATAAAATAATAGGAATATCTGTTACAGCCTTGGTGCTGATCACGGTACTTTGTATAAGTTTTATTATGCCGGAAGATAACGGCACAAGATACATAGAGCATATTATGGCAGAAGAAAAAACACCCTGCACATCTCATACAGATGACGCACTTTGCACACATCTGCCTATTGTAAGCATAAACACAAATGGACTAGAAATTCCTGGTAAACCCATATATGATGAAGAATATAATGTAATCGACTATACTGTAGCTCAAGATGGAACCTCTACCATAAAATCAACTGTCAATGTTGTTAATAATGAAAAATCATATAATCATTTAACCGACAATTCCACCGATATGGGCACAGCTTTAATCAGAGTCAGAGGCCATTCTTCGAGACGATTTGAAAAAGCAAATTATTTAATTAAGTTCATAAATGCTGATGCAACCAATAACGACCAGAATTTTCTTAGTATGGATGCCCACCACGAATGGGCGCTCCACGGACCGTATCTTGACAAAACGCTCATTCGTAATTATATGTGGTATAATATTGCGGGCGAGATAATGGATTATAGCCCGAATGTGCGGTTTTGCGAGCTTATTATAAACGGAGAATACAGAGGGCTTTATCTTGCAATAGAAATGATAACCGCAGGAAAAGAAGGCGCAAGGCTTAATCTTGAGGTGAATAAAAAGGATAATACCTTTTCGGGTTATGCACTTCGTCTTGATTGGGGCGATACCACAGAAGATAAAAAGCTTTATCCTTTCACAAATTATACAACCCGAGCAAAAACTCAACATGAGCTTGTCTATCCCGGTACACAGAATATGACACCTGAGCTTAAAGAAGCAATAAAAGACGAATTTTCGCTCTTTGAAAAAACTCTCTATTCCTATGACTACAACAACGAGAAGTATGGATACAAGAATTACATTGATATAGATTCATTTGTTGACTATTTTTTAATTAATGAATTCACTTGTAACTATGATGCAGGCTCTCTTTCAACTTATATATACAAAGATGTTGACGGCAAATACAGGATGTGTGTGTGGGACTTTAATTCCGCCTGCGATATGTATCAGGAAGATTCAATGCCGATAGATGATTTCAAATTGAATTCGAGTCTTTATTTTCAGATGCTCTTCATGGATAATGAATTCACTGACAAAGTTGTCAAGAGGTATCACGAACTGAGAGAGACAGTATTCAGCGAAGAATATCTTATGGGATTTATTGATGATACTATCGAATATTTAAAACCCGCGATAGAGAGAAATTATGATAAATGGGGTTATACATTAAGTGCTGAATATGACCTTTTGCATCCGTCAGAAAGAAATCTAAGGACATACGAAGAGTATATAGGGCAACTAAAAGATTTTATAAGAAAAAGAATTGACTTTATGGACGAAAATATAGAGTCACTCAAGCAATACAGCGCAGAATCAAGAACTAAAAAATATAACGAAGTATCAGATTGATAAAAATAGGAGGGACAGGTTTTGAAAAAGTTTATTATTATAATATCTATTATTATACTTGTACTCCTTGCATTAGATTGGCTTTATTTTTATGAAGGTGTGTATCTTGATTTAGGTAGAGAAAAGCCCATAGAATATTTTATGAAGGTAGACGGAGAAGAAATATATATGAAAAAGGGCGACAGTTTTGAACCCTTTGAAATTCGCGGTGTCAACCTGGGTTCGGGACTTCCGGGTGAGTGGGCAACTTCTTTTGCCATTGACGAAGAGACTTATTTAAGATGGTTTAAATATATCCAGGATATGGGTGCAAACACTATCCGAATTTATACAATTCAGAATGACACCTTCTATAATGCATTTTATAAATATAATAAGGACAATAAAAATCCGCTTTATATGATTCATGGAGTGTGGGTGAATGACTATGTTCTAAACTCTCACAGAGATGCATACAGCACGGACTTTTATGACACATTTTTAGAACATTGTAAGGTAATGGTTAATGTTATCCATGGTGATAGAAAACTCAATTTAGGCAGAGTTGCAAGCGCAGGACACGGCACATACAAAAAGGATGTATCCGATTGGGTTATCGGTTATATCCTGGGTGTTGAATGGGATGATTCAACAGTTGCATATACAGATGATTTGTATAAAGGAGTTCAAGAATATTCATCATACCAAGGCAAATATATGTATACATCCGAGAACGCAAGTCCTTTTGAAACAATGCTTACTATGATAGGTGACAAGGTTATAGAATATGAAACACAACGCTACGGAACCCAAAGGCTTGTTGCTTTTTCCAACTGGCCTACAACAGACCCGTTTGAATATCCTGAGATTATTAAAAACTTCTTTATGAAATGTGCACAGGTTGATGTGGAGCATATAAAGACTACGGATGCATTTTTATCCGGTCAGTTTGTGTCCTATCATGTTTACCCCTACTATCCGTATTATTTGAGCTTTGCTGAGGATTGGTCAGTTTTTGGAATTGATTCTAAAGAAAGCTTTATAAACGAACAAGGAAAAGTAAATGCATATCGTGCATATCTCACTATGCTCAACAATCACCACACTATGCCTATAGTGATATCTGAGTTTGGTGTATCAACAGGCAGAGGTATGGCTCAGGTTGATAAAGACACAGGAAGAAACCAAGGTAACACATCCGAGCAGGCACAAGGTCAGGCGCTTATTGATTGTTGGGAGGATATAAAGGTTACAGGATGCAATGGCGGATGCGTTTTTACATGGCAGGACGAATGGTTCAAGAGAACCTGGAACACAATGCACGCAGTAAACTTAACTCGTACAGCATATTGGTCAGACTACCAGACAAATGAACAATATTTCGGACTTTTATCCTTTGACCCGGG
>SVSR01000009.1 GCA_015064205.1 Oscillospiraceae bacterium
CGGTATTGTGCTTGGATTTATCGTAGCTTTCGTTAGATGCACTTACCTTAAGACAACAAAACCTTTCTTTGTGCTTAGATTCTTCGACTCTATCTGTCAAATATATCTTACGGTTATAAGAGGAACGCCTGTCGTAGTTCAAATAATGATAATATATTTCGTTATTCTCATGCCAATGGGAGTAGACAAATTCACAGCCGCGGTTGCGTGCTTCGGGCTCAATTCGGGCGCGTATGTTGCCGAGATCGTCCGTGGCGGCATCATGAGCGTTGACAACGGTCAGACAGAGGCCGGCAGAAGCCTTGGATTCGGTTATATGCCAACTATGTTCTACATAGTATTTCCCCAGGCATTCAAGGCGGTTCTCCCTGCTCTTGCCAACGAATTTGTAGTATTGCTGAAAGAGACCTCTATTGCCTTTTATATCGGTCTTGGCGATCTTATGTACGCAGGAAATGCTATCAGAGCCGCAACGTACAGTGCGTTTATGCCACTTGTAAGCGTTGGTATAATATACCTAATCATGGTGCTCGTGCTATCAAAGCTCGTCAGCCTTCTTGAAAGGAGACTAAGGAATAATGAACGATAACATTATTATCAAAACAGAAAACCTATGTAAATCCTTTAAGGGCGGTATTCATGCATTACGAGACGTTAATACAGAAATTAAAAAGGGCGAAGTTGTTGTAATAATTGGTCCGTCAGGTTCGGGTAAATCTACATATCTTCGTTCGCTCAACCTTCTTGAAGAGCCTACAAGCGGTCATATATTTTTTGAAGGAACCGATATATTGCAGCCCAAAGTTAATATCAATCTCATCCGTCAGAAAATGGGCATGGTATTTCAGCAGTTTAATCTGTTCCCTCACATGACAATTTTGAAAAATATGACCTTAGCGCCTATGAAGCTTTTGAAATTATCAAAAGCTGATGCTGAAGAAAAGGCGTTATCTCTTCTTAACAGAGTAGGCCTGCTTGACAGAGCCGACGCATATCCGTCTCAGTTATCGGGCGGACAGAAGCAAAGAATCGCCATTGTACGTTCACTTTGCATGAATCCTGATATTATGCTGTTTGATGAGCCCACGTCTGCACTCGACCCCGAGATGGTCGGTGAAGTACTCGATCTGATGAAATCACTTGCGCATGATGGAATGACTATGATCTGCGTAACTCATGAAATGGGATTTGCGCGCGAAGTTGCAGACAGAATCATTTTTATGTGTGACGGTGCAATTGAAGTTGACGGTACTCCCGATAGCTTCTTCAATAATCCTGAGCATCCGAGACTAAAGCAATTTTTACAATCAATATTATAAAAATCAAGCCACGGAAGATACCGTGGTTTAATTTTTTATGAACTTTAGATTTTACTATTGAAATATATGTTTTGACATGGTAAAATTATATTGTAAAAATGAAAAAGGAAGAAAAGCTTATGAAAAAAATTGTTTCATTATTTCTAGTCATTTTAATGCTTACACCGTGTTTATCGGTATTTACTTCTGCTGTTGAAAATGAAGTGACCGTTATACTTAACGGGTTTGAAATCGTCTTTGACGTTCCCGGAAGACTTATTGACGGCAGAACCATGGTTCCCCTGCGAAGAATCGGAGAATGCCTCGGTGCAACCGTTGAATGGGACGGAGCAACTCGCGGCATAAAACTTACACGTAATGACGATGTTGTTGAACTCTCTGTTGGCTCGTATGATTTATACAAAAACGGTGTGCTTACGTATAAGATGGACGTTGCCCCTATTATCGTTGAAGAAGAAGGCGCGTCACGCACCCTTGTTCCTCTCAGAGCAATTTCAGAGGCTTTTGGTTGCCTTGTTGATTGGGAAGGAACTACGCGCAGCGCATTTATTGCTGATATACCCGATGCAGCAGTAATGAACATAGGCGCCTACCCTGTTACCAAAGATCTGTATCATTATTTTGTTATACAAACTATTTCAGAAATAGCTAATATCGGCGATATCAAATCAGATTCTGAAGAAATTACTGAAATTGAAGATATGATAGTTGATAAGATAGTATATTTCAATTCAATCAAATCATATGCAGCTGAATTAGGGCTTAGCATTTACGATCCGTTAGTATCGGACGGAATTAATGCTTCGCTTGCAGAATACAAACAGCACTATGGTGATCTTTTTGCGTACATACTTCAGTCAAGCAATATGACAGAAGAAACATTTTTAGAATTTTTATATGTATCTTATTTTGAGACAGAACTCATGAACGCGATTACTGCACTCTCTGAAAATATATCAGCTGATGAAAAAGCTGAAGCTATGATGAACGACGAGAACTTTATCAGAGCGGCTCACATACTCGTTGAAGATGAAGAATCAGCAAAATCTATATATGATCTGGCAAAATCATCGTCTGACGATAAGTTTTTAGAGTTAATGAACCAATATAGCTTAGATGAAGGCAAATCCGATTATCCTTACGGATACTATTTTGGCAAAGATCAGATGGTAGAATCATTTGACAAAGCAGCCTATTCTCTTGATATTGGCGAAACAAGTGATATCGTAAAGTCTGAGTTTGGATATCATATAATAAGACGTCTTGAAAAAGATCAGCCTTATTTGTATGAAAATGCTGATTTCATTTTCTCAGATTATATAAATTATAAGTTTTACGATGATCTTAATACCATTACTAAATCGCTCAAAGAATCTTGCGTATATTATCCGTTGTACGAAAATATAGATCTTTACAATGAATATATTCTACCCCTTCAGGAAACTATAAAAGATTCAGCAACTGATACCGCTGGTGAAAAATCAGAGGAAGCGAAAACCTCTGAGGCTGAAGAAGATACTAATGTTGCTGATGACTCTTACTATTATTACGACGATCCAAACGTTGTTGTTGATGATTACTGAGAATAAAATAGGCGCGGTTAAAGCCGCGCTTATTTTATTCAAAATGTTTTTTGATTTCTTCAAGCGCTTTCTTTTCTATCCTGCTTACATATGATCTTGATATGCCAAGCTTTATCGCCACTTCCCTTTGTGTTAAAGGCTTTGCTCCGTCAAGTCCATACCTGTATATTATAATTTCTTTTTCTCTTTCTTCAAGGCTCTGGTTTATAATACGCGCAACCTTTTCAGAACTCATCTTTATTTCCAGATCATCTGCAATCGTGTCATCAACACTGATTATATCAATATATGTAAGCGGATTACCGTCTTTATCAATATCTATTGTTTCGTTTATGGATACTTCTTGCGTTAGTTTTTTCTGTGCTCTGAAATACATAAGAATTTCATTTTGCAAGCACTTCCCTGCATAAGTTGCAAATTTAGTTCCGCTTTCATATTTGTATGAATCTATGGCTTTAATAAGTCCTATTGTACCTATTGAGACGAGATCGTCCTGCTCTTTTGCGCTTGAATAGTATTTACGTACAATATGAGCTACAAGCCGTAAATTATGTTCTATAAGTTTATTTCTTGCATCACGATCACCGTTTGACATTTTAACAAAGTATTCATGCTCCTGCTTTGCGCTTAGCGGCGGTGGAAACGAATTTGCGCCACGCACTTTCAAGTATATTAAGAAATACCGAGTCATCAGAGAAAATAATAGTCCGATATCCATATCCTACCTCCAAAATAAGATAATACAATTATATTCTTGCTTTTTAAATCAAATACATGTATAATAATCATATACTTCTTTTTTGGGAGACACTTATATGTTTGATAAAATGAAAAAGCTGTTTAAGAACAAAAATCCCGATAGCAAAGCATACAAATTCGAACGTGCCAAAGCTATCAATAACAAATCCATCAAATATGTTACAGAAAGAATAAATAACATTGATGAAGTCGTTGGCAGATCGGGAGCAATTAATATCAAGGGAGACGAACTGATAGTATTATCAAGCTTTGATATAGAATTCCGTTGCAAAATCGAAGATCTGATCGCAAATGACCTTATGTCGCTTGACGGTGTGGTTTTATCAGGTCACGATCTAGAACACGACGGGAAATTCAGAACTATAATAGCTTATTATTCCTATTACAGATAAAAAAGTCAGCCTATTTGGCTGACTTTTTTATCATTTTAACTTATCAACTGCAATAAGCCAAGCAGATGCAGAAGCATCTGACGGCATACGCCAATCGCCTCTCGGAGAAAGACCTATCGGACCCGCCTTTACTCCATCGGGTTGGCAATTACGTTTATACTGCTGAGTAAAGAAACGCTTATAGAAATTTTCAAGCCACTTGAGCAAAGTTTTGTTATCATATATGTCGCCGAAAGCTATTTTAGATAACTCATATATCTTCTCCGGCTCAAATCCGTACCTTATGACATAATACAGGAAAAAGTCGTGAAGCTCATACGGGCCCACTATATCTTCTGTAACCTGAGATATATCACCACTCTTATCCGGAGGAAGGAGCTCGGGGCTTATAGGTGTATCTATTATATCGGTCAGTACATCTGATGCCGACTTAAAGATCTCGTCATTCATAACAGAAGCTATGATCCACCTTATCATAGTTTTAGGCACTCCCGAATTCACACCGTACATACTCATATGATCTGCATTATACGTACACCAGCCAAGAGCAAGCTCTGAGAGGTCGCCCGTACCGACAACAAGGCCTCCTACTTTTCCGGCATAATCCATAAGGATCTGAGTGCGTTCCCGTGCCTGCGCATTTTCAAAAGTGAGGTCACACGTATCAGGGTCATGACCAATATCCTTGAAATGAAGCAGACAAGCTTCTTTAATATTTATTTCAGCCGAGCTGATGCCTAATACTGACATAAGCTTTGAAGAATTATAGTGTGTTCGATCTGACGTTCCAAAGCATGGCATCGTTATTCCATAAACGTCTGAAGCAGGCTTTCCAAGTTCTTTTACTGCCATTAGTGCAACAAGAAGAGCAAGGGTTGAGTCAAGTCCCCCGGAAACCCCAACAACAGGTTTCGCACCGGTAATACTTAGTCTTTTCTTAAGTGCCGTAACCTGCATGTTGAATATACCACGACAGTAGTTTTCCCGTTCGACAATATCTTCAGGGATAAAAGGAGATTTAGGAACATTTAGTAGCTTTCCGTCACACTTGGCTTCAGCTTTAGGAATATTTATATATCTGGCAGGCTGAAGTTTTCCATATAGCGTAGTGGAATCCTTGAAATTAGTAACCTTTACGCGGTCTATCATAATCTTGCCGAGATCAAGATCGGCTGAAAGCATATAATCGTTTATAATATTACTGTCGCTTTCTTTTATAAGGACGCCGTCAAGTGCAAAAACACTATGACCCGAGAACACTAAGTCGGTTGTAGACTCATCAGAGCCGGCTGAAGTATAAACATAAGCAGAAAGGCATTTTGAAGACTGATCAAGAACTAGATTACGCCTGTAGATACGCTTGTTCATAATATCATTACTTGCAGAAAGATTGAGTATGATCTGCGCACCGTTAAGAGCAAGAAATGAACTTGGCGGTAACGGTGTCCAAAGATCTTCACATATTTCAATTGCAAACGTTTTTCCATCATCAAGGCTGAAAACGAGATCGCGTCCTACAGGAATAAGTTTATCCCCCGTTAATCCAAGTTCTGAGGGTTCTATACTGTCAAAAAGAAGATCCTTTGATGAAGAAAACCATCTTTTTTCGTAAAATTCATTGTAATTGGGAAGAAATGTTTTAGGAACAAGACCGTGTACGAGTCCCCCATACGTTACAACTGCGGTATTGTATAATTGACCGCGAAGAATAAGCGGTGCTCCAAAGACTATTATGCTATCGTTATTCTTTGTAGCTGCTACAATTTTAGATATACTGTTGTGGACAGCAGACAACAAAGTACTTTGAAAGAAAAGATCAGCACATGTATATCCGGTAAGGGCAAGCTCAGGGAAAAGCATAATATTGCTTCCCTCTGCTTCCGCTTTAGCTGCATAGCTTATTATCTGCGAAGCATTATATTCCGGGTCTGCTATTTTAAGCCTTGGTACCACGCTGGTTATCCTGATTAAGTCCTTCATAGTTTACATCCTTATAATCAAAATATTTATTTTCTCTTGCAAACAGTTAAAATTATGGTATAATAAAATCATGTAAATACAAATTTCTAAGAGGTAATATTAGTATGCCAAAAGTTAAATGGAAAGGCGGAGCTCTGATTGCTCCTCTGCCGGCTGTTCTTGTAACAAGCGGGACACTTGATGATCCTAACGTATTCACCGTTGCATGGACGGGAATAATTAACACTCAACCTCCCAAAACTTATATATCCGTAAGGCCTTCTAGAGTTTCATACGAAAATATAAAGAAATATGGAAAGTTTGTTATCAATCTGACTAGTGCAAAAGATGTACGTGCGGTTGATTTTTGCGGTGTTCGCTCAAAGAGAAATACCGATAAATTCAAGTCTTGCGGACTAAGTGTTGCAGGTGGACTTGAACTAACAGACACTCCCGTTATCGAAAGTGCTCCGCTTTCTCTTGAATGTGTTGTTACAGACATAATATCGCTTGGCACACACGACATGTTCTTAGCCGATATAGTTGCAACCGACATTGACTCTGGACTTATAAACTGCGAGGGAAAGCTCAGATTAGATAAGGCAAATCTTTTAGCATATTCTCACGGCGAATATTTTGAGCTAGGCAAAAAGCTTGGCTCGTTTGGTTATTCGGTTAAGAAAAAACGCCGTAACAATAAAATTAAAAGTTACAAAAAATAAGCATCGAGGCAATCTGTTTGGATTGCCTTTTTAATTTGTACTTCTTTCGGCAAGTATTTCTCTGTAAGTATTATAAAAGCTTTCAAATCTATCTTCATCAAGTGCCTTGCGTATCTGCTCCATAAGTTCATTATAAAAATAAAGATTATGAAGAACCGCAAGTCTCATTCCCAAAGTTTCCTTAGCTTTGAAAAGGTGACGTATATAGGAACGTGAATAATGCTTGCAAGCAGGGCAACCACAGTTTTCGTCTATTGGACGAGGGTCTGAAATGTATTTTTCATTTAACAGGTTCATTTTACCGTGCCACGTGAAAATGTTTCCGTGTCTGGCGTTTCTGCTGGGCATTACACAATCAAAAAAATCAACTCCGCGGTGGACCGCTTCGAGTATATTTACAGGTGTGCCTACACCCATAAGATATCTGGGCTTATCCTTAGGCATATGTGGCTCAACTACGTCTATGGTTTCATACATTTCCTCAGCCGATTCGCCAACAGCAAGACCGCCAATTGCATAACCCGGCAGTTCAAGCTCAGCTATCGCCTTCATATGATCTATTCTGAGATCATGGTAGGTACTTCCCTGATTAATTCCGAAAAGGAGCTGGTTTTTATTTATCGTCGTTTCAAGCTGATTCAATCTGTTTAATTCATCACGGCATCTGTAAAGCCATCGTGTAGTACGTGCGCACGATTTCTTAGTATAGTTGTACTCAGCGGGGTTTTCTATACATTCGTCAAACGCCATCGCAATTGTAGAAGCTAGATTAGACTGTATTCGCATGCTTTCTTCCGGACCCATAAATATACGCTTACCGTCGATATGCGAAGCAAATTTTACACCCTCTTCGGTTATTTTACGAAGCTGTGCAAGTGAAAACACCTGAAATCCGCCGCTATCTGTAAGTACTGGCCTGTCCCAATTGAAAAATTTGTGTATACCACCCATTTTGTGTATAAGTTCATCGCCCGGACGAAGGTGTAAATGATACGTATTCGAAAGCTCGACCTGACATCTAACGTCTTTAAGATCCATAGTTGATATGCCGCCTTTAATAGCCGCACAAGTTCCGACGTTCATGAAAACGGGGGTCTGTATATCACCGTGTACTGTTTTGAAAGTTCCTCTGCGGGCTCTTCCCTCTTGCTTTAATATTTTAAACACTTTTCTAATTCCTTTCGCTTAGTACAACTAATTTATACTCTTTTGAACTGACGTTCAAAATCACGCTTTGTCAATTCAAACGCAACCGGTCTGCCATGCGGACAGAACTTAATTATATCAAGCTTAATAATTCGCTCGCATATCCATTTTATATATTCTTCATCGTGCCTATGACCGATTTTAACTGCCGCCTTACATGACGCCTGAAACAAAGCTTTTTCATAGATCATTTCTTTTGAGAGAGCTACGTTGCCCGTTCCGCTTGAAAGCCTGTCGGCCACAGTTTCTATCATTGGAACGACTCCCTCTTGGTCAAGCTCAATTGGTATTTGCGTAATACTTACAGTATTTCCGTATACCTTGAATTCAAAACCGGTTTGCTTAATTTCATCAGCGTATTCTTTTACTGCCGACGCTTCTGTATCGGTTAATATAACGTCGATCGGAGCAATCAGATACTGTGATACAACCTGCCTGTTCCTAAGGTTATTTTTTAACTCTTCAAATATAATACGTTCGTGAGCGGCGTGTTTATCAATGATAAGTACACTATCCTCAAGCTCAGCAAAAACATAGGAATAAAACGCTTCTCCAATCAGCCTGAACTGCGGTGGTTTATTTTCAATAGCATTTACTTCAAGGGGTTTGTGCGGTTTTACTTCTTCAACTTCATCCGTTGGTTTAACTTCCAAAAATTTTGTTTTATCCTGCTGACTTGATTTAAATGGATCATCAAACGGTGCTTTACGTTCTGCCGTTACCGTAGAATGAGTGGGATAAGAAGCTTGATTTAAAGTCTCAGAGCCGGTCATTTTGACAGTATACGAGCCTTGGGGTACAACACTTGGTTCAACGTCCTTTTTGTTGATCTGCGAGTCAGGACTCTGATATGTAAAGCTGATTTGCTCCTTGGTTACTTCTCTGCTCTCGCCGATCGGAACAAACGGGTTTAATTTTTTAGTATAGTCCGAATTATGATATCCCGGTGCCGAGGCATACATTTTTAATTCCGGGCGTTCGATCTTACTCTCCAAAGCTTGTCTTACAGTTGAATATACTGAATCGAATATTAGTTTTTCGTTTGAAAACTTAACTTCAAGTTTAGCAGGATGAACATTAACATCAACACTTGACGGGGTTATATCTAAGTTCAAAATAGCACAGGGAAATTTATCGGCAGGAATGAATGTTGAATAAGCCTGCTCAAGTGCCGCCGAAACAGTCTTACTCTTAATATATCGGCCGTTTATAAAGAAATTTTGAAAATTCCTGTTAGCTCTTATATTATCTGGCGTTGAAATATATCCCCAAACGCGGATCGTTTCATGCTTTAATTCTACAGGTATAAGTCTTTTGGCAAAGTCTCTGCCGAAAAGGACATATATTGCATTATAAAGCTTAGAATCGCCGCTTGTCATAAATTTCATATTTCCGTCAATTATAAGCTTTATTGATATATCCGGGCGCGAAAGGGCAATTTTTTCAACGTAAGCGCTGACCGCCATAGCCTCTGTTGTGTCTTTTTTTAAAAACTTCAGTCTTGCAGGTACGTTTTCAAAAAGATTTTCAACGATAACAGTTGTTCCGTCAGGGCATCCAGCCTCGTTTATACTCTTTACATCTCCGCTAACTGATTCAAGTATGTATCCAACACTACTATCGCGTGTTTTTGACATGATACGCAGCTTTGATACAGAAGCGATAGCTGCAAGAGCCTCTCCTCTGAATCCCAGCGTGAGTATTGAACTCAGATCATTTGCATCCTTGATCTTGCTTGTTGCATGGCGCTTTATGGCAACAGGCATGTCTTCTTTTGATATACCCTTACCGTTATCGCTGACACGCATAAACGAGATTCCGCCGCGCTTTATTTCAACAGTAATGTCATCAGCGCCCGCATCTATTGAATTTTCAAGCAATTCTTTAATTACCGAGGCAGGTCTGTCTACTACTTCGCCTGCGGCAATTAGGTTTGCTACGCTAAAATCAAGAATGTTAATAATTCCCATTATATTATTCCTCTAACATTTTTTTAAGCCTGAAAAGCTCGTTCATTGCTTCTATCGGGGAAAGAGTATTTAAATCAATCTTTTTAAGTTGATCGCATACATCGTTTATCAGGTCTGTATCAAATGATGATTCTGTTAAAGATGCAGTTGTTTTCGGGGCGATTGCAATTGTTCCTGATTCTATTTCAGCCAAAACTGATTTTGCGCGTCTGATAACTGATTCCGGCACACCTGCAAGCTTAGCAACTTCTATACCGTACGAATCGTCAACCGCGCCTTTAACTATCTTGCGAAGGAAGGTTATGTCATCGCCGCGTTTTTTTGTTGCGATATTGTAGTTAACAATTCCATTTTTTTCGTTTTCAAGCTCTGTTAATTCATGATAATGTGTTGCAAAAAGAGTTTTAGCGCGTATATTATCTGCCGTATGCTCCGCTATTGCTTTTGCTATGCTCATTCCGTCAAAGGTGCTTGTACCGCGGCCTATCTCATCGTATACGATAAGGCTTTTGTCAGTTGCATTTGTAAGAATGTATGCTACTTCATTCATTTCCAGCATGAACGTAGACTGACCTGAAGCAAGGTCGTCGGATGCACCAACTCGCGTGAAAACTTTATCCACAACACCGATATGAGCGCTCTTAGCAGGAACGAAAGAGCCTATCTGCGCCATTATGGATATAAGAGCAACCTGACGCATATAGGTTGATTTACCGGCCATATTAGGGCCGGTTATAAGCGCTAGTCTGTTGCTTGTTGTATCAAGATCTGTATCATTAGGAACAAAATAGCTGTCTTTAACAAACCTTTCAACAACGGGGTGCCTACCGTCACGTATTTTTATCTTATCACTATCGTCAACATTCGGGCAAACATATCCGTACCTTGCCGCAACATCTGCAAGTGACATATATACGTCAAGCTTGGCAAGAAGCATGCCGACTTTTTGCAGCCTTGAAAGATTAGAATTTAACTTATCGCATAGCGACATGAATATCTCATATTCAAGCGCCGCAAGTTTATCCGATGCACCAAGAACCGTTGCTTCAACTTCCTTAAGCTCATCAGTTATGTATCTTTCACAGTTAGAAAGAGTTTGTTTTCTGATATATGTATCAGGAACAAGATCCTTTTGCGAATTTGTAACCTCTATGTAATAACCAAAAACCTTGTTATAACCGATTTTCAGGTTTTTAATACCGGTAAGTGCACGCTCTCGCTGCTCTATGACTTCTTTTAGGTTTTTCCCGCCGTCTTTGACGTTTCTTAAATTATCTACTTCTTCGTTGAAGCCTTGTCTGATAATACCGCCCTCACGAACAGAAAACGGTGCATCGTCCGAAATCGTTTCTGTTATGAGACTATACAGGTCTTCACAAGTATCAAGGTTTGCAAACAGATCAAGCAATTCTCTCGAATCGCAGTCTGAAAGCAGACTTCTTACAGAAGGGAGTATTCCTATCGTCTTTGCAATAGCATTAAGATCTTTTCCGTTTGCAGTTCTGTATGCGATCTTTGTAGTGAGGCGTTCAAGGTCAAGAACCTCCTTTAAAAGCGAGGATAATTCTTCTCTTAGTATAAAGCTATCATATAGTTCTCGTACCGCCGACTGTCTTGCGAGTATATCCTTAAGCTCAATAAGCGGAAGCTCGATCCACGTTCTGAGCATTCTAGCGCCCATTGCCGTACGCGTCCTGTCCAGCACCCATAAAAGTGTTCCGCGTTTTTCCTTTGTACGCATTGTTTCTATAAGCTCAAGATTGCGACGTGTATTTATGTCTATCTCCATATACTGCCCGTCGCTGTATACGTCAAGCGATGATATGTATGATATATCTATCTTCTGAGTTTCGCTTATATAGTCAAGAAGCGCACCTATTGCAGATATAATAGCCTTATCTCTTACACTGTTTGAAAAACTGTGTGACGGGAATTGCTTTGAGACGCGGTTTACTGCATTTTCAAAGTCAAATCTGCATCCTTCATCTGCGTTAACAGATGCGCCAAAGCGCTCGCGAATAAATCCAGCCAAAGGACCGAGTTGCTTAAGATTTGCATTAAATATTATTTCACTTGGAATATAAGTACCAAGTTCATTTACAAGTCTGTTGTTTCTTTTATCGTTTTCAAATGCTGTTGCAGAAACTGCGCCTGTTGAAATATCTGCAAATGCGATACCCACGCTTGTTGCTTCGGGTGTTGTATATACTGCGGCAAGGTAATTATTTTTCTGCTCACTTAAAAGTCCTGATTCAACCAAAGTACCCGGTGTTATTATACGGACAACATCACGTCTTACAATGCTTTTACCGGAAGTCGGTTCCTCTAACTGTTCACATATCGCTACCTTATACCCCCGAGATACAAGCTTACCTATATAACCCTCGGCACTATGATACGGCACACCGCACATTGGCGCACGCTCAGGTTCACCACAGTCACGTCCCGTAAGAACGAGTTCGAGCTCACGTGAAGCAACTTTAGCATCGTCGTAGAACAATTCATAAAAGTCTCCGAGTCTGTAAAAAATCAAATAGTCTTTATATTTGTTTTTTATCTCGAAGTACTGCATCATCATAGGTGTCGGCATAAAACAGACCTTACCTTTCGTTTCTTTATGTGTTTAAAAATTACTGTCTGCCTGAGCAATTTGAGGCGCAGCTCGAGCAATCGTGACTGCAAGGGCGTTCTCCTGTTATGAAGAACTGTATTTCAGAGTTTACCTCATTCATGAGAGCGTTGACAGCTTCCTGAGCCTCCATATAGCTTACCATAACAGGATGCTCGCTTATCATTGTATAGAGTTCGCTTATACGCTTATTTATTATTGCTATGAATTCCTCATCGCGCGTATCTTTTTTATATTCTTCGGCAAGAGCTATCTGCTGAACGTTATATTCTGCCATGAGATTCTTTATTTCTTTGTTTTCTTCGTAGATTTTTTTTACATCATCAAGCTTTTTCATTCTCTCATCAGCGCTTATAAGCTTCGCAAGCGCCGCACATGCTTTTGTAATTTCTCCGTTCATTTGAGTTACCTCCGTTATTTTATTATTCATTCTTATTTTCTTTCAACGACTTTACCGAACACGTTAAATGTTTCAGCGCGTTCAATATATATATTAACTATTTTCCCTGTAAGATCGGTATCGCTTGCAAAATGAACAAGTCTTCCAGATTCGCATCTTCCGGTATACATTCCCGGATCGTTTTTGCTTATACCTTCAACGAGAACTCTCTGCGTTGTTGATACAAGCTTTTGGTTTTCTTCGTTTGAAATTTTGTGCTGAAGCTCAAGAAGTCTTGCGAATCTTTCGGATTGTATTTCCTTCGGTATTTGAGTATTCATAGAAGCTGCAGGAGTTCCCCGTCTCGGCGAATATATAAACGAGTATATATTATCATATCTGACTTTTGATAAAATATCCAAAGTGTCTGAAAAATCAGCTTCTGTTTCACCCGGAAATCCAACGATAATATCGGTGGTTATGGATATATCGGGAATCATTTTGCGCATATAGTCGATAAGCTCAAGATACGCTTCTCTTGCATACTTGCGGTTCATCGCCTTAAGAATGCCATTTGAGCCTGATTGCAGAGGCAAATGGAACTGCCTTGCAATCTTTGGGTTAGCCGCCATTGTATCGATAAGTTTATGCGAAGCGTCTTTCGGGTGGCTCGTCATGAACCTTATGATAAAATCGCCGTCGATCGCGCATATATCGTTAAGAAGATCGGCAAAATCATAATCATATCCAAGGTCCTTGCCATATGAATTAACATTTTGACCGAGTAGCGTTATTTCCTTGTATCCACTTTCTATAAGTTGTTTTGCTTCTGCAAGCACGTCTTCGCGCATGCGGCTTCTCTCACGCCCTCTAACATACGGAACTACGCAGTATGTACAGTAATTATTGCAACCGTACATTATGGAAAGCCATGCTTTGAAACCGCTGACGCGCTTTATCGGCAGTCCTTCGGCAAGCGTTCCTTCTGTGTCTTCAACTACAAAAAATCTTTCATTGCCGACTCTTGCTTTATACAACAATTCGGGGAATCTGTACAACTCACCCGTTCCGAATAAAAAGTTTACGTACGGATACCTGTTTTTTATATCGTCGAGCCTGTGCTCCTGTGAGACCATGCATCCGCATATTGCTATAATAAGTTCCGGATTTGCCGCCTTTAGGTGCTTAAACTGCCCCGTTATCGACAGCGCTTTAAGCTCTGCATGCTCACGTATTGCGCACGTGTTAACTACGATGAGGTCTGCATCAGCTTCATCATCAACGATTTCATAACCCATTGATTCAGCCATTCCGGCAATTTTTTCGCTATCAGCTTCGTTCTGCTGGCATCCAAACGTACGTACAACCGCGCGCCAAGAGCGGTCTGCTTGGTTATTCAGGACTCTGACACGCGACATATATTCGTGTTGAATATCAACTTCTTCTTTCGATATAATTTTTACTTGTTTATTCATACTTTTCCTTTATGCTATAAGAGTAATCAAATTATAATCTTTCCCCTAAAATTAGTCATAACTTGGCATTATACTTTATAAGTATAACATAACATCGTTAATATTACAATATTTTTTTTATAATTTTATATTATATAATAGTAAAACCTCGGAGGTATCCGAGGTTTTACTTGTGTTTAACCGCCAGCAAGCTTATTTCCCATGCAGGCAGACATCTTTTACGTCTAATATAAAGTTTATGATCTTTAAGTAACTCATTTGTTTTTACTACGAGTGAGAATATATCCTCGCTTCTGTGATATATGCTTACAAGCATATCGGGGCTGCTATTTTTCAGTGTATTCACGGAGCCGTCCAGAGCCGCGGATTCAGAGCCTTCAACGTCGAACTTTATAAAATCACACCTTCGACCGTTAAGAATGTTGTCTATCGTGTCCGATTTAGCAATTACCTCCTTTGTATCGCCAATCGACGGCACATGGCCAATACCGCTAACAGACGAGTTTCTGTTACCGCCAAGATCAAACGCAACGCTTCCCTTTTCTTTCCATGCACAAACATTATATCCTTCAACAGAAGCTTTCAATACATTCGTATTTTCCAAAAGCTTCTTGAAATTCTTTTTATCAGGCTCTATCGCTATTATTCTTTCAAGATCCGGGGCGTTTTTATTGAAAATTTCAGCACTGTCGCCTCTATATGCGCCCGCATCAACACACAATCGCCATTTTTTTGTATCATAAAGTTTGTATAAGTTATCATCATTATGCGCATTAGTAAGAAGACGATCTATCTTACCTGTTAGCTTATACAGAATTATATCACCAAAGATTTCTTTGGATAAATCGTCTGCAAGCAGCTCAAACGCAATTTTTATACTCTCCCTGTTCTTTATGTAAAACTCAAAATTAAAGATGTTTTCACCTGCAACCGGCACATCGGGAAGATAAAGTTCATACTCAGCATCAAGATCAGATATAAGTTTAATAACATCTTCGCGTTCACTGCCGAAAGAAACAAGAATAATAAAATCATTGTATTTCTCTTTGATATCTGAGAAACTTAACATTTTCTTGCCGTGAAAAAGCTGGCCGCGGACAAAACCATCTGATGCAAAAAAATCTGATATGCAAACGTTTATCTTATCAAGCTCGGCTATTATTTTATCCGCACCGTTGCCCATACCGTACATTACTACAGGCTTTTTGTTATTACTTAAATACTGCCAGACATCGCATTTTGGTAAGCTCGCTTCAATATCTTCAAAAGTCACAATAACTTCCTCCGTTTAAACATTTGGACAATACTTCTTAAAGAAAATATCGGCGTTGTTATAAAGAATGTCCTTTCTTTCCCGCTCACTAAGATGAAGCTTTAAAAATCGATCAAGGCCGCTTTTAGCTGTTGTACACGGGTAATCCGTGCCAAACATAATTTTGTCGGCACCAAGCCTTTCTATGAGACTTTCTGCAAGCGGTCTATCCATATATTCAAGTGCGCTTGACGTGTCATAGTAGATTTTATCGTATCCGGCAAAAGTATCTGCAACATCCCACGCGCTGTAGCCGCCAAGATGAGCCGCTATTATACATAATTGAGGGTATTTTTCGATGACTTTATAAAGTCTTTTAATCTCAGAATATCGGTATTCTTCTCTGTAATCGCCGATATGAAGATATACAGGCATTTTACCTTCGCATGCTTTGTATAAACGCATAAGACGTTCGTCGTCTATATTTACTCTTTGGATATCAGGATGAACTTTAAAGCCGCAAAGGCCTAGCTTAGTAACTCTTTCAATTTCTTTCTCAATATCGGTATAATCCTGATGCATAGCTGCAAATCCGTGCGCTTCTAAGAAATGAGCCTTACCCATCTGCACACAATTCGCAACAAAATCATTTACCTTCTCTACCTGATGTGCATTTGTTGCAGTTCCAAGCATAAGAAAGCCGCAAACTTTAGCATCAAGCGACGTTTCTTCAAGCTCGCCATACGTGCCATTGCAATCACACTTGAAATTATAAAATTTATTGAGCGCTTCAACCGCCCTTACTGCTATCTCATCCGGATATACGTGCGTATGAAAATCATAGATCTTATATTGCATTTTAACACCTTTTTAAACTAAGAGAACCCCTTATGAGGGGTTCTCAATTATTACTTCTTAGGACAAAATTCGTAATATATTGCCTTTAAGGCTTTTTCGAAATCATCCTCGTTAATACCGATGATTACGTTAAGCTCGCTTGAACCCTGGTCAATCATCTTAATGTTGACATCTGCATCAGATACAGCCTTGATTATTCTTGCTGCGGTACCCTTCGCTTCAACCATTCCTCGGCCAACGACTGCTATAAGGGCGATTCCGTCTTCAACCGTCATGCTGTCGGGTGTAACAGCCTTAAAGATTCCGTTTAAAACCTTATCTTTGTTATTGTTAAGTTCAGCAGTTGATACTACAACAGACATTGTATCAATGCCCGACGGAAGATGCTCAAAGCATACTTCGTTATTTTCGAAAACTTCAAGAACGCGTCTGCCAAAGCCTATTTCGGCATTCATCATATCCTTTTCGACCGTTAAGGTCGAAAAGCCTTTTTTGCCTGCTATACCGGTTATGATACCGTGACCGTCGTTTTTGCTTGATGATGCAACGATCATAGTTCCTTTTGCTTCAGGATTGTTGGTATTACGTATATTTATCGGAATTCCTGCAAATCTTACAGGGAAAATCGCATCCTCATGAAGGACTGTTGCTCCCATGTATGAAAGCTCTCTGAGTTCTCTGTATGTGATCGTTTGTATAATGTCCGGAGAATCGATTATTCTCGGGTCAGCCATCAAAAATCCGTCCACATCAGTCCAGTTTTCATACACGTCAGCTCCTGCGGCACGTGCTACAATAGAGCCGGTTATATCAGAACCTCCGCGAGAGAATGTCTTTATGGTATCGTTAGGCATAGAACCGTAAAAACCGGGTATAACTGCATATTCATGATGCTTGAGTTCATCCGAAAGCGTCAGATTAGTACGTTCAGCATCAAGCGAACCGTCATTGGCAAAAAAGATATATTCAGCGGGATCAATAAAATCAAATCCAAGGTATTTTGCAAGGATAAGACCGTTGAGATATTCTCCACGGCTTGCCGCAAAATCTTTTCCTGCCTTATGCGCAAAGCCTGTCTTGATAAGCTTAAACTCATCTTCAAGCGACATGTCTATTTTGAGTGTATCAATTATCTCATTATATCTGTTTTCAATAAATCCGAAATACTCGTCAATGTTTTCTCCGTTAGATGCCATCTCATAGCAGATGTATAGCATGTCCGTTACCTTTGTGTCCTCTTTTGAACGCTTTCCGGGTGCCGACGGTACAACAAAACGTCTTGACGGATCGGATTTTATTATATCATATACTTTCTTGAACTGTGCGGCATCTGCTAAAGAACTGCCGCCGAATTTTACAACCTTTAATTGCACTGGTCATTCTCCTTTAACACAACGGTACTATTATTATATGTAATAAAAAAAACTTTGTCAAGAATTTACAAGCATCAAAGAATTTTTTTGTCGAAAGAAGACAACAAATCTGCTATTTTACAACCTAAACTTATTGATTATTATGCATATGAAAAATCAATTATGTTTTTTGGCAAACCCGTCGAATATTTCGTGCAGATCTATAGTTTGAGAGTAATCCTGATTGCCGAGGACTTCATCGATTTCCTTATGTGTTGCTTGGATATCGTATGTAGTATAACGGACATGCAGTATATCACCCGTACATAGTATCCGTGAGCCATGAACGCTCATATCGGCTTTCTCATCCTCGGGACGCTTTATTGATAATATGTACATGTTACTTGGCCAAAATATATCTCTTACCTCTTTTCCTGATGCGAACGAGCCCTCTTTTACCGATACAAATATTTCTTCAACTACGCATTCTTTACCCATGTTTAAATGCTCGAGCCTTTTTTCCAGCGTACTGTCATTTATTGATTTTTCATTAAATATCTCTGTTATAACATAACTTGTTATTGCAGTTAAAATTACAGGTAAAAGATTATCTGAGCACGACAATGCTTCAATAGAAAAGACTATTGCCGTCAGCGGCATTTTCATCATGCCTGAAATGCATGCTCCTATTCCAAGAACAATAATAAGCGAATAATAATCTTTATCAAGACCAAGGCTCATTGAAACATTTCCGATCAGCGAAGCAAGGGTTGCGCCTATTGCCATGATCGGCAAAAAAATTCCTCCGGTTATACCGGTTATATTTGCAGACAACGTAAGCGTTGTTCTGACAAGCAATATAGATACAAGAAGCATTACTGAAGACGGAGCTTTTAAAAGCGAATCGATAAGGTGATGGCCTGTTGATATAAAGCTTTGCGATATCAGTCCAAAAATTAAAGTCAGAACAAAAACAACGAATATTTTATACTTCATGTATCTCTTTGCTGAGATTTTGGATATAATGATATTTAATAATTTGTAGTAACGCAGATACAATACAGAAAATATTCCAAAAACAAAACCTATCAAAAGCGGGATCCAGAGTTTCGTAATATCAAGTATTGCAAGATCGATTTTGCCAAAGAGCGAATCTGTTATTCCAAAAATCGGTGAAAGCAGTTTTGAAGTAACATTAGACGTTACAACCGCAACCATTGAAACCATAACGATCATAGGCGAAACGCTATTGTGAGCTTCTTCTATTGCAAAAAGTATACCTGATACCGGTGCTCCTGTTGCTGTTGAAAAGCCTGCACATGCACCACCTGTCATTGTATATCTTCCCCAGGCTCTGTGACTTTTAAGTTTATCTCCTGAACAAGCACGTCCAAGCACCGTTCCCATTTGTACCGACGGACCTTCCGTTCCAAGAGGAACGCCTATGAGAAAAGAAGTAAGTGACATAAAGAATGTTCCAACAAGATTTTCAAACCACTTAAATCTTATCTTTCCGCGAAGCATACCGATCGAAGTTGGTATTCCGCCGCCCTTGAGATTAGGGATTTTTTTGTATATATACGAAAACAAGCAAGCTATCCCAAAAAACAGAATGAGAGCAATTATAACAAAACAGATATTCTCTTTCAAATACGAATACGCAAATGCTGACGCCGCGGTTATTTTGTTTGCCATAAATTTATAAAGAACAAGAACTGCACCGCTTAGCACACCTGTTATTCCGCCGAATACCACTACCGGAAATATTAAATTAATTAAATAGTTTTTGTATTGAGATAGATTATTTTTCATGATATTGCCCATAATTATATATTTTTCGATCAATTTTAAAATACGTTGATAATTATACGACAATGATATGTTTTTGTCAATAGAATCAAATATAAAGTTATAGCCCTGCAGATAAATGTTATCTGCAGGGCTAATTATTATATTCCAAGGTACTCGGCATATTCGTCAAGAGTAAGTCCGAGTGCATTCATTCTGACCGCATGGTATCTTCCTACGTATCTAAACTGTTCCGGAGCATATACTCTGTTTGTTGCATCTGTCTTATCAAGCGGATATCTTAAAACAAATCCGAATTTATATGAATTGTCGCAAAGCCATGCATATGCAGTACTTCTTGAAAAATCTCCGCCCGTTGTATACCGAGATCGACGGCAAGTCCTGTTTGATGCTCATCAGAACCCGGAACTGATACTGTTGCGGCAGCATATCGGTTTGCTTGATCTCTGCCAAGCAGATTAACATACTCGTCCACAACCTCATTATACAAAGTCAGCGCTTCTTCATAGCTTACATATGCTCGGGTTACAGTGAGACCGGTTATGCCACATGCATTCGCCTCCTTCATCATTGCCTCAAAAGCTTTTGCAGCATACTCTTTAAGGTACATTCCGCTACCGTATTTGAGAAGAGAAAGTCCCGTAGGTATATAGTCAGCGCTTAATTTATTTTCTTGATTAACAAGCGTTAAAAATTCCGTTGTACTACCGGGGTTCATATATTCTTCATATGAATTCAAAGAAGAAATAAATTCAAACGTTGGCACAGCAACGGCGGAATCGTTTTCGGAAATCGAAGCTGTTATAACCGGTGCCTTCAGAGTAAATGTAAGATCTTCATATTCAGGCGGTTTCCCGTCCGCTATCACGCCGTCTGCATCAACCGTATTAAGAAGAATCCTGCTCACTGTAACTTTACGATCCCGTATATCCGTTTCAAGATCAAAGCCGAGAATATACTTACTTACAAAGCTTTCGCACACAAAAAGATCACCGTTATTATAAAAAGCCGGGCCGTCGGCACGCACTGCAACATTATTTACAAAAACCTTGTCTGAATCAGGAGTAAATGATACTGTTTCATTATCACTTGATTTAACAACGTATTTCATGTTGTCAATACTCCCAACCATTGCAAAACCGTAAAACTCGGCAAGTTTTGAAAAGTTAACGTATCGTATTCCGTTCGGGCCTACAACGCTGCCGTTTTCAACAAGACTGCTGTTTTCATAATCTGCAAGTTCGAGTGTATAATCTCTTGCATCGGGATCTTTATGTGAGGTTAAAACAATATAAAAAGTTATAGCAAAAATGAGCGCAAATATGGCAAAAGATACTCCAAAAAGAGTTAATGCTGAACGTATATATTCTAAGCGCGCTCTTTTGACACGTTTAAGGCGTTCATTTTCTTCATTTATGAGCCTTATTCTCTCCTCGCGAAGTATAGTTACACGCTTATTTTTGTTAACTTGATCAGTAGGTTTGGCAGCAATACTTTTAGAAGTTGGTCTTGAAGGCGATTTCTGCTGAGCTTGTAATATTTTATTATCTTTCTGTACGTTCTTAGGGTGTGTTGATTTGTTAACCGAAGCACGAACATCAGGTGTTTTCGGGGTGTTTTTGATATTTCGAGAAATATTTTTATTTTGTTTGTTATTTTGTTCCAATTTATCACCGCCGTTTGTTGTTGTGATTATTTTTAACACCTAATATGATATCATATACAATTAAAAATGTAAATAGTCTTTTAATATTTTGCGCTCTAAGTTTTTATGATAGTTATAGTTTTGCAAACGGGGCATGTTACTCTGATTTCACCTTTTCCCTTCGGTACACGCAAATTATTATGACAGGTTGTACACTCAAAATATCTATGAGTTTTTCTGTCTCGAATTTTATTTTTAACTAAAGAAAACCTTTTCTTGAAATCCGCAGTCAAAGACAGAAATTTAACATTTTCGAGAGAGCGTTTATTAGTATTTTTAGAAAAATATCTGAATATTTCCCATATCAATAAAGCATATGAAACAATTATTAAATCTAAGCGAAACCACGATGATAGCAATGTTATTACCATTGAAGCTACTATAAGCGAAATACCAAGCTTATCCATTCCGTATCTTCCATACATAAAGCGGACAAATCGTTCTCTCATACTGTGATCGCACCTTTCATTTGACTCATTTCTAAGTTTAGTATACAAATTTTTTTGTACAAATTTGATATAATTTTGTAAACATTTATTGTCATCTGACTCATAACATATTATTTTTTATATTTTTCACTATCGCACTTGCTTTTTTGATTTTTTGTGTTATAATATATATTAGTTTTAAGCCACTATGAAAGGATGTTTGTAATGTCTAACGAATGTACTCATGATTGTTCTAGCTGTTCTGCCAACTGTTCTTCAAGGCAGCCTGATAGTCTGATAGAAAAGCCGCATGAGCTTTCTAATATAAAAAAAGTTATTGGTATAGTTAGCGGCAAGGGCGGTGTTGGTAAGTCTGCCGTCACATCTATGCTTGCTGTTACTACTCAGCGTCTCGGCTTCAAAACCGCAATACTTGACGCCGACATAACTGGGCCTTCAATTCCTAAAATTTTTGCTTTAGACGGTGAAGTTGAGGGTGACGGAAACGGAGGGATATTCCCTCTTACCACAAAGACCGGTATCGAGGTTATGAGCGTTAACCTCCTGCTTTCCGACAAGGAAACTCCCGTTGTATGGCGCGGACCTGTTATCGCCGGAACTGTGAAGCAGTTCTGGACCGACGTTATCTGGGATGACGTTGATTATATGTATATCGATATGCCTCCCGGAACGGGAGACGTACCGCTCACTGTATTCCAGTCTATACCGCTTGACGGAATCATAATTGTTACAAGCCCCCAGGAACTTGCAAACATGATCGTTGCAAAAGCTGTTAATATGGCAAAAATGATGAACATTCCCGTTCTTGGGATAGTTGAGAATATGAGCTATTACAAATGCCCTGACTGCGGCAAGGAGTACAATGTATTCGGTGAAAGCCACGTTGATGAGACTGCCGAAAAATTCGGACTTAAGGTGCTTGCTAAGATCCCGATTGATCCCAAGCTTGCCGCTCTTTCCGACAGAGGGATGCTTGAGCTTATGGAAAATGACTATCTCAATGAAGCTTTTTCTGAAATCGAAAAGGCTTAATAATATAGGGCTGCCGTTATCGACAGCCCTTTGCTTCATTTAATTTCTAAGTCGTATTTTTTAAGTACATTTTTAAGTTCATTCAACTTATGCGCATCAAGCGCGCATAATGGAAGCCTCATCTCATCTGAGCAAGCTCCTAAAAGTGCAACTGCGCTTTTGACCGGTATTGGATTTACTTCAGAGAACATCGCATTTATGATATCGAGCAATTCAAGCTGTATTTGTGCGCTTTCATTAATTCGTCTGCTTTCAAACTCAGCACACAAATCGTGTACCTTTTTCGGAAGTATATTTGATACTACGGAAACTACCCCAATTCCGCCAACTGCCAACACGGGCAGTATCATATCATCGTTCCCGCTGTAAACGTCAAGCATGTTTGCGCAGCTATATAGTATTTTTTCAACAGTAACTATGTTTCCGCTGGCTTCCTTTACTGCGCATATATTATCATGCTGAGCTAACTCTTTATAAACGTGTATTGGTATATCGATACCCGTTCGTGACGGAACATTATATATCATTACGGGTATTTTTACGCTATCCGCAATCTTTACAAAGCTTTTGATCAGGCCTGTTGCGCTTGCTTTATTGTAATATGGCGTAACGGTCATTACGGCGTCCGCCCCACACTCATCGGCGTATTTAGATAGTTCTACGGCTTTATTGATATTATTACACCCGGTGCCCGCGATGACAGGGATTCTTCCTGCTACTTTTGTAACGCTGAAATAGATTACCTCTCGTCTTTCATCGTCATCCAGGGTAGCGGACTCCCCTGTTGTTCCGCACACAACAAGCGCGTCTGCTCCCTCACTTATCTGATATTCAATTAATCGGTCAAGACTTTCATAGTCAACCGCACCTTTTGAAAATGGAGTTATAAGCGCGGTTGCACACCCTTTGAAAACAGTTTTCTTCTTACTCGACATTTGTATAATTCTGCCTTTCACAGTTTAAATTTAGTATAAATCTATTTACGGAGACCTTATATGATCAACAATGAACGCATTACATGTGATCTAACCACACACGATTTTTATTACGATCTTCCGGAAGAGCTGATCGCGCAAACTCCTGCAGAAAAACGCGATCACTCAAGGCTCATGCTTTTAGACCGTGCCACGCACGACATTTTACATAAAACTTTTTACAACATAATAGATTACATTAACGAAAATGATGTTCTCGTTATAAATAACTCCAAGGTTATTCCTGCACGTATGTACGGACATAAAGCAGATACCGGTGTTGATATTGAAGTTGTAATGCTTCGCTCGCGCGGGCTTGATTTGTGGGAAGTTATGACGAGGCCGGGAAAACGCTGTAAACCGGGTACTGTTATTATATTCGGCGACGGCATTCTTAGTGCCAAAGTCGAAGATATACTTGAAGGCGGAAACAAACTGTTAAAATTCAAATATAATAAAGAGAAATTCGATAATATATATAATGTTCTTGATGTTATAGGGAACATGCCGCTTCCGCCGTATATTACAAAAAAGCTTGAGGATAAAAGCAGATACCAGACGGTTTATGCAAAGCACGAAGGTTCAGCTGCCGCGCCTACTGCCGGTTTGCATTTTACAGAAGAATTGTTAGCTCGTATTAAAGCCAAAGGTACTGCTATCGCACCGGTTATGCTTCACGTTGGCCTTGGAACATTCAGGCCCGTTAAAGTTGATAACGTTACAGAGCACGTTATGCACTCGGAATTTATTAGTGTATCAAAAGAATCCGCGGATATAATCAATGAGCGAAAAAGAAACGGCGGCCGCATAATTGCCGTTGGAACAACCTCTTGCCGTACTCTTGAAAGTGCCGCCGACGAAGACGGGATCATACATCCTATTGACGCCGATACCGGCATCTTTATTTACCCCGGATATAAATTCAAAGCAACTGATGCGCTGATAACAAACTTCCATCTTCCTGAAAGCACTCTTTTAATGCTTGTCAGTGCATTAGCCGGTAAAGATTTCATTATGAATGCATACGATACTGCTATAAAAGAGTGTTATCGTTTCTTTTCTTTTGGCGACGCTATGTTTATTCAGTAAATTAAGTAAAAGGTGTATATATGAAAAAAATCATTGCAGTAGTCGGTCCTACGGCTTCAGGTAAAAGCGCGCTTGCGCTTGAGCTTGCGCGCATATATGACGGCGAGATAGTTTCTTGCGATTCGATGCAGATATACAAGTACTTTGACATCGGTACTGCCAAGCCGACTATTGAAGAGCGGGCGCTTATAAAACACCATATGATAGATATCGTTGATCCTAAGATCACCGATTCATTTTCATGCGCAGAATTCACTTCACTTGCAAAAGAAGCCATAGACGACATTTTAAACAGAAATAAGCTGCCGATACTCTGCGGCGGTACGGGCTTGTATATTGACAATATAATCGCCGGAACCAAGTTTTCTGATACTGTTACCGACTTAGAATACAGAAACGAGCTTTTTGCTCTTGCCGAGGCTAACGGCAATGAGTTTATTTACAATATGTTAGTAAAAGTTGATCCCGAAAGTGCAACAACCACTCACCCGAATAACTTAAAGCGGGTAATCAGGGCGCTTGAGATATTTCATTCATCAAATATTACAAAAACCGAATGGGACAAGTTTTCCCGCGCTAAAGTAAGCGAATATGATACTTCTGTGCTTGGAATTGCGTATAACGACCGTGAATTTTTATATGATCGTATAAATAAACGTGTTGATTTAATGGTAAATCACGGTCTTATTAATGAAGTAAAAAAATTGATTGACATTTCAGCACTTCGCCCGTGTACAACGGCGGCACAGGCCATCGGATACAAAGAGTTACTCGGTTACGTTTTGGATAATACCCCTCTTGAAGATGCAATAGAAGCCATAAAAAGAGAAACCAGACGATATGCAAAAAGGCAGATGACCTGGTTTAAAAGAAATGACAACATATATTGGCTTTATCCTGATAAAACATTAAATGAAAGAGACAGATTTAAAATTATTGTAAACAATGCCGTGTCTTACTTAAACGGCAAAGGTTTTTGTGCTACAATAGATAAGTAAATATATTACCTTTTACTCGAAAGGGGGATCATATGGAAAAAAACTTAAAAAACAGAATTTTTAAATATTTGATCACCTCTGTAATCTTACTTGCATTATCGGCATATCTGATATATCACATGTTATTTTCAAGCTCCGATCAAATTGTTACGGAAATAGCTTATCCCGTTACGGAAGAGATTTCGTTGTCATGTGATGCATACATAATGAAAAATGAATACGTTATCAATGCAGGATCTGCCGGCGTCTCAGCAGCATACTACTTTGATGACGGCACAAAAATCCCCAAAAATGCACTTATAGCATCACTTTATGCTGATGAGAGCGAAACAAGAGGAAGCACACTTATTGACATCGATAAAAAAATAGATTTTCTTGAAAAAAGCAACATTGATAAAACGTATCTGACTTCAGATACATCTACTGTTGACTCTCGTCTGACTGACATATACTACACTATCAGGCAAGGTCTTGAAGGAACAAATATAACCGGTGCAATATCCTCTTCAGACGACTTGCTGACACTGTTAAACAGACGAATGGTCATAACGGGCGAAATCAATAATTTCGACACCCAGATAGAACTACTCGAGAATGAACGCAGAAAGTATGCAAATTCACTCGGTAATGCAACCTCAAATATTTACTCAGACCGTTCCGGATATTTTTACTCCGAATGCGACGGTTATGAAAATATTTTTACAGCTGATAAAGCGCTTCAAATGTCATACGACGATTTTATTGGTTATACCAAGAAATCTCCCGAAATTACTTCCGAGCATACTATAGGTAAGATTGCTTACGATTATAGGTGGTATCTTGCGTGTGATGTTTCAAAATCTGATCTAAAGAACTACTCTGCCGGAACAAATTATGATATAATTTTCGAATCCAACTCTAATAAACAACTAACTCTCAAATTAGTAAAAACTATTGCTGATACTAATTCAGACGGAGCGCTTCTTATATTTGAATCTTTTGATTCTCCTAGGGATTTTTCGTTTTCAAGAGTGCAGACGGTAAGAATAATTAAAAGTTCAGTTTCCGGAATAAAAGTTCCGGTTGCCGCACTTCGTGTTATTGACGGACAGACAGGGGTATATATTCTTTATGGTTCAAAGGTTTATTTCTGTACGCTCGATATTCTTGCGCAGAATGAAAACTATTACATTGCTGCCGTTCCCGACCTTACGAAAACTCCGTACGGTGTACTGTATATTTATGATAATATAATAGTAAGCGGCAAGGATTTGTATGAAGGCAAGGTAATAAACTGATGCTTGATTTTAATATCGTTAAAGAAAACTACAATAAAGTAACAAAGGAACTTGCTTCTTTGACAGACCGAAGAGTTGAAATAATGGCTGTTACCAAAAATCAGCCTGTAGAAGCAATAAATTACGCGATCAATGAACTTGGCATTTCGATAATCGGAGAAAACCGTGTTCAGGAGCTTTTATCAAAATACGATAATATTAACTTTCCTGCTGACAGAAAGGTTAGAATTCACCTTATCGGATCTTTGCAAACCAACAAAGTCAAATATATTATTGATAAAGTTGACATGATAGAGTCGCTTGATTCACTGAAGCTTGCGAAAGAAATCGACTTAAGAGCGCAAAAAGCCGGCAAAGTAATGGAAGTGCTTGTTGAGTTAAATATCGGTCGCGAGCCTCAAAAAGGCGGCGTTATTCCTGAAGACCTTGTTGATTTCCTTGAAAAGTTATCTGTATTTAAGTCAATTAAAGTGCGCGGTTTGATGACTATTGCGCCAAAATGCGACGAAAATGATAAATTTTTTAAATATTTTTCGGAAACTTATCAATATTTTATTGACATTTGTGAAAAAAACATACATAATATAAGTATGGACATTCTTTCTATGGGTATGAGTTCTTCTTATGCTCAGGCAGTAATGGCAGGCTCGACCCGTATAAGACTCGGCACTACTCTCTTCGGAGAAAGAAATTTATAAATCATTTTTTGGAGGTAGAAATGAATATATTCGACTCACTTAAAAACATGACAAACAAAAATTCTGAGGATGTTATAGGAGCATACGACAACGGTTACGATGAAGTTTCTGATGATTACGATACCGGCTATGCTGACGACGGCAGCGTTTCTATGAGCAGCGCTTCCCTTCAGCTTAAGGTTGTTAAGCCCGCTTCGTTCAACGAAGTTACACAGATCGCCGATCATCTTCTTGAAGGAAAAACTGTTGTTCTCAACCTTGAAATAACACAGAAGGAAGACGCAAGACGTCTCATCGACTTCCTTACAGGTGTTGTATATTCTGTTCAGGGTAAGTTTAAGAATGTTGCTGCAAACACATTTATTATCACTCCTCACGACGTTGATGTGACCGGTGATCCTACTGCTGTCGTTGATGCTGAAGACGAAGAAAACTAATATAGTATAAATTTACTAAAAGGCTTTTTGCCCGATTGTTTTCGAGGTTTTGAGTGAACAATTTCGCTTATCTTTTACTCTATCTATTTACAAATGTTATACATTTACTATTAACGGTTGAGTTATCACTTATGTTTTTGAGGGCAATACTCTCTTGGTTTCCCCTGTCTCAGGGTAATCCTGTTGAATCCTTTTTAATAGCGGTAACCGAGCCGTTTATAATCCCGGTCAGAATGATAATAGACAGGTTCGACTCATTAAGTTCTCTTCCTATTGACATTTCATTTTTTATATCGTTTATAGGGTTAAGTATCATAACCGAAATGCTATCGTTTTTTAAGGTTTAGAACATATGAGTAAAAATTTATCTTTTCTGAATTTCAACGATAATCACGAAAAACGCGTAGTCTGTAGTGCTCTTGAGCTTGCCGAAAGAAGCCGTAATTCCAGAACACGCGTTTCGTCGTTTTTAAATATCCGTGAGCAAAAGCTCATAAAAACCGCCCTTTTGTCGGACGGTTCTTTATGCTTCGCCTTTTACGGCGGATTTAATGATTCCGAAAGAAAGCTTCTCGTTATATTTGATGATTATACTATGCACTCTATGCTTTTAGAGCCGGGCTGCATAGAACCTGACGATAGTATCATAAAGCTTTGTGAAGAAACCGTTTCAGACGAGCTGTCACTCATAAAAATATCATGTTCCGATTTTGTCAGATTATCGCACAGAGATTATATGGGAGCGATTCTGTCGCTCGGCATCGACAGGTCTACTATTGGCGATATAGTGCCCCAAGATGATCATTGTGCTTATGTTTTTGTTCTTACAAGCATGGCGAGTTTTGTTTGCGATAATCTTACATGCGTTGGCAGAACTCCGGTAAAAACCGAGATTTGTTCTGATTTTTCGCGTGTACATCTTAAACACAACTTTCAAAGCTCGCAAGTAGTTACAACGTCGCTCAGATTCGACTGCGTTCTTTCTGCTATTACGGGAATATCAAGAGATAAATCAAAAACTTTAATAAAGCAAGGTCTTGCAGAGCTTAATTACTATTCCAAAGCATCGCCTGATGACAGCGTTACTGACGGCGATATAATATCCGTTCGCGGATACGGAAAATATAAAATTGACGACTCAAGCGGTGTTACGTCTAAAGGAAAATCACGTATAACCGTCTTAAAATATATATAAATCATCGAGGTAAACAAAATGTTAAAGCCAAGTGAACTTAAAAAGAAAAGCTTTACTAGAGCTGTAAGAGGCTACAGCGTTGCTGAAGTTGATGAATACATGAGCTTTATGCTTGAAAAATATACTGAGCTTTTCAGAAGAAATTTCGAACTTGAACAGCAGTTGCGTGCTGCGATCGAACAGAATACTGAACTTGAGAGCGAAAAGGAATCTATAAGAAGCAATATAGTTAATGCACAAAAGGTTGCAGCAACAATTATAGAAAAAGCCAATGCAAGAGCTGATGCAATTATTGAATCTGCAAAGGTTGGCGGTAATTCTGTTCTTTCCGATTTAAACGAACAAATAAATGCTGAAAGAGATACTGTAATTGCTCTTAAAAATCAAGTCAGCTCCCTCAAGCGCAGTTTGTACGAAACTTACCGCGAACACATTGAACGCGTTGAATCTCTCACTAAAATAACCGACTCTGCAAAAATAAAGTCAAGTGAAGACTATCTTCTTGAAGCGGCTAGGAGAGCTAAAGCGGCTCTTAAGAACTTAAAGCCCGAAGAAAAGCCTCAGGTTAATATCAACTATGACTTTAGCGATACTGCCGAAACAGAAGTAATAAAAGACGATGTCAATGTTGTTGACGAGAACACGCTACTTGACAATGCCGATACCGTTGTTTTCGAAAAGGTTGAAGACACTACCGGCAAAACTGATGTTAGTAGCGGCGACACTCTGGTTATTGACAGAATAAAAGACGATAATGAATAAAAAGATATTTTCATTACTTATTATTGTTACAGCAGTTATACTGGATCACGCAACAAAAACATTTGCAATGCTTTGCCTTAAAGACACGTCACTCGTAAGCGTTGATCTGATAAACGGTGTACTTTCTTTTACTTATCACGAAAACCGTGGGGCAGCTTTCGGAATGCTTGCTAACAACCGTTGGGTATTCATGACGGTGTCTATTATTTCAATCATAGCTATTCTAGCGTATTTGATTTTCTATAAGGAAAACAGTTACACCGTTCTTGCCTCTCTTGCGCTCATAGCCGGAGGAGGAATCGGTAATATGATTGATAGAATAAAGCTTGGTTACGTTATCGACTTTATATACTTTGAGCTAATTGACTTCCCTGTTTTCAATATTGCCGATATATGTGTAACTTGCGGAGCAGCTTTATTAATTTTATATCTTATATTCAGTAAAAAAGGAGATTTGCAGGGAACGACTTGATGTCTTCCCTGCATTTTGCCGATTTATGGATGAAATAATTACTCTTTTTACAAAAGATAGCGATATCGGCGACAGGCTTGACGCATTTCTTTCGCGGAAAACAGATATGACTCGCTCGGGGATTCAAAAGCTGATCGATGAAGGTTTGGTTACGATCAATAGTATTATAGTAAAAAAGAATTATAAAATACGCTCCGAAAAAGAAGAGATTATTATTAATCTTCCTGAGCCGGAGATACTCGATGTTTTACCCGAAAACATTCCGCTTGATATTATTTATGAAGATAAGTATTTACTTGTTGTTAACAAGCCAAAAGGTATGGTCGTTCATCCGGCACCGGGAAATATAAGCGGCACACTCGTAAACGCACTTATGTATCACTGCAAGGATTCGCTATCTTCTATTAACGGTGTAATAAGGCCCGGGATCGTTCACAGAATCGATAAAGACACCAGCGGTCTTCTTATTGTTGCAAAATGCAACGAAGCGCATCTTTCACTCGCCAAGCAGATAAAAGAACATTCATTTGACCGAGAATATAATGCTATAGTGACGGGTAATTTTAAAGAGGATAGCGGTATCGTCGATGCACCTATAGGAAGACATCCCGTAGACCGCAAGAAAATGGCGGTGATAAGAACAAGCTCGTCCTCAGCACGTGATGCAAGAACCCACTATGAAGTTATAGAGCGTTTCGGTGCATACACTTATCTCAAGCTTAAGCTTGAAACGGGCAGGACTCATCAGATTCGTGTTCACATGTCAAGTATATCTCATCCTGTTATAGGTGATACAGTCTATAAGCCTAATCAGGACAAATTTGAAAGAATGAATGCATCTATACTCAACGGTCAATGTCTTCATGCGCGTATTATTGGATTTGACCATCCGATAACCGGCCAAAGACTTTTCTTTGACTCAGGTCTGCCGCCTTATTTTAAACTTATACTTGATAAACTCAGAAAAATGTGATTGAGAACTAACTTATATACGCATATCATATTCGGAGGATTTATGAAATTTGACAACAAGTTGATCGTGAGCGATCTTGACGGTACTTTTTTCGACTCAAATGAACTGATACCCGATTGCAACATTGACGCCGTCAATTACTTTAAAGAAAACGGGGGATTATTCACTTTTGCCACAAGCAGAAATGAGCATACCATAAGCCCTGAATTTGCTAAATTCGCTAATGCGCCTCTTATTTGTTGCAACGGTGCTTATATTTATGATTTTGATAACAAACGCCGTCACAACGAAATTTGTATCGCGCCGGGTCCTGCTATGACGATCATAAAAACCGTTCTTGAAAGCTTTCCTTTGATTTCGGTATCAATAAGTGCAGACGACAAGTTTTATATCATTGGCTCACCCGATTATATTACAAAATCAAGATATGATATTCCAACCGAAATGTACATATCTGCATCAATTGATGAAATACCGACAAACGATTGGTATTCGATTGTTTTCCACGGAGACTCAAATCAGCTGGATCTTGTAGAAAAATTTATTAACGTTTCAGCGGATTCGCTTTATATAATTTGCCGCTCATGGCCAACTATGCTTGAAATAAACAATATAAGAGCAACTAAGGGCAATGCGGCTATTGAGCTAAGACACATGTGCGAAGCTAAGCTTAAATGCGGATCGTTTACACTGTATGGTATTGGTGATTACGGCAATGATATTGATTTGCTAAAAAAAGCTGATTTTTCTGCTTGTCCCTCAAATGCACTCCTTCCTCTGCGTGAGATAGCAGACGTAACTGTTTGCTCAAATAACGACGGGGCAGTTGCCGGCCTTATTGAATATATTGATTCTAACGTATAAATAAACCGCAAGGCGATTTGCCTTGCGGTTTTTCATTATTACTTATTGTTTTTTGCTTTGACCTGAGCCTGAACCTTGATCGGAAGTCCGTAAAGGTTGATAAATCCTGCAGAATCAGCCTGGTTATATACGTTATCTTCACCGAATGTTGCAATTTCTTCAGAATAAAGCGAGTAATCACTCCAAGCGCCCGCTTTGATAATGTTACCCTTATAAAGCTTGAGCTTTACCTTACCGGTTACATTTTCCTGAGTCTTATCTACAAAAGCAGAAATTGCTTCACGAAGAGGTGTAAACCACTGGCCGTTATATACAAGCTCACCGAATGTTATACCAAGTTCCTGCTTTTTATGCATCGTCATCTTGTCAAGAGTGAGCGTTTCAAGGTAATTATGAGCAGCATACAGAATAGCTCCGCCGGGAGTTTCATATACACCGCGGCACTTCATGCCGACAAGCCTGTTTTCAACTATATCAAGAAGTCCGATACCGTTAGCTCCGCCAAGCTCATTAAGCTTTAATATGATATTCTTTGCGCTCATTTTTTCGCCGTCGATAGCAACGGGTATTCCCTTTTCAAAATCAAGCGTTACGTATGTAGGCTTATCGGGAGCATCAATGGGGGACACGCCCATTTCAAGAAATCCTTTCTTTTCATAAAGCGGCTCGTTCCCTGCATCTTCAAGATCAAGTCCTTCGTGAGAAAGGTGCCAGAGGTTTTTATCCTTGGAATAGTTTGTTTCACGATTTATCTTAAGAGGCACTTTATGCGCCTCTGCATACTCGATCTCTTCCTCACGTGATTTGATATTCCACTCTCTCCAGGGAGCGATTATAGGCATATCAGGCAAAAATGCCTTAATTGTAAGTTCAAAACGAACCTGGTCGTTACCCTTACCTGTGCATCCGTGGCAGATAGCATCAGCGCCTTCCGCTTCAGCGATTTCTGCAATACGCTTAGCTATAACAGGTCTTGCAAATGATGTGCCGAGCATATAATCCTCGTAAAGAGCACCAGCCTTTACGGTAGGAATTACGTAATCATCAACAAATTCATCAGTAAGGTCTTCGATATATATCTTAGATGCACCTGTCTTTATTGCCTTTTCTTCAAGTCCTTCAAGCTCATCGGCCTGTCCAACGTTGCCCGATACGGCAATTACCTCACAGTTATTATAGTTCTCTTTTAACCACGGAATGATAATTGAAGTATCAAGTCCGCCCGAATATGCAAGAACTACCTTTTTTATGTTTTCCTTATTCATTTCGTTCGCCTCCACATGAATAAATATTAGTTTTCGGTGTTTTATTATGCAACCATTATAGCATACAAGAATAAATTATGCAATAGTTTTTGCAAAAATATTCAAATTCATTAAATTGTACAAGTTAATGATAATAGTTGTTTGTTTAGTTGTTTATATTTAAAAATTATGTCTTTCTTACATTTGAAATGGGATTTGAATCTATTGCATCGCGCATTGATTCGTCGCTGACGTGTGTATATATCTGTGTTGTATTAAGTTGCTCGTGACCAAGTATGTCCTTAAGCACGCGTACGTCCACCTTGCCTGTGCGATACATTAGTGTTGCCGCAGTGTGTCTCAGCTTATGTACAGATAGTTTTTTGTTTTCAAAGCCTGCCAGTTTAAGAAATTTGTAAACCATCCACTGCACAGTTTTGACACTCATTCGAATTCCTCGGTTACTTACAAAAAGCGCATCCGGCTCAGTAATTACAGGTATTTGAGAGCGGACTGATAGGTAAGAATCAAGGACATCTCTGCAGGCATTGTTTAAATATATAATACGCTCCTTATTACCTTTACCAACAACCCTCAGATTTGATTTATCAGGACTTATATCAGACAAATTTATGCCGACAAGCTCAGATAAACGCATACCGCAATTGAGAAAGAGCGTCACTATTGCATAATCGCGGTCAAGCGTTTTTGAATTTTCATCTTCGGCTATTGTATTCAATAGAGTCTGCGCCTCTTCAAGAGTCAGATATTTAGGCAAAGATTTTTTTGCCTTTGGACTTTCTATATCTCTTGCAGGGTTATGTTCGCTCAAATGCATTTTTACGGTTATATATTTGTAAAAATTCTTGATAGCAGAAAGCTTGCGGGCACGCGATGCCCAATCATTCCCTCTTACACTTTGAGTATATATAAGAAATTCATATATGTCAAGCGTTGTTATACTGTTTATAAAGTTTATATCAACATTGCTTATGTCGATCTTGGATATAGCATCATTGTCATAAATATCGACACTAAGAGATTCTTTATGTACGCGCATATATTTTAAGAACACAGCCAGATCAAGAGCATACTCAGCAACCGTTTTTGGCGAACGGTTCTCTATAACAAGCTTACTCATACAGTATTCACGCGCGATCAATGGAAGAACTGTGAGTTTATCGTTTATTGATTTGTCCAAAGCAGTTCTCCTCCCATAATGTTGAAGTTAATTTCACATAACTATTATAGTAGATATTTATTATAAAGTCAACAAATAAAAACAAACTAAAATTAGCTGACTTTAATCACATTTGTTATAAAGGTGTAAACATTGATTCAAACGTATTGCAAATATACCGTTTCTGGTTTAAAATATAGTAAATGTTAACTAAGTGTAATTGAAAGGACTTGGCATACATATGCTTAATTTCTTGAAAGAAAATTCTAACAACATCCTAAAGCTTTGTGTAAATCAGATAGCGATGACAATATTTGCCCTCCTTCTCTCAGCAGCATCTTTTTCAAATAATACGTTGAAGCTGGTTTGCGGCTTGCTTTCAATTTTGTTTTATATTTATCTTTTATATACTGCCGGATGGGATATAGGAGCCAGAGATAAAATCAAAATTGATGGCGGACGTATGCAACCAATGAAATTTAAAGGAATTTATCTCGGAATTTCTGCAAATGCTGTCAATTTCATTTTGATATTAGTTGCTATATTCTGTTATTTTATAGCAATAGGGTTTGAACTTCAATGGGCTGCTAACACAACAGCTATATGCTCTTTGATAGCATGGCTGTTAAACGGTATGTATATTGCAATTATTTCTTTTGCAAACATTCCGGGAGTTAATTTCGAACTCATTAAACTTATTCTCCTTTTAATTGCGATCGTTCTATCCGTACTTGCGACACAGCTTGCATATACTGCAGGGCTTAAAAATTTCAAATTGTTTGCTTATCCGGGTTCAAGAAAAAACTGAGTTCCTCTGTTAAAAGACGCAATAGGCGTCTTTTTTCATTGTTTACTTCTAAAATTCAATAATTTACAAAAAATTAACTAATTCAGCAGATTAAATATAGTATAATTAAATATAATTCTTTTTAATTATACTATTTAATGTTTTTAGGTCTATATCATGAATTTAAAATCTAAAATACCACAGAATACAAGCGTGCTTTTGCGCATCTTGATATATTTTGCTTTTGGTTGTGCCGGCGTGATACTAACCAGAACGATAAATTCACTTTTTCTATCTTTCTTCTTAACGGTAATAGTTGTTTGTTTATTTGCTCTGCTTTTCTCTCACACAGGTTATTTTGCAATTATTTTCTGTATTTTACCTACGGTGTTTATAGCCTTGACCGATTCTTATTCTGCGGCACTTTTACTTTTCCCTCACATGATTCTCGCTGCCGTAATAGGATTATCCATAAAGCATAGGGTACGTCCTTCAAACACAATTCTAATAGCAACATCAGCGTATCTTCTAAGCATGCTTTTATTCGGAAGTGCCGAAATCGTTCTTACAAGCGGCATATCTTACCTTATCGGATTTCTCAAAAATCTCCCATCTGAAATAGATAATTTTTTCGTTCTTTTGACAGATATTTTAAATACAATTCCTGAAGTAGATATTAAAAGCACAGATATCATTGTATCAAACGCAAAGGCGCTGCTTGTTGGCAGCATCCTTTCAGCTTTTGTAGTATCTGTTTGTATTACTTATTTTTCTACTGTAGTTTTAGCACGTATTGCTCGCGACAAAAAAGTGTATTCGGGCAAAAGTATGGTTGATATAAAACCGTCGATTATTAGCGTTTGGGTATATATAATTTGTGTTCTAATATCAGTATTCTTCGTATCGGCAAACGACAAAATTTATTTCTATACGCATCTCTCAACTAACTTAGTTACAGTTCTTACACCGATTTTTGTGTTTACAGGTATATATTATCTTGCAAACATTAAATTTAAAGTTGAGCATGCAAATCCAGGATTCACAATTTTTATTCTTGTTGTTTCTCTTTTGCTAGCACAGCTTCAGATTATTGTTTATTATCTCTCATACTGCGGTATAACGTATGCTTTAAAAACTTATTATGCTGATAAATTAAGCATGGGCACAGTCGACAAAAACAAATAAATGATTCAACGAAAGGATTAAATATATGCAAAAAAACGACAAGCAGATTTTTTCACCGAGTCTATTTATAAAGCCTTCTATAACGCTTGTTCTTTTGATAATTTATGCTGTTATAACATCCACAACTAATATGAATAGTTTTCTGGTTGCAATTATAGTATTTGTCTCCAACACCCTTCTTTATTTTATTTCGGACAAGCTTGTTATTTTCTTTTCTCTTCGTTTTAATTCCGGCATCGGCAATGTTAATGACCCTATTTTGCAGAATATAACACTTCAGTTTATAAAGGAACTTTATTTACCGATCGTTATCTGTTCTGACAGCGGTAAAATAATATATTGCAACGACTCTGTTGCCACCATGATTCAGAAAAATTACAAACAGATGCCCAGAAACATCGAAGAGATCTGCAGTGCAAGAATTGATGAAATTGCAGCTTCGCTTGAAATTGGCGGAGTTGATGCACAGGCATTTGACAGAAATTATAAGATTACCGGTTATAAAATAGAGGCTCAAAGCAGTCCATATTATATAACGATATGGAATGAGAATACAGAGCTTGCAAGGCTTAATAAGCGTTTATGCGACGAGCAGACGGTAATCGCTTATATCATCATCGACAATATTGACGAACTAAGCCAGGCGGTACATGAAAAAACGAGAGAGGCTACTCATCAGGTTGAACAGATACTCAAAAGTTGGGCTTCAGAGGTTGGCGGTATAATAAAGGAATATGAGCGCAATAAATACCTATTTATTTTCGAATCTCGTTATCTTGATAAGTTTATTGAAGATAAATTCAGAATCCGAGAAAAAATACATGATATAAAGGTTGGCGAAACAAATCTATCTCTTACTATCTCGATAGGTGCCGCACGTTTTCCAGGCACGCTTGCTCAGAGAGAAGCAGGTGCACAAAGCGCTCTAGAATTTGCCTTAAAACGCGGCGGAGATACTGCTGTTTACAACAATGGCAGTGAAAACCTAACATTTGACGGCAGAGTAAAAACTACGTCTAAGTCAACTCAAGTCAGAGCACGCATGACTGCTGCCAAAATCTGCGGTCTTATATCTGAATCCAGTAATGTTATTATTATGGGGCACAAGAGCCCGGACTACGATTCTATAGGTGCATGCATTGGTATAGCAAGGCTTGCATTAAGCGTTGGTGCGCATCCTAAAATCGTACTGAACAGAGAGAATATCAATGCAAAGATGTGTATTGATTATTTGAATTCAGGCGAATACGATTCCCTTTTTGTTGACCCTGCGGTTGCTCAGGACCTTGTCAGAAGCGACTCTCTTGCAATTATTGTTGACGTTAACAACCCGGCGAGGTTCGAGTCGCTTGATATCGCTCTCAATTCCGGTAAGGTTATTATTATTGACCATCACAGTAAGCAACACGTCAAGGATACTCCATCAATTTCTCCGGCAATCGAATATATTGAGCCCTACGCATCATCGGCTTCTGAACTTGTTGCTGAGTTTTTAGAGCACACTCTTTCTATGGGAACACTTCCGCCCAAAGAAGCCCTACTTTTACTTACCGGTATAATGCTTGACACAAAACAGTTTACAAGAAATACAGGTGTGCGCACGTTCAGTGCAGGTCAGTATCTGAGAAGCGAGGGAGCAATTCCTGCTGACGCTCAGTCTTTCTTTGAAAGCAATCTTGAGGATTACAAGCGTTCCGCTGTATGTGCGGCTGATGCAAAAATATACCGCGAGCATTTTGCAATAGCAGCTTTGCGTTCTTCTCAAAACTCGGAGGATAAGATTACAGCAGCAAAGGTTGCAGATATTCTGCTTGACCTTAAAGGAGTTCATGCGTCTTTCGCAGTATTTGAAATAAATAACGTTATTCACATTTCCGCACGATCCGCCGGAAAAATAAACGTTGCGTCAATTATTGAAGGCGTTGGCGGCGGCGGCTACTATGAATCTGCAGGCGCGCAGATCAAGGATGCCACGATCGAAGAAACGCTTATTGCTCTAAAAGAGCAAATAGATCTCTATATTGATACTACTGCTTCTAAATAATGAAATTTGAAAGGACAAACAGAAATGAAGGTTATTCTTACACAGGACGTTAAAGCTCAAGGAAAAAAAGGAGAAATTGTAAACGTATCCGACGGATATGCAAGAAACTTCCTTTTTCCAAAGGGACTTGCTATAGTTGCCGATGCTAAGGCTATGAGCGATATTAAAAACAAAGAGGCGTCAAGACAGCACAAGATAGAAGTTGAAACAGCAGAGGCTAAAGAGCTGGCTAAAAAGCTCGAACCAATTGTAGTAAAGCTTAAACTTCAAGCTGGTCCGGACGGTAGACTCTTTGGCTCGGTTACTTCAAAAGATATCGCAGACGAACTTGAAAAGATTTCTAAAATTAAAATCGACAAAAAGAAAATCATGTTGGACGAACCTATAAAGGCTTATGGAACATACAGTATTGACGTTAAGCTTTATCCTGAGGTTATTGGTAAACTTAACATCATAGTAAGTGATATTAAATAATTAATTACGGGAGAACGCGACTTGTTCGCGTAACAGCTATGAACACAGAAGGCTACAACAATTATTCGGATCTTTCGCAAAGAAAAGTTCCGTTTTCCCTTGAGGCAGAACAATCAGTCCTCGGTTCAATATTAATAGATCCTAGAGCTATTGAAGATGTTGCCGGTATTATTTCTTCAACTGACTTTTACATAGACGATCATGCCAAGATCTATCTTGCCATGAACGAGATGTTTATATCAAACCGCACGATAGACCTTGTAACTTTAATTGATACTCTTACAAAGCAAGGTGTTCTTAAAGACCGCGACATCAGTGATTATATAAAAATAATTGCTCAGATAGTTCCCTCGGCAAAGAACATAAAGGATTATGCCAATATCGTTCGTGATAACAGCCTTTTGAGGCAATTGCTTTCTGCGGCTCAAGAAGTTGAAGACACGGTTCTTACAGAAAAATACGATGATGTTACAGACGTTCTCAGAGCAAGCGCAGATCGTTTTTTCAGGCTTATACAAGGCAGTGAAACAAGCGATTTCAAGCATATTAAGGATGTTCTTGTCTCTTCGCTCACCGGACTCAGACAGCTTTCTCAAAGCGACGAAGGTGCTACGGGTACAAAAACCGGATATTCGGATCTTGACCGTGTTCTCGTTGGAATGGGTGCAGGCGACCTCGTTCTTATCGGTGCGCGTCCCGGTATGGGTAAGACAAGTTTTGCTTTAAACATTGCCTCTCAGGTATCACTTTCAAACCCCGACAAAGCTGTTTGTGTTTTCAGTCTTGAAATGTCAGCTGAACAGCTTGTTCTGCGTTTACTTTCAAGCGAAGCACTTGTTGACAGTTATGCTCTGCGTTCGGGAAAAATCGAAAAAGACGATTGGGTCAAGCTTACACACGCTGCTGAAACGTTAAGCAAGTGTAACATTTATATTGACGACACAAGCGGTATGTCTGTTTCTAAGGTAAAGGCTAAGCTTAGAAAGATAGAAAACTTGGGGCTTGTTGTTATCGACTATCTTCAGCTTATGCAGTCTGATAAAAAGATAGACAACCGTGTACAGGAAGTTTCTGATATTTCGAGGAATCTTAAGCTCCTTGCAAAAGAACTTGAAATACCAGTTGTTTGCTGTGCTCAGCTTTCAAGAGGTGCTGAACAACGCAAAGATTCCAAACCGATGCTTTCTGACTTACGTGATTCCGGCGCTATTGAGCAGGATGCTGACGTTGTAATGTTTTTGCATAGAGATTATTATAACACCGAGCAGACTGAGGAACAGAATCTTGCCGAAGTAATAGTTGCGAAAAACCGTCACGGCTCAACCGATTCTGTTAAGATGAAATGGATCGGAAAATATACTAAATTCCTTACTCTTCAAAGAGATGAAATTTAAAATGAATTTTAATTACTCCGAAAAAGTAAAAAATGATTTTATTAAAGTGATGAAGACTCTGTCATTGCCCAAAGAAAAGTTCGGTATTTTGGTCGGATATTCCGGAGGAGCGGATTCTGCTGCTTTGCTCTCGTTATTATATGATAACCGCGAGAGGTTCAACTTTGAGCTTTACGCTCTTCACGTTAATCACATGATACGCGGTGATGAAGCAGACCGCGATCAAGAATTCTGCCGAAAGGCATGTGAAAAGCTTTCAGTTTGGTTTGACGTTTTCAGCGCAGACGTTCCCGCCTTAGCTAAAAATCAGAAAACAGGTCTTGAAGAAACTGCGCGTAATATCCGTTATAAAGCTTTTAATGATATTTCACAAAATTTAAGCAAGGATACAGGGCTTAAATTCTATATTGCCACAGCTCACAACGCTGACGACAACACTGAAACTATACTGTTTAATCTTACGCGCGGCAGTTCCCTTTCAGGCATCTGCGGGATCAAGGCTAAGCGCCAAAATATAATCAGGCCGATCATAAATTCATCAAAAGAAGAGATTTGCGGTTACTGTGAAGAAAACGGTATAAAATATATTACAGACAGCACTAACTTTGATAAGAAATACACACGCAACAAATTGCGGCACAACGTACTGCCTGTTTTAAGAGAGATAAATCCCTCTCTCAACTCTGCTGTTTCACGCCTTTGTTTATCATTGAGTCGCGACAATGACTATTTAAATCAGGTTGCAGATGAATTTATTTCAAAAAATTCAGATTCAAAAAAACTGCCGCTTGAAAGTTTTAATCGCCTTCACGATTCTATAAAAACACGCGTTTTATCTATAATGCTTTATAAAGCAGGCTGCGGTGAATTTTTTGAGGTTCACATAAGCTCACTTCTTGAATTATGTTATTGGGGAAAACCGCACTCAAGGCTTGATATGCCAAACGGCGTTACTGCGATTATTGAATCGGGTAACTTATTGTTCAAAAACAATTATACCGAGAGCAAAGTTTGTGATTTCAACATATCATTTGAATATGGTGTTAATAAAATTGCCGCTACAGGCGACGTAATAGCACGTTTTGATGTTAACGACACAGAAAACATTGAAATATTTAAAAATATTTACAAAAAATTTATACAGACTAAGATTACATCTGCTACAATTAAAGGTGCTTTGTCTTTAAGATCAAGAAGACCGGGTGACAGATATAACATCAACGGTGTAAACAGAAAATTAAAAAAGCTTTTATGGGAGTTCGAGTCAGATCTGACCAGCAGAAACTCTGCTGTTCTTGTTTGTGATGAAGACGGCATATTATGGATACCCGGGCTTCGTTCACGCACAGGTACACACCCTGCAAACGGTGAAAATTACCAAATATTTTTCTTTGTTAATAGCAAAGATATATAATATCGGAAAGGGATATGACAATGTTAAATAATGACGTTTTAAAGATTCTTGCTTCTAAGGAAGATATAGAAAATATAGTGTCCGATCTTGCTAGTAAGATCAGTGATGATTATAAAGACAAAAATCTGTTAATGCTTTGTATTCTTAAAGGTGCAGTTGTTTTCATGGGAGACCTTATGAAGCACCTAAGTATTCCAACACAGATCGATTTTATGAAGGTTTCATCGTACGGAAGCTCAACAGAATCAAGCGGAACTGTTAACATTGTTCTTGATCTTCACAGAAAAGATCTCTCGGATCTTGATATCCTGATTGTTGAGGACATTATCGACAGCGGAAAAACACTTTCCTACCTTGTAGATTACCTGCTTCTCAAAGGTGCAAAAAGTGTTAAAACATGCACCATGCTCGATAAGCCTTCTCGCAGAGTTGTTGATTTTGTTCCCAATTACTGTGGAATGACTGTTCCTGATGAATTCGTTATCGGGTACGGCTTGGACTATGATGAAAATTACAGAGCCCTTCCCTTTATAGGAGTTCTGAAACCTGAGGTGTATTCGTAAGATACATATCTCATTCTTTTTTTGATGTCAATAATGACAAATAACTTTAAGAGGTACCGATTTTTATGAAAAACAATTCTAAGATATTGCTGTTTTACGGTGTTCTTGTAGCAGTAATTCTTATCGTATCTGCAATGGTCTTTTCAGATTCTGATGATATTATTCCGAAGTACAGTGATATAGTCAAAGAATTCGAAAGTGAGCAGGTCAACAGCTTCGAAATAACCAGCGATAATCAGATAAAGTTGAACACAAAAGACGGCCGTAATCTTACTTTCACATTGAGAGACTACTCTCTTTTCATGGAGATGTACGGAGATCTGATCGATGAGCAGCTTAACGCAGGAATAATTGAATGGTATGATATTGAACAACCGGTATCGCTTCCGTGGTGGTTCATGCTCATTCCCTACGCCATTGTTGCAGTTCTTATAGTTTTATTCTGGATATTCATGATGAATCAGGCTGCGGGCGGTCGTGGCGGAAAAATCAACTCTTTTGGAAAATCAAGAGCCAGAATTATTACCGACGACAAAAACAAGGTTACTTTTGCAGATGTTGCCGGCGCAGATGAAGAAAAAGAAGAGCTTAAAGAGATCGTTGACTTTCTCAGGGACCCTGCAAAGTTCACTAAGCTTGGTGCAAAAATTCCTCACGGTGTACTTCTCGTTGGCCCTCCCGGTACAGGTAAGACTCTTCTTGCGAAGGCTGTAGCCGGAGAAGCCGGTGTTCCATTCTTCTCAATTTCCGGTTCGGATTTTGTTGAAATGTACGTTGGCGTTGGTGCTTCAAGAGTCAGAGATCTTTTCGATACTGCACGTAAGCATCCTGCAAGTATTGTATTTATAGATGAAATAGACGCTGTAGGACGTCACCGCGGAGCAGGTCTCGGCGGCGGCCACGATGAGCGCGAACAGACTCTTAACCAGCTTCTCGTTGAAATGGATGGTTTCGGTTCTCATTCTGGTATTATCGTTATTGCGGCAACAAACCGCCCTGACATACTTGACCCTGCACTTCTCAGACCCGGACGCTTCGACAGACAGGTTACCGTTGATTACCCTGATACGCGCGGACGTCTTGAAATACTCAAGGTACATGCAAAGGGCAAGCCTTTTGAAGAAGACGTTGATCTTTCTGTTGTTGCAAAAACAACTATTGGATTTACCGGTGCTGATCTTGCAAACGTTTTAAATGAAGCTGCGCTTCTTGCGGCAAGACGCGGTAAACAGCTTATCGGCATGAATGATATTGAAGATGCTACTACAAAATGTATTGTAGGTCCTCAGAAGACATCTAAGGTTATCAATGACAAGGATAAGCGCATTACAGCTATCCATGAAGCAGGTCATGCTGTTGTTACAAAATTCATACAGCCTGATGAGCCTGTTCATCAGATTTCTATTATCCCGAGCGGCAGAGCTGCAGGATACACGCTCTCTCTTCCGATTGAGGATCGTTCGCACATGTCTAAGAAAGATATGGAAAACGAGATCGTAACACTTCTTGGCGGACGCGTTGCAGAAGCAATTGTTATAGGCGATATTTGCACGGGTGCTTCAAACGACATCCAGAGAGCAACAAATATTGCACGCAGCATGGTTACAAAGTACGGTATGAGCGACACTCTCGGACCTATCGTATACGGATCAGAGCATGGTAATGATTCCGTATTCCTCGGTCGTGATTTTAACAATGAAAAGAATTACTCCGAGCGTACTGCTTCAACTATTGATGATGAAATAAAGAGGATCATCTCTGCCGCATATGACAAGGCGCGTGAAATTCTCGAAGCTAACAGAGAAAAGCTTGACTTTATTGCTGAATTTCTCATTAAATATGAGGTTATGGACGAAATTCAATTCAAAGCGGCAATGGAAGGCAATCCTACACATGAAGAGCTTGACGAAATGAAGTCTGAAAAGCGCAAAAAAAGCGAGCTTGAAAACAAGCTTGCACGCGAAGCCGCAGATTTAGAAAAGGCTAAGTCAGATAACATTCAGGATCCAAACAATACTGATGTTAGCAAATCCGAATCTAAAAACAAACCAACCTCAGAAAACGAAGATAAATAATATTAATACTGCGGTGGCCTATTCTGTTGGTCACCGCTTTTTATATAAAAAGCTACTGTTTTTTTATTGACTTTTTAACCTTATTATGTTAATATTATAATAACTATATTAGTTGCTTACGAAAGGAATTTTTGTATGAAAAAGGTTATTGGCAAGCAGATTGCAAACGGTATTTTCAGAATTACTGATGCAAACTACGACGGTAAGCAAACTCTTACCGAAAGATATGACATAGTAAAGGTCACTGTTGAAGAGGCAACTGATGGTGCAACATTTGATGCAGAGACCGGCGTTTTAAAAGCAGGAGATCTTACTTTAAAGTTTGATTTCCGTCCCGATGATGACGATAAATTCTGGGCAAATGCTTCAAAATATCTTCTGAATAAATTTGAAGACTATAAGCTAAACAGCACCGTGGCAGAGGGTAACCCTAACTCCCGTTCTGCTCCTCCCCGTACCGGTATCCCGGATATGACTCTCGGATTATATGAACCCGGTCACCACTTCGGTATTTCTGTTGAAGTTGGAGATAAAGAGCGCTTCTACGGCCTCGGCGAAGGCTCGAGCAACAAGCTTGAACTCCGCGGCAGAGCTTATCAGAACTGGACTTTCTATCAGTACAATGAAATTCCCGTACCCTTCTTTATGTCAAGCGGCGGCTGGGGTATGCTCATAAATGCTAATGCAAGACACTTTGTTGATATTTGTGAGCAGTATAATGACAAGGTAATCGTCAGCGGTGAAGATGATCATCTTGACGTATTCATTTTCTATGGCAACTATCAGGAAATCCTTAAAAGTTATGCTAAGCTTACAGGTAAGTCAATGGTACTTCCCGGCTGGGCTTACGGCCTTACATACGTTGCACCTATTAACACAAACCAGTTCGAACTTTTACACGATGCTGAACGTTTCAGAGGCGAAAAGGTACCTGTCGATATGTTCAGTATTGAACCCGGCTGGATGACAAAATTCTATGATTTCTCCACTGAAACACAGTGGAATATGGAGCGCTTTCATATGCCTGACTGGTATCAGAAACGTACCTCTACCGGTAGTTTTGTTGCTGCTCTCCGGAGAAAGGGTATTCATACTTCCCTTTGGTTCTGTGAAAGCTATGACCTTACAGACGAAGCTGAAAGAGTTTACAGAGGCGACGACAAGAACCAGTATGAGCCTTGGTACAAGCACCTTGGTATTCAGACAGATTACGGTATAGACGGCTTTAAGCTCGATCCTGCCGACCACGTTTGGACATGCCATCCTGAACTTACTTATGTTAACGGCGTACCTCAGCTTCATATGCACAACTTAAATCAGGTACTTCTCACCAAGCAGGTTTACGAGGGTACTGCAGAAAAGTTAGGCACACGTCCTATGCATCACTACTGCGGCGGTTATATCGGCACTCAAAAGTGGAGTGCTTTCAATACAGGTGACAACGGCGGTCAGCATCGTGCTATGTGTTGGCTTTTAACACTTGCCATGACAGGCTTATCCAACTCTACAATCGATATGTACGTGTATAAGCCCGAAAGTATTCACTTTGGTTTCTTCGTGCCGTGGGCTCACTACAACTCATGGACAGGTATGACTCAGCCCTGGTATGCTGAAGAACATTTATACGAAATGTTCAAGTTCTACGACAGACTCAGATACAGACTTTATCCTTATATCTATTCTGCAGCCCTTGAGGCTCATGATGAGGCTCTTCCTATGATCAGACCTATGCCTCTTGCATTCCCCGAATTTGAACCTACTTTTGACTGTGTAACACAGTATATGTTTGGTCCCTCTATTATGGTTTGTGCTTATGGCGATACTGTAACTCTTCCTGATGGCAAATGGGAGGACTATTGGACGGGCAAAATTTATGAAGGTAATCAAACCATACCCGCTATGTTCCCCGAACATACAGGCGGTGCGCTCTTTGTTAAGCGCGGTGCTATTATTCCCTGCTCGGGTACAGAACACCAGTGTATCCGTGACTATGACAAGAGCATCATTGAACTTGATATATACCCCGAGGGAGATACCGAATATATCTTGCGTGAAGATGATATGATTTCACTCGAATATGAAAACACAGAGGCTTGCAAAACTGTAATCACCTGCTCGGCTAAGGCTGACGAAACAGTTGTTACAATTTCTGCTCCCGACAAGGATTATGAGGGCAAACCCGAAAAGCGTACATTCAAGCTCAATGTTTACGGTGGCAGCAACAATGTTAAGGTTGTGCTTGAAAACAAGCTCGATTCATATTCTGTAAATTTCACAGCAAGAGACTAAGCAAAGAAAGGTAAACGCGTATGAAATGTCCCGGATGCGGCCACACCGAAAGTAAGGTTGTAGACTCACGTTCTACTGACGAAGGCCATTCTATACGTCGCAGACGTGAATGCCTTGCATGTCAGCGCAGATTCACAACGTATGAATTTATCGAAACAGTTCCTCTTGTTGTTATAAAGAAAAATGACAGCCGCGAACCGTTTAACCGAACAAAGGTATTAAACGGCATTATGCGTGCTTGCCAGAAGCGTCCTGTCAGTATTGAACAAATGGAAAAGATTGTAAGCGATATTGAAAACGAGCTTCAAAATTCCTTGAAAAATGAGATTCACGTCAGCACCATAGGCAGTATGGTAATGGACAGACTCAAGGAGATAGACGCAGTATCGTACGTTAGATTTGCTTCCGTTTACCGTGAATTCAAAGACGTTGAAACCTTTATGCGAGAAATAGAGGATATACTTAGGAAAAACAACAAATAAGCATCAAAGAGGCGCCTTATGGCGCCTCTTATTTGTTTTTATACGTTAAACACTTATATTTTTTCAATACCGTATAAGAAATTTTCTCTTTCGACTTAAAACGCCTTTTTTCGCTTTACAATCTTTATAAAATATGATATATTGTATATATAAACTAACAGTTATGAGGATAATAATATGGACGTTAAAGAAATACTTTTAAAGGTTGATCATACTCTGCTTTCTCAAACGGCAACTTTTTCTGAAATAAAGGGTATAATTGATGATGGTATAAAATACAATACAGCATCTGTTTGCATTCCTGCTTCGTACGTTAAGGCGGCAGTTGAATATGCTAAAGGCAAGGTTAAAATATGCACGGTGATAGGTTTTCCTAACGGTTACTCTACTAAAGAAGCAAAGTGCTTTGAAACACAGAATGCTATCAAAAACGGGGCTGATGAGATAGACATGGTTATAAATATCGGACTGTTAAAAGACAAAAAGTACGATGAACTCCTATCTGAAATTAAAGCCGTGAAAGCCAGCTGCGGCGATAAAATACTTAAAGTTATTATTGAAACATGTTTGCTTAGTGACGAAGAAAAAATCAAAATGTGTGAAATAGTTAGTGAAAGCGGTGCAGACTATATAAAAACGTCAACCGGCTTTTCAACGGGCGGTGCAACGAGAGAGGATATAATTCTTTTCTCAAAATACGTAGCTCCTCACGTTAAAATTAAGGCTGCCGGCGGCATATCAAGCATAGAAGATGCTGAAGATTTTATAAATCTTGGTGCAGACAGACTTGGCACAAGCAGAATAGTAAAGCTTGTAAAAAATGAAAAAGGAAGCGGATATTAAAATGGAGAAGATTATGAAAAACTACCCTACACCGCATATAAATGCTACACCGGATGATTTTGCTAAAACCGTCCTCATGCCGGGCGACCCTTTAAGAAGCGAATTTGTTGCCAAAAACTTTCTTGAAAATGCAAGGCTTATAAACAACGTGCGCTCAATACAGGGATATACGGGTAAATACAAAGGCGCCACTGTAACAGTTATGGCAAGCGGCATGGGTATGCCGTCGATTGCTATATACTCATACGAGCTTTACAATTTCTTCGGTGTTGACAACATAATCAGAATAGGCTCTGCAGGAGCTATGAGCGAAAAGTTAAAGCTGAGAGACATTGTTATAGGAATGGGTGCATGCACAGATTCAGCATTTGCCGGACAGTACAATCTTCCCGGAAGCTTTGCACCGATTGCCAACTACGCTCTCATGAAAACTGCAATTGAGCAGGCAGAAAAACACAACACTCCTTATCACGTTGGTAATCTTCTCTCTTCCGACAGATTTTACAGCGATGATAAGTCTACAACAGATGCATGGAGAAAAATGGGCGTGCTTGCAGTTGAAATGGAAGCTGCAGGTCTTTACATGACTGCCTCACGTGCAGGAAAATCTGCTCTTGCTATCTGCACGATTTCCGACCACTTATTAACGGGGGAAGAAACTACAAGTGACGAAAGGCAGACGACCTTTGTAAACATGATGGAAATCGCACTCGACACTGCTGCCGAAATGGAGAATAAATGAACAACAGAAAAGTATTTTTAATTGTACTTGACAGTCTTGGAATCGGTGCAATGCCAGACGCCGCCGACTTTAATGACGCGGGAGCTAATACTCTGAAACGCATTTCAGGGTCCAAGTATTTTAATATACCTACACTTAAGTGTCTTGGAATCGGAAATATTGACGGTCAGGAGTATTTAGGTGCTGTAGGCGCTCCGCTTGCTGCACATGCACGCATGTGTGAGTCTTCACGCGGTAAGGATACAACGATTGGCCATTGGGAGATTGCCGGAATTATCTCTCACACTCCTCTGCCGACTTATCCGGACGGATTTCCTGATGAAATAATAAACGAGTTTGAAAAGCTTGCGGGAAGAAAGATCTTATGTAATAAGCCATATTCAGGAACAGAGGTTATACGTGACTATGGGTGTGAGCATATTGAAAGCGGTGCGCTTATTGTGTACACGTCTGCAGACAGCGTTTTTCAGATTGCCGCACATGAAGATATTATTGCTCCCGAAAAGCTATATGAATACTGCAGGGTGGCAAGAAAACTTCTTTGCGGCAAGCACGCGGTGGGCAGAGTAATTGCTCGTCCGTTTATAGGTAAGTACCCTGACTTCAAGCGCACAGCTAACCGACACGATTTTTCGCTTGAGCCAACGAGTAAAACAATGCTTGATGCAATCAAATCAAGCGGCGGTGATGTAATTGCCGTTGGTAAAATAACGGATATTTTCGCCGGTTGCGGTATTACTGAAACGATACTGTCAAAATCAAACGATGAGGGTATGAGGCTGACTCATGAATTATTAAAACGCGACTTTAACGGTTTATGCTTTACGAATCTCGTTGATTTTGACTCTGTATACGGTCACCGAAACGACATAGACGGATATGCAAAGGCATTATCTGATGCTGACAAGCAGATTTCATGTTTTATAGAAGCTATGAGCGAAAACGATATTCTTTTCATCACGGCAGACCACGGTTGTGATCCGGGCGACGCAAGCACCGACCACACACGCGAATACACTCCTCTGCTTATTTACGGAAAAGATATAAAACCCGTCAATCTTTCAACAAGGCCTGCTTTTGCTGATATTGCAGCAACTATATGCGATATACTAGGAGTTGATTTTAAAACTGCCGGCAAAAGCTTTGCTGCCAACATTTTAAAGAGATAATGGTGATAATATGAACTTTATTGACATAATAAAAAAGAAGCGCTCGGGGCTAGAGCTTACAGATGGCGAGATAGATTTTCTCATAAACGGTGTAACAAGCGCTTCTATTCCTGATTATCAGCTATCTGCTTTCCTTATGGCTGTTTGTTTTAATTCAATGACGGCAAAAGAGACTGCAAAGCTTACCGATGCGATGGCAAAATCGGGCGATATTCTTGATCTTTCTGTTTTTGGTGCGCTCTCAGCCGATAAGCACAGCACCGGTGGTGTTGGCGACAAGACAACGCTTATAGTAGCGCCAATTGCGGCTTCTCTCGGCTGTAAGATAGCAAAAATGTCTGGGCGCGCGCTTGGACACACGGGCGGTACTGTTGACAAGCTTGAAAGTATACCGGGATACAAAAGCGAACTGACGCCTATTGAATTTATAAACCAAGTGAAAGATATTAACTTAGCCGTCGTTGGTCAGAGCGGCTTGCTCGCCCCTGCTGACAAAGCTCTGTATGCTCTCAGAGACGTTACAGGCACAGTTGAGTCGCCCCCCCTTATAGCATCGAGCATAATGAGCAAAAAGCTCGCCGCAGGTGCGCACAACATTGTACTTGATGTTAAAGTTGGCAGCGGTGCATTTATGCATGATATTGAGAGCGCAAAAGAATTAGCCGATATGATGTGCGATATAGGCAAAAGATGCGGCAGAAACGTTCGTGCGGCTTTAACTGATATGGATACTCCGCTCGGATATGCTATCGGTAACGTGCTTGAAGTTAAAGAAGCGATAGAAGTTCTTGGCGGAAGAGGGCCTGACGATTTAAGAGAAGTTTCAATAACTCTTGCAGGAATGTTAGTTGCATCTGTAAGAGGAGTCTCTGACTCTGAAGGTATAGAACTTGCCCGCGAAGCTCTTGCTTCTGGTACGGCATATAAAAAGTTTGTTGACTGGATCGAGCATCAGGGCGGTGATATTCGTTATATAACTGCACCTGATATGTTTGGCAAAGCAACAACCGTACTTCAAGTAGTAGCCGAATGTGACGGATATATTCAAAGCTTGAATACTGAACTGATCGGTCTCTCAAGCACAAGACTCGGCGCTGGTAGAGTTGACAAAAAGTCAAAAATCGACCCGCTTGCCGGCATTATTTTGAAGAAAAAGACGGGTGAGAAAGTTTATCCCGGTGAAATAATCGCCGAGCTTCACTCATCAACGCCCGAGCTTGTCGCAGAAGCTTGTGAAATATTTAAGTCATCGATAACCTATTCTGATAGTGTGCCCGAAAGGCGTCCGCTTATATTTGAGATCATATAAAAAGGAACGGATTCGGTGTACCTGCGATAAAGCAGGTACACCAACGAAATTTGCCCATTCGGGCAAGTAAAATCGCTTCACGGTGAAATATTTGCTTTGCTAATGTGAAATGTTCGCTTATGCAAACGTAGGCAAATTTCATTTCACATCCGACGAAGTGAGATATTTCACAATGTGCGATAGCACATTATTTCACGCCGAGAGTACACTCTTAAAGGTGTAACACACTATACCTTGCAAGTCAAGGTGTGTAAAAAGGAGTACGAACAAAATGCTCGTACTCCTTTTGTTGTATTTGCGCTTGGTAAAACCTGCTTTATGATAGGTGTGCCTTCCCGTTCCTTTTACTTTTTTCTTACCTCATCGAGTCCAAAATACATGGCAATTGCCGTATTCGGCCACGTTGATGAGTCATTATTCAAATCTCCTAAGGAAACGTAGGGATCGAATCGTGAGTGACCGTATATGGAATCAAGCTCAATCTCGCTCAATCCATCTCTTTTAGCGTTGTTAATTGCTTCAACGCGAGCATCAACCGCCGCTTTAGTTATGCTTATATCATTATATGCTTGCTTATAATCCTCGGCAAATATATAACCCAGGCATGCCGACATGATACATATAATAACACTTGTTTTTCTGCCAAAATCTTCAGGTAATGTTAGCCCCATAGCAGATAATAGCGTTATAGTCAAAAGTATTGTCGGACCGCTCCATGTTCGAAGCGGAAAATATGGGGATAGTATCATTGAATATACCGAAGCAAGCCAACCGACAAAAAATATTCCTGTGATAAGAAAATCCTTTGGTTTCTTTTTTCTTATTATGGCTATCACTGCAAAAATACAAAGCAGTATCAAAAGTATTCCATGATATTTAAACATATCAGTGCTGATCAACAAAAAGCGTTTAACCCACACGTCAAAAGAGCCGAATCCCCCGTTTGCTTCAAGTCTTACTGACTGCCCCGGTGCAAGTATCATAAGAAGAAATCCACAGATATTGCCCGCAAAACCTGTAAGCGTCCATGCAGAAAAGCGCTTGCGTTTTATAGTTATTGCTATTATCATAAGCAAACTTATAACAATAAGCGCCGCTGATGTGTTCTCATTTGTCCATCCTGCTATAACTCCTGATACAAAATAAAGCGGAGATAGCACTATGATAGTCGTTGTCTTCATGCCATAGGGACTGTTTAAGGCGCGTCTAAGCGGCAAAAGGTATAAAAGTATAATAAGTATACCCCATAAGTAATTGCATGCTCCCGTAAGCCACAAATAGCTCTTGCCGAACGAAGGTGTAAAAAACCAAAGACTCAAAAATGCAGAAAGAAACATCAGCGAATAGTTAGTCTTTCCTGTCGGCTTTGCATGGTACACGATAAAGCAGATAAGAATAGTAAATGCCGCCGTGTTGATAAGATCAAAGACGCTTTTATCAAACATGAGAAATATTTGCGCAAGTGTATGTGTTACGGCTCGTCCGTTCATTACCTTATAATGATTTATCTGCGAATCTATGATCTGACCGAAATTCGTTATTCTGAATTTATTTTCCTTAACTGCAAAGGTATACGAATATGAATAATCGTCTCTGCAAAGCGCAGTCTGTTTATTCATCGCATAAACAAGCGCCGCTATTGATGCAACAAGGAGTACGGTTATAATAAAGGCTGAGACTCTCTTTATTTTTTCACTTCTTGACATAATACAACTCCGTATTTTTAATCACGTGTAATTATATTTACAGAAATGCTTTAATATTACAAGGCGTACAGAAAAACTGTACGCCATT
>SVSR01000010.1 GCA_015064205.1 Oscillospiraceae bacterium
GCTGTCTTTTAAATTTACACCAAGCGCTGCATACGATATAGTTACAATATCAGCGCGCCAAAACTCTTTGGTATTTACAAGTTCCGGTAAAATCCCGACTTCTTTTGCAAAATCATATGGGTCTGACCAGGAAAAATCAAGATTGTTCTGATCAGAGTATCCGAGAGCGCGAAGCATAAAGGTCAAATATGTTGCCGCACTTGCGTTACCAACGCCGAATTTAGTTGCTGAAACGCCTTGAGTAAGCCCGTTTTCATAAGCATATCCGACATACTTGTATGCCCACTCGGGCACGTCTGTAAACGGGTGAGTCCACTCGCTGTTTTGCGCCTCGGCTTCTTTACCGAGAATTCGGATAAGCATTACTATCACTTCTACTCTTGTAGGTGTACGTTCAAGATCAAAGTTTGTTTCGGATACACCGTTAAAGAGTCCGAGTTCTCTCAAATCAACGGCCATTGCGGTCTCTGCACTTACATCTCTTGTGCCGGTTGCCGCAATCGGAAGCATCATAAAAATTGCAAGCAGCAGACAAACTGTACATACGCTGATTTTTTTCATATTCGACCTCCTGTTCAGTCTTGTTAAATTATGTAAGTTAATTTTAGCATATTTTCCCTTTGTTGGCAAGTGGTTAGATACAATACATTCCAATTATTTTAATACTAGGACAAAGTTTCCCTGTGAATGTTTGACTGTCATAGCTTTTTCGTGTATAATGATATCAGGCGCGATCAAGCGTACATATACCGGAGGTATCACTAATGAAAAAATTCTGCTTAATACTTATAGTTTTAACACTTCTTTTATCTTCGTGCGACAAAATGCGCCTCCCAAATTTAAGCAAAATTTTGCCTACAACATCCGATGAGGAAGAGACATCTTCTGATAACACGTCCTATACCACAGCCGATGACAGCGAGTTTAATGATATTGCGACAGAAGTTGAAATAAATGAATCCGACACGAGCGAGCAGATCGAAAGAGACTTTGCGGAAATTACTGATAATTCCGAAGTCACCGATGCTTTTGATACAAATGCTGTTGAAAAAAACGAAGCTCCCGTGGAGCATTTAGGAAGCAATTCTCTCAAGGGAGTCCCGTTTACTGAGGTATACTGTACCAAAAACAACACTATAATTACTTATAGTGACGATGAGAAGTGCGTGATGATATTTGACAACAGCGGCAAACAAATTTATGCCTGTAGCGAACTTGAACTTATACTACTTGGTGAATTCGGCGTGATGGTAGCGCTTCCTGACGGTAATGCTAGAATTATTACTGTTGACGGCAAAGAAACACAGTCCGTTTCTTCCATTCTTACCGGAATGGTTCCAAGGCTTTCCGACAGCGGTACTGTTTATACCATAGAAGTTATTGACAACGTGGCTTATTACGTTATAAAGTTTTCATTAGCCGCACCAAAGAATGATGCTGAGCGAGCATTAGTCTTCAGTTATTACTTTTCCCCGGAAAAAGCAGATTTGAAGTTTAAAGCATCTATGGATGAACTTGATGTTATATACCGTTCAAAATATGATTGGTTTATAAAGAACATTGATGGAACTTATTCCATTTACCGTATAAATCAATCCGGTGTCAGGCTGATAGGTACATATGATTCTATGGAATTTACTTCGGGGGGCGAGCCTATAAAGCTGACACAAGATCATGAAGTTGTTCTACTTGAATATGTTTTTAAAAACGGCGAAGTTTCTTATGTTTCTCAGAAAAACCTCGTCGATGTGCGCTTAGAACCTGATGTTCTGGGAAAATACTCCGAAAAAGCGTCCGAGGCTATACTCCCAAATACTTCTGAACTCATTTGCGACACTCCGGACAGTCGATATAACCACGGACTTAAAACAAAGGTTTATCGCGCTGGTGATGATCTGTACATTACCGGCATTTACGGCACCTATATTCTTCCGATTGAAGAAGATATCGTGTCTGTGAATCTTTTCAGTGATGATTGTATTCAGTTAGCTTATTTCATAAATGGAGAGCTGCGTATCGGCAAGATCGATCTCTTTACATACGATAATCATTTGAACGACTTGCATATATATGAATACAGCAATGAATATGAATACAGCGGGGGATCAAGAGAGCTTGGCAAATGGAATGGTGCACAATGTATTGAAGGATGCTATTACAGTTATTTTTGCAAGGATGGTAAAATTATTGCAGGTGCATGGGGTAACACCATAGTCAAAATAGGAGACTTGTGCGCAATCAGATATTTTGTAGATGTACAGCACTGGTTCAACTACTTTATATTCAAACCTGATTTCACCAAATTTTCCGATGATATATTCAACGAATTCTACGCTATCGGCGATGGTTGCTATATAGGAACTACAGACAAAAAAGAGTACCGTTTTTATGACTCAGACGGAAAAATATATTTCAACTCCTCCGATGACAAGAGTATACTCAGCGTTACTGCTAATTGCAAGCTTACAATAAATGAGGATCGTATTCTGCAACTGTTCAATCTTTATGATGAACTTATATACGACTTCGGTGCTGTAGAAGAGGGCTATAACTACAAAAATGAATATACAAAAGCATATGACAAAAATAATGATGGCGTAATAGACGAATACAGTTTCTCTTTTATTAAGGGGGTTACGTATTCACTGCCTTATATCAAGTACAGCTTTAATCTTGAAACCGGAAAAGGTGAAGTGACGACAGGATTGATAGACCCTATATTATAAGAGTAGCCATTAGTTAAATACAAATAAGAAAGCACGCCGATCGGCGTGCTTTTCTTTTGGCAACAGTTGATAATTATGATACGGTTTCATAGGGTTTCAAAAGGTTTCACTTAAAAATGAAACCATAGCCTATTAATTGAAACCATGCCGATAAAAGGCTTTGTCCAAATACGCCACAATCGCCATCAAAATCAGCAGGCCGCCGGAAATCACCATCAACAATCGCATGGATGTTCTGTCTGCCAGCAGACCAAATACGACCATACCGATAGGCAAAAAGCCGGAATAAGCTGCACCGAATAATCCGAATACTCGCCCCGACATTTCCGGTGTACTGTTCTCCTGCAGGAGGGTGGTAGAGGCTGTTTGCACCATGGTCAGTGCAACTCCGTAAACAGCCATCAGCACCAAATACATATAGAAGTTGTTTGCCAAACCCATCAGAATTGCCAGCAGTCCAAAGGACACCATTCCCACCAGCAGCGTTTTGGTATGGCGTTTGAATCCGCCCCAGGTACTGATCAGCAAGCCGCCTGCCATCATACCCAAAAAGCCGATGACTTCCACAAGCGTCATGTGGAAATAGGTGTCTCCGTAGTAACGGCTGACAAATAAAGTTGCGAGAAATCCTGCGGGAACACACAGGAAAATGAATAGACCAAAAAGCATAATCAGTTTTCCGAGAAACCGCTCCTTGGCAGCATAGCGAATGCCCTCCTGCATTTCGGCAAAAACCGGTGCGGTTTCTGTTCGCTCTTCAAAGGGGATGACAATCGCACTCAACAGCCCAATACCTACCATAGCGGTTACTACATCCACCATCAGCGCGCCACGGAAGCTGCCCCATGTGAGAATACTGCCTGCAATGGCCGGTGCAGCAAATTGAACCACCGATTGAACAGTTGCGTTGATCCCGTTAAACTTCATCAAATTCTCTTCTGCAACGAGCTGCGGCACTGTTGCGTTCACTGCCGGTGTGTGGATACCCGTACCAAGGGAGCGAATCACCGAAATCACAACCAATGCGATATAAATCGTTTCATTCTGAGAAATCTGTGGAAGAAGCAGGACAAGTGCCAGTGTTGCTGCTGCAATTGCTCCATCTGCGGCAATAATCAAAAACTTCCGGGGATATCGATCTGCCCATACGCCAGAAAAGAAGGAAATCAGAAACTGTGGGATGTAAGCTGCTGCTGAGAGAAGGGCAACCCATCCGCCGGACGTGGTTTCCAGCGTCACATACCAGATAATTGCAAACTGTACGATAGAAGATCCCAGTAAGGTAACCGCTTGACTGGCAAGAAACAGCGACGCTTTTGAATATCCTTTTCTCATTTCCGCGTCCCCTGTTCCTTGCGTATCGCTCTCATTTCGATGTATCCTCTTTCTCCTCTGGGTTCCAACTGAATGCGGGGATTCGAGTCATCCCAGCAAAAACCGATTACAGAGGGGTCATAGCGATCCATAGCGGTCTGAACAGCAAAAATAGCATCGCAATAATCTTCCTCGTCAAACGGTTCCCCCTGGAACATCAGATACTCAGACTCCGGCAAGGTGATGATTTCGAATCCCTCCGGGATCACACCGTCGTAATCCTCTGCTACCTCAACACCCTGCACATAGGTAGAGGTTTCGGGGAGCTTATACTGCTCAGGGAGCCACAGGCAAACCGGTTCACCACACAGGCTGTCCATGCTGAGAAGTGTTCCCCACACATCGCAGCCAACCTCGCCGCAGTAGTCAAAGTAGTTGTCAGCTTTGATTCCCCGTTTTATGATGACCTTTCGGCGGGGTTTGTGAATCACTTGAATGAACACATTTGGGGCTTTTTCCACAAACGAAAACTCCTTTCTTAATTCCTTGAATTTGACACCGTAGGCAACGAACAGCTTGACCGGAACTGGATTTTTTGCGTATTCGCTTGGGTTGATGCCAAACTCTTTGCGAAAGGCCCGGGTGTATCCGTCAACGCTGGCAAAACCAAGATCAAAAGCCACATCAATGATTTTCGTGTGTTCTGCTTTCAAACGCAGCGCAGATTTTGCCAGTCGCATCCGACGGATATATTCTGCGGGCGCGTAACCGGTGTGCTCCCGAAACAGCCGATGAGCATACCAAGGAGAAAAGCTACAAATATCTGCCAAAGCAGCCAGTGTAATTTCCTCCGTCAGATGGGCTTCGATGTAGTCCTGCATTTTCTGAACCGCAAGAATCTGTTCCGTCATGTTCGTCACCTCCTTATCATCACTTATATTTTACAGGAATCAAGAAAAATTCTCTCGACCGTTTTTGTCATTGTATTATGTTACTGTATATCATGAAAATGTGAATAGCTACAGGCATTTTTGTAAAAAGAAAAAGGTTGATAGTTTCAGATACTCTCGTATCAAAACTATCAACCTTATTTGGTGGATGCGAGGGGAGTCGAACCCCTGTCCGAAAACCTCTTGATACAGCTTTCTACGAGTGTAGTCTATCTTTTAAACTTCCCTCTCAAGACGCCGAAAGACAGGCTTCTGTCAAGGTAAGCCATTTAGTGCGTGACGGCTTCAATGGCGAAAGGGCCGTTCACGTTCACCGCTGATTTGATGCCGGGCATAGTTCGCGGTACTACTATGCGCGACAAGCGTGCGCTATGCGCTTACGCTGCTGCTAATTCTGTATTGTTAGCGTTTAATTTTAAGTCGGAACTTATTTAAGAGTTGCCCCAAACTCTACTCGCTTACCATACCTCAAAATCCCCGTCGAAACCTTTACGCACCCTTGTCTTCGGCGCGCGTGAAGTGTAAGGCTTTTTATCTTAAACCATACTCCCACGTCTGTTTTTATTGATTGTTCTTTCTGCTCGTGTTGCATTTTGTGTTGCATTTACAGTTCAATCAATTTATGCTTTCAATACAGGTTTTATCAGTATCTTTCCTTATGTGCTCTCTCAATATCACGTTCAGCCTGCTTTCTTGCCGCGTCATCACGCTTATCATAGAGCTTTTTACCTCTGCACAGTCCTATTTCCATTTTAAGCTTTGACCCTTTGAAATAAACTGCAAGCGGTACAAGTGTCAGTCCCTTTTGTGTTATCTGACCAAGGAGCTTATTTATCTCCTTTTTATGCATCAGTAGTCTTTTTACTCTGTATGGGTCACGGTTGAAAATATTTCCCTTTTCATACGGGCTTACGTGTACACCAACAGCAAATATTTCGCCGGCCTCTATCATACAGTACGAATCTTTCAAATTGATTCCGCCGTTTCTGATGCTTTTTACCTCTGTTCCGAAGAGTTCGATTCCGGCTTCATATTTTTCGTCTACAAAATAGTCGTGATAAGCTTTTTTATTCTGTGCTATCGTTCTGTTTTGCACCTTTTCAGCCATCGCTCTTTCCTCCTTCAGCCCAGTCTGAACTACAGTATACCACAAATTCTGTTTTTTTCAAGAGAATTCTGTCAACTGTAATTGATTTGTAATAAACTTCTTACGCTTCCATTATTTTACCGCACACATCTTTTTCATTCACTTCAAGCTTTACTTTTACGACTTTTCCGTGTGCTTTTTCGTACTCATCTTTGCCGCAAGGTATTTTTACCGCGATAAAATTCGGTGTGTGTCCTGTTGCATAGCCGTCTTTATATTCTTCGGGTATAACGGTCACCACTTTGCCGTTATAGTCTGCTACGAGCTTATATGCTGCCTCTTCGACTATTTCATAAAGCTTATTTACTCTTGCCGAGGCAACACTTGACGGTACCTGATCGGGCATTACTGCCGCAGGTGTTCCCTCTCTTTTTGAATAAGCGAAGATATGTGCGCTTAAAAACTTTGCTTTTTTTACAAAGCTGCAGGTTTCATCAAAGTCGGCATCATCCTCCCCCGGAAAGCCGCAGATTATATCCGTTGTAAACATAACGTCGGGGATATTTTTGCGGATATTCTCCATGTATTCAAGGAGCATTCTCGTATTGTATTTTCGCTTCATAAGTCCTAAAATTCTGTCGGAGCCGCTTTGGAGTGAGAGGTGAAAATGCGGTGTGAGTTTTTTTAGTTTTGCTACTCGCTCAACAAAGTCCCTTTTCATTATTGACGGATCGAGTGATCCAAGCCTGATACGCTCGAGTCCTTCTATTTTATCAACCTCGCAAAGAAGGTCTGCAAGGTTGTAACCGTCCTCGAAATCCTTACCGTAAGAGCCAGTTTCTATCCCTGTCAGCACTACCTCAAGATAGCCCTTATTCACAAGGGTCTTTACTTCGTTTATAACGTCTTTGGATTTCTTTGAGACTACCGGACCGCGTGCTGTCGGGATTATGCAGTATGTACAGCGAGAGTCACAGCCGTCCTCAATTTTTACGTATGCACGAGTACGCTCTTCCGTGCCGCCGCCGAATTTCCCGTCTAGCATCATATCCTCAAAGCCGAGGCTGCAAAGGGGTTTAACATCAATATTCTGAGCTGTTTCTCCTTTTTCAAGTTCGGTTATCTTATCTATAACCTGCATTTTATTACGCGAGCCGAGTATTGCGGAGACGCCGTCTATTTCCGCAAGTTTTTCTGCTTTTGTCTGTGCAAGGCATCCGGTTACGATGACTCGTGCATTGGGATTATTCTTTCTTGCACGGCGTATCATTTGTCTTGATTTTCTGTCGGCTTCTGCCGTAACAGTGCATGTATTTATAACGTAATAATCACATTTATCGGTAAAGTCGGCAATTTCAAATCCATTTTGGAAGAGTTTTTCCGCGATTGCGGCAGACTCATATTGATTGACCTTACATCCGAGAGTAAGAAATCCAATTTTTTTCATAAGCGTAAATTCATCTCCGATCACGCTTTATTTTATCATATTTGCTCTCTTATGTAAAGAGTTTTTTATAAATAATGATTGACAATACGTGCTTGTTTAAACTATAATAGATATGATTAGATTTTCAGGAGTTTTATATGCCAGGTAACGACAGACTTAAAAAAATCAGGAATTTTTCTATTATTGCTCATATCGACCACGGTAAAAGCACGCTTGCTGACAGAATACTTGAGGCGACTCAGACTGTTTCAAAGCGTGAAATGGAAGAACAGCTTCTTGACAATATGGATCTTGAGCGCGAGCGCGGTATCACTATCAAGGCTCGTGCTGTAAGACTTGTTTACAATGCTACTGACGGTAATGAGTATATTTTTAATTTAATAGACACTCCCGGTCACGTTGACTTCAACTATGAGGTATCACGTTCGCTCAATGCTTGCGAGGGTGCGATCCTTATCGTTGACAGCACGCAGGGTGTTGAGGCTCAGACTCTCGCTAATGCTTATCTTGCTGTTGACAATGATCTTGAAATACTGCCGGTTATAAACAAAATTGACTTACCAAGTGCTGACGTTGAACGTGTAAGAAACGAAATTGAGGACATCATTGGTATCCCTGCAGAGGATTGTCCTGCTGTATCGGCTAAGGTTGGGCTGAATATTGACCAAGTGCTTGAGAGGATAGTTACAGACATTCCATCGCCTGATGGTGACGAGTCTGCTCCGCTTAAGGCGCTCATTTTCGACTCATATTATGACAGTTATCTCGGTGTTGTTGTAAACATACGTGTTATAGACGGTTCTGTAAAGTCCGGCGACAGGATAAGACTTATGAGCAACGGTGCAGAATTTGACATCGTTGACGTTGGTTATCTTGATCCGTTCGGGCTTAAAAAGACTGACGCTCTTTATGCGGGTGAGGTTGGATATATTACTGCGAGCATCAAGAATGTTGCTGACACACGTGTTGGTGATACTGTAACAAGTGCAGAAAATCCGGCATCCGAGGCTTTGCCCGGATTCAAGCCGGCGCTTCCTATGGTATATGCAGGTATATATCCTGCTGACGGTGCTAAGTACGGTGATCTTCGTGATTCGCTTGAAAAGCTTGAGCTTAATGATGCGGCGCTCATATTTGAGCCGGAAACTTCAAGTGCGCTCGGATTCGGTTTCAGATGCGGATTTTTGGGACTTTTGCACATGGAGATAATCGAGGAACGCCTTGAAAGGGAGTTCAATCTTGACCTTATTACAACGGCGCCGAGCGTTATTTACAAGATAAGAAAGACAAACGGCGAGGAGATCTCGATCGACAATCCTACGAATTTTCCCCCACCCGATGAAATTGATATTGCATACGAGCCTATGGTAAACGCGAAGATACTCACACCACCCGATTATATAGGCAGTATTATGGAGCTTTGCCAGGACAGGCGCGGTATTTACGTTGACATGAAGTATCTCGACACGGGACGAGCTGAGCTTCACTACAAGTTACCTCTTAACGAAATAGTATACGACTTTTTTGACGCTCTGAAGAGCAAGACAAAGGGGTATGCATCGCTCGATTACGAGATAAGCGGATACGAACCTTCAAAGCTTGTTAAGCTTGACATTCTCTTGAACGGTGAGGTTGTTGACGCGCTTTCGTTTATTGTACATGCTGACAAAGCATATGCAAGAGCGCGCAAGCTTGTAGAAAAATTAAAGGAAAACATACCGCGTCAGCTTTTCGAGATACCCGTCCAGGCGGCCATCGGAAGCAAAGTTATAGCGCGCGAGACTGTCAAGGCTATGCGCAAGGACGTTCTTGCCAAGTGTTACGGCGGCGACATTACCCGTAAGAAAAAGTTGCTTGAAAAGCAGAAAGAGGGTAAGCGCAAAATGCGCCAGCTCGGAAGCGTTCAAGTATCTCCTGAGGCATTTATGGCTGTACTCAAGCTTGACGACGAGGACTGATATGAATAATGTAAAAAAAGCGGGACTGTATATACACGTCCCGTTTTGTTTAAAAAAATGTAATTACTGCGATTTCTATTCGCTTTCTGCCGATGAGAGTTTAAGAGGACGATACACAAGTGCGCTTATTTCACAGTTAAGGGAAAAAGCGACATTATACAAGGAACGTATTATAGACACCGTATATATCGGCGGCGGTACTCCGACTTTTTTAGGCAGTGGAAATTTATGCAGAATCGTAAATGAAGTATATGATTCATTCAACGTTATTAGCGGTGCTGAGTTTACTGTTGAAACAAACCCCGGGATATCGTCTGAAAATGAGCTTACTGCGCTTTTTCGTGCCGGTGTTAACAGGCTCTCTATTGGACTTCAGTCGGCAAATGCAGATGAGCTTGAGCTTCTCGGACGTATTCACACACTTGAAGATTATGAAAATACGCTAAAAAATGCTCGTACGGCAGGATTTGTGAATATAAGCACAGACATCATGTTTTCGCTTCCCTCTCAGGGCAAGGACAAGCTTGAAAAAACGCTTGACTTTGTTATAAGTCATGCTCCTAAGCATATTTCTGCATATTCACTTAAAATTGAGCCGGGTACTCCGTTTTATAAGGCTAAAGACACGTTTATACTGCCAGATGATGATACTGATGCAGACATGTATCTATTAATATGCGACCGTCTTAAGGCCGCCGGATATAATCATTATGAGATAAGCAATTTTGCACGTGCGGGATACGAGAGCAGGCACAATTTAAGATATTGGGAATCTAAAGAATATATAGGATTCGGGCCTTCGGCACACTCGTATATTGACTCTGTCAGGTACGCTTATTCAAAAAGCATTACAGACTTTTTGGCGGTGTATGAATCAGGCTCGCTTAATGAGGCAGATATAGTATGTGAGCGCAAAGCGATAGACAGGTCTGAATCAGCTATGGAAAAGCTTATGCTTTCTCTGAGATTATCTTCGGGTGTCAAGGATTCTGTTCTTGAAGAATTTGCGTCCATTGACGTCATTTACAAAAAAATCAAGCCGCTTGTTGAAGGCGGCCTGATAAATATATTAAGCGATGGGTTTGCTCTGACAGACAATGGTATGTACGTTTCAAACGCGGTTATAGGATTTATTTCAGAGATTTCTGATTAGTCGGTCTGCGTTTTGCGCTATTGAATAAACATATACGCTTTGGGCTTTGCCTTCACACATGAGAAGCCGTGCGGCTTCTTTCACGGTTGCGCCCGTTGTAACGACGTCATCTATAAGAATTATTCTTCTGTCTTTTATTCTGCGTGCAGATTCCTTGCGCAAGCGGATATTACCCGATACGTTTTTACTTCTCTGAGCAGCAGACAGAAATTTCTGTTCTTTTGAAAATATACTTTTCACAAGGATATCCGCGTATTCGCAATTAAGTTTTGCTGCAAGGCTTTTACCTATTTCACGAACACCGTCGTTTGCAGTTTTAATATAGTTTATCGGGTTACGGGGAATACTGACTACTGTATACCCATTATAGTTATGAACATCTGACATTGTGTCACGCACAAGATTTTCAAGCTCTTTTGACAAAAAGTCTATATGTCTTTTAAAATTATGCCGTTTAAGTTCGAATATGAGTCTTTTACCTACTGCAAAGCCCGAATCTAACGTAATTGGTCTGTAATTTATAAGAGATGCTATATAGCTATCCTTGTTATACGGAGCATCTTCTATTTCAAACGGCACTACTGCCTGACCGTGAAAAAGATTCTTTATGCTCGTTTTTGCGTTTTCCCATTTGACACGGCATACATTGCACATTACTTCATTTGTCCCGGAGTCCAAAATGTTATTACATGAAATGCACGTTGGCGGAAACAAAAAATCCGCAAGAGCACGTGCGCCCTTATATAAAAAACCGCCATTAATTAAGCTCATTTTGCTACTCTCCTGTTAAAATTTTACACTAAGTGTAGATTATACCATAACACCAAAAGTTTAGTCAACCAAAAACTTATTCAAAAAATAAATTTGCAGTATTTTTTCGTGTAAACAGTTGAAATTTTATTCAAGTTGTAGTATTATATAAATAAATGCTCGCTAAACCAATTTATTGGTTTACATGCTATAATTTACCGCACTGCGGATCGGAGGTTTATTATGTCACTTAAGGTTATTGACAAATATACGAAAGGTTTCATAAACGATGATGAGATCGCCGGTATTAAAAATCAGACAATTCTCGCCGACAAAACTGTTAAAGATAAAAGCGGACTCGGCGCTGATTTCCTCGGCTGGGTCGATCTTCCCGTTAATTATGACAAGGAAGAATTTGCACGTATCAAGAAGGCTGCGGAAAAGATATGCAAAACTTGCGATATACTCGTTGTAATCGGTATAGGAGGTTCTTATCTTGGCGCACGCGCAGCTATTGAATTCGTTAAGTCGCCGTTATACAACTCTCTTAAAAAGGATACTCCCGACATTTATTTTACAGGTAATAACATCTCATCTAGCGCTCTTGCCGAGCTTCTTGCTATTTGTGAAGGCAAGGACCTTTGCGTTAACGTTATCTCCAAGTCGGGCACAACAACCGAGCCTGCAGTTGCTTTCAGAATATTCCGCGATCTTTTAGTACAGAAGTACGGCGAGGACGGTGCTAAAGAAAGAATATTTGCTACTACCGATAAGGCTCGCGGTACACTCAAAAAGTTCTCTGACGAAAAGGGATATGAAACTTTCGTTGTTCCGGACGACGTTGGCGGACGTTACTCCGTTCTTACTGCTGTTGGTCTTCTCCCCATTGCATGCGCAGGCATAGATATTGACGCTATGATGAAAGGCGCTGAAGATGCTCGCAAGCTTTATATGAACGCTTCTTTTGAGGATAACGATTGCTTGAAGTATGCGGCACTAAGAAACATACTTTACAGAAAGGGCCTTACAACTGAAATACTCGTTTCCTATGAGCCTTCCATGCTCATGATGAATGAATGGTGGAAGCAACTTTACGGCGAAAGCGAAGGTAAGGATCAGAAGGGGCTTTATCCTTCGTCTGTAATATTCTCCACCGATCTTCACTCTCTTGGTCAGTACGTTCAGGACGGAAGAAGAAATCTCTTTGAAACTGTTATTGATATAAAGAGCTCTAACGATTCTGTTATTATCCCTAACGATCCTGCTAACGTTGACGGTCTTAACTTCCTAGCCGGAAAAGAACTCCACTACGTTAACCAGACTGCTATGAAGGCAACGTTACTTGCTCACGTTGACGGCGGTGTTCCGAATCTGGTGATCGAGCTTTCCGACAGAAGCGCTGAAACATTTGGTCAGCTTGTTTACTTCTTTGAATACGCTTGCGCTGTATCGGGTTATATTCTCGGTGTTAATCCCTTTAACCAGCCAGGTGTTGAAGCTTACAAGAACAATATGTATGCTCTTCTCGGCAAGCCGGGATACGAAGATAAAAAAGCATTACTTGAACAGAGAATGAACTAATATTGTTAACTTTATGTTAACTGAGAGGTTTTTATTGATTTTGACAAAATCCCTCTTGATTTTTCTCGAAGTTTAGTGTATTATATATATAGGGAGAGACAATCCCAATGCTATATATGGAGGTTCTACCATGTTAAAACTTATGATTGGTGTTAAAGGCACCGGAAAAACCAAGCATCTCATCGAACTTGTTAACAAAGCATCTGCTGAAAGCCACGGTTCGGTTGTTTGCATCGAAAAAGGCACAAAGCTCACAACTGATATTAAATACACCGCACGTCTTATTCCGGCAGAAGCATATTTTATAGATGACGCGCAGTCTCTGTACGGTTTCGTTGCAGGTATCTCGGCAAGCGACCACGATCTTACCGATCTCTTTATCGACTCTGCTCTCAAGATATGCAACAACGATATCCCGGCATTCGACAAATTCCTTGACGAGATCAACATGCTCTCTGAAAAAATTGGTTTTGAATGTTTCATAACCTCTTCTCTTCCTGAAGAAGAAGCTACGGATACAATGAAAAAGTACTTATAATAAAAACTTGCCGTGAGTAGCTTGATTACTCACGGCTTTTTTCTTTTCTTCCTATTAACAGGCACATCGGTTTATATTTCGGCATAATATGGTATAGAGACTCTTATGCGAGTACTTCGAGGAAAACTCTGAGTCTTCTACCGACTCGGTCGGAATACTATTATGGAGGAACTCCCCATGGCAGATAACAGAAACGGCTGCTCCTTTGGCAGATCGGGCTCGTCATCGGCATGCGGCGAATCTGTCATTATTGATACCTATCATGTGTTTGACAGCTGCCGCGACCGTGATTGTTTTGAAGATGTTGCCGTATTTCTTACCCCCGACGGTCAGGAGCTTATTGAACGCACAACTAATGTTCGTGTTGCAAAGGCTTGTATTGTTGCCAGCAACATTACTGTTGATCCCGTTCAGTTTAACAGAGGCTTCTATGAAATCACCGTCAGGTTTTATATCAAACTTGAACTTGAAGCATGCGTTTGCCTCGGCAGGCCTGCTCGCTTCTGCGGTTTAGCAGTCGTTGAAAAGTCAGTTATACTTTACGGCAGCGAAGGCAACGTTAACGTATTCAAGAGCAATATGGGAATAAACGGATTCTGCTCTTCACCCAAGCTTTGCGAAGCATCAAACAATCTTCCTACTGCTGTTGTTGAAGTTGTTGAGCCCATTGTTTTAAACGTTCGAGTTGCTGAAAACAACTGCTGCAACTGCTTCAGATGCTGCGGATGCAACGACATTCCTGAGCCTGTTGCTAATTGTTTATGCGACAATCTCTGTTTTGACGATAACGGACGTCATCTTCTCGTATCGCTCGGCTTCTTCTCGGTTATTCGAATTGAACGTCCTGAACAGTACCTTATAAACGCAACCGAATACAGTGTACCCGATAAGGAATGCTTCTCTACCGACAGCGAATCAAGTCCTTGCGACGTTTTCAGAAATATGGATTTTCCGATAACTGAATTTCAGCCTGTAAGTCTTAACACTCTAGACGGCTCATGCAACTCATCAGGCAGAAGCGGATGCTCATGTTCTTCAAATAACGGATAAAAAATTTTAAAGATACATGAAAACAGACGGTTGAGTTTCCTCAACCGTCCTTTTTATTTGAGTTGAACTACTGTTACTCCAAGGTCTCCCTCTCCGTATCTTCCGACTCTGTATTCTTTAACTCTGGAATCCTTCTTTAAGTATGCCCAGACTGCAGCGCGAAGTGCACCTGTGCCCTTACCGTGAATTATACGAACTGTGTGTATACCGGCGATCTTTGCTTCGTCAAGATATTTGTCTATCATGAAGCAACCGTCATCTCCAAGCTGTCCGCGTATATCAAGCTCGTCTGTAAAATCGCTTCGTACTGCCGTATGGTACTTGGCGTAAGCTTTCGCTTTTTTTGCGCCTTTATCGGTTTTAGGAGCATCCTCTTCAAGCATAACGTTTGAGACGTTGGTTCTGAGTGTGAGTATTCCGGCTTTTACAGTTATCTTACCGTCTCTGTCTGATATTTCGGTTACGGTTGCTGATTTGTTTATATCAACAAGGTAGACCTTATCACCTATTTTAAGAGGTCTTGGAAGTTTATAGTTTTCAAGCTTTCGTTCGATAACCGGGTCTGCAGCATCTCCTGCCTCACGAAGCTTTCTTCTAATATCAAGGCGAGCGGATTCAAGCTTTTCGGCAAGCTTGTCACTTTCGCGGTGACGTTTAACTTCTTCAAGCTCTGCAAGAATATATTCGCTTGATGCTCTCGCGCTACGCACTATTCCCGCAGCCTGAGCCTGAGCTTTTTCAAGTTGCTTTTCAGCTTCATCAAGTTTGGCTCTGATCTCAGCCTCCTTTTCCTCTTTGAAGGCTTCAAACTCGGCACGCATCTTTTCTGCCTCGCTCTTGTTTTTATCCATTTCAAGCCTGCTCTTTTCAAGCTTACCTATAACAGCTTCAAAACGCTTGTTTTCACTCGAAACCAGCTTCTCTGCCCTTTCTATTATATCATCAGATATTCCAAGCTTAGATGATATTGCAAAAGCATTTGACTTGCCGGGAGCGCCGATTATAAGGCGGTACGTTGGCCTGAGAGTATTTACGTCAAATTCGCAGGAAGCGTTCTGTACGCCGTCGTTCTCGAGAGCGTACATTTTAAGCTCAGCATAGTGTGTTGTTGCAGCACAAAGTGCTCCGCGCTCTCTTATATGTTCAAGTATTGAAACAGCGAGTGCTGCGCCCTCTGTCGGGTCCGTTCCGGCACCAAGCTCGTCAAAGAGCACAAGCGATTTTTCATCTGCGACCTTAGTTATATCAACTATATTGACCATATGGGACGAGAATGTTGATAGCGACTGCTCTATGCTTTGCTCGTCGCCGATATCGGCATATATGCTCTCAAGCACGCATACGCTTGAGCCTTCAAGACATGGTATATGAAGCCCCGACTGTGCCATGAGCGAAAACAGTCCGAGTGTTTTAAGCGTTACTGTTTTACCGCCCGTATTCGGGCCTGTTATCACGAGTGTATCAAAGCCATCGCCGAGCTTTACGTTTATCGGAACTACCTTTTCTGACTCAATAAGCGGGTGTCTGGCTTTTATGAGGTTGATATTTTTACTTTCGTTAATTTCAGGTTCTGTGGCATTCATTTTATACGAAAGCTCGCTCTTTGCAAATATAAACGATAAAAGATTAATATTATCATAATTAAGCGATAGGGTTGAAGAAATTGATGCACACATTGATGAGAGTGATGCAAGTATACGCTCTATTTCCTTTTCCTCGTTTGCGGCAAGCACTCTTATTTCATTATTTGCTTCAACAACCGAAATCGGTTCTATAAACAATGTTGCCCCCGAGGACGATGTATCGTGAACAAGGCCCTTTATCTCGTTTTTATATTCTACCTTTACGGGAATTACAAACCTTCCGTTACGTGAGGTAATTATATTTTCCTGTAGATATTTTGAACGTCCACCGGTTATAAAAGACTGAAGGCTATCGCGGACACGGTTATTTGCCACGCGCATCTTACGGCGTATATCAGAAAGTTCGGGACTCGCTTCATCTGCAATCTCTTCTTCTGATATTATTGCCTTATATATTCTCTCCTCAGACTTTTTATCAACTATAAGTCTTGAAAAAATTTCTTTTAAGCTTCCTGTATTCGTATTTTGGCAGTTTGCGTAGTCGCACAGTGTTCTTGCACACTTAAGTAGTGCTGCAATATCAAGAAGCTCACGCGCTGAGAGTACTGCACCCTTTCCGGCACGCTCAAGCGCATCGGTTATATCTTTTATAGCACCAAATGACGGTGCTCCCTTTGCTGCAGCCAGATTCTTAGCATCAGTTGTATTTTTCAAAAGCGTACGTATTCTATCGGGCCCAGTTTCAGGAACAAGGCTTAAAGCCATCTGCTTTGCACCTTCCGTTACGGCTTGCAATGCAAGAAGCTCGCGTATTTTTTCAAACTCAAGAGTTTTTATGGATTTTTCAAATCCGGACATATTTATATGCTTTCCTTTCAATGATAGGGATATTACAACAGTGATTTATACACTTTCAGCGCAGGAAAAGTTGTTTCTATATGTGCCGTCAGGTATTTTTCGCATACTTCATAGAGGGTTTCCATTTCTTCTTGTGGAAGTGTAAATGAAAACACCTTTTTTACGTCACTATACTCTATATATCGCATAGCAGAAATAACAGACGGAGTTAGCTGATAGGTTATTTCGTATTCATTCGGCGGCCTTTTATCTTTACATGACTGGCAAATGGCATCTCCTCCATTCACGTAAAAGATCGCTCCGCCCTCAATATCAGACGAACAGATTGAGCATGCGATAAGCGCCGGAGCAAAGCCTATAACCGAGGCACATTTAAGTTCAAAGACTGCTTTCACAATCTCGCAAGGCTTTTTCAAATCTGTCAGAGCATAAAGAGAATTAAGTGTTAATGACAAAAGCTTGTCCGTGTCATCTCCCTGAGCAGACACGTATCCTGCCACGCTAACTATATATGAAGCCAGAGCAAGCACTTTGGGCTCGCTTCCAAGTGTAAAGAAGCTTTTGATAACTGCGGCTTCTTTCAGTGTATAAGTATCTTTTCTTTGAGTCAGAATAAAAGACGAATAAGTAAATGGTCTGACAGGAGCAAGATTGCGACTTTTAATGTTGTTTGCCCCGTGAACTACAACCGATATGCACCCAAAAGGGTCTGTCAGTATACGTATATATTTCTTGTTGTCTCCGAGCCTTGTTTCGTCGATAACTAGTCCCTGAACTGATATTTCCATTACAGATCACTTTCGTTAAATCCAAAGTTTGCGAGGTTAACTGCGCTGTCGCGCCAATTTTCCTTCACGCGTACCCAAAGCTGCAGATTCACCTTTACACCGAAAAATGCTTCGAGGTCTTCTCTTGCGTACATACCGACTTTTTTTAGCGTTTCTCCGCCTTTACCGATAATTATTCCCTTGTGTGACGGCTTTTCGCAGTATATTTCCGCATGTATGGTTATAAGCTTTGACGTTTCCTTGAACCCTTCTATAACTACTGCCGTGCCGTGAGGTATTTCCTCATCAAGTGTTCTGAGAAGCTTTTCTCTTATAATTTCTGCGGCAAGACTTCTTTCGGGCTGATCGGTTATCATATCCGCATCAAATAGCCACTGGCCTTCTTCTATGAATTTATCGGTTTCCTCAAGAAGTATACCCATACCCTCTTTATTTGCCGCCGAGATCGGCACAACTGCCGTAAAATCAGCAAGTGCAGAATATTCTATTATTGCTTCTGCAAGTGCTCCTGCATTAACAAGGTCTGTTTTATTTATTACAAGAATTACCGGTATTCTGCGCTTTTTAAGTTTGTCTGCTATATCGCGCTCTGTATCCGATATTTTTTTTGTTGCATCGCAAACGAGGTATGCTGCGTCCACACCGCCTATCGCCGTGTTTACGCTTTTTACCATATAATCGCCGAGTCTGTTTTTTGCTTTTCTGAGCATACCCGGAGTATCGACAAACACATACTGTGTTTCATCAACTGTTAGTATGCCGTGTATCTGATTTCTCGTTGTCTGAGGTTTTTTTGATACTATTGCTATCTTTTCCCCTAAAAGCGCGTTCAGGAGTGTTGATTTTCCGACATTCGGTCTGCCTACGATCGCTATAAATCCTGTTTTTTCCATTTTATTCTCCATTATCAGCGTGTTATCCCTATACTGTCAAGCACAAGCTTTTGCATCTCGCACATTGCCCTTTCTTCTTCGTCGCTCATGTGGTCATAGCCTATAAGATGAAGGACGGAATGTACTGCGAGAAATGCAAGCTCTCTTGTATAACTGTGTCCGTATTCGAGCGACTGCGCGCGTGCTCTCTCTGCCGATATTACTATATCGCCGAGCACGACCTCGTCGTTTTTATCAAAGGTGTCTATTTCTTCCGGAGTATACTGAGGGAATGATAAGATGTCTGTTGCTTTGTCTATATTTCTGTGTTTGAGGTTTATTACACGTATATTTTCGTCATCTGTTAATGTTACGGATATTTCGCTTGAATATTCTGCACCAAGTATATATAGTGCTTCTCTGATAACGTAACATAAGAGATTTCTCGTTTCACGAAGATACGGTTCTTTACTTTGTTCGTTTGAAACTATGACCTTATGACTCATTTTAATTACTCCTGTCTTTACTGCCATTTTTAGCTTTATATGTGAACCTGTTCGTTTGATTTGTTTTTATTTCATTTGCATATTTTTCATAGGCAAGTATTATCTTCTGAACAAGTCTGTGACGGACCACGTCCCTGTCTGAAAATCTGTGAATTGCAATATCCTCGATATTATCAAGAATTTTTATAGCATCAACAAGTCCGCTTTTTTTGCCAAACGGAAGGTCTGTCTGTGTTATATCACCCGTTATTATTGCCTTTGAATTAAATCCAAGGCGGGTTAAAAACATTTTCATCTGTTCAGGAGTTGTATTCTGCGCTTCGTCAAGAATTATGAAGGAGTCGTCAAGGGTACGTCCGCGCATATACGCAAGCGGTGCTATTTCGATCGTTCCTCTTTCAACGTGTCTTAAATATGCCTCGCTTCCAAGCATTTCGTAAAGAGCGTCATAAAGCGGCCTCAGATACGGGTCGATCTTATTCTGAAGATCGCCCGGTAAAAATCCGAGTTTTTCCCCTGCTTCAACTGCCGGTCTTGTTAAGATAATACGGCTTACTTTTTTTTCTCTGAGTGCAGTTACTGCCATTGCAACTGCAAGAAAGGTTTTTCCCGTTCCTGCAGGTCCTATTCCGAATATTACGGTATTATTCTTTATTGCTTCAACGTACTTTTTCTGTCCTACCGTTTTCGCTTTGATAGGCTTGGCTCTGTTTGTAAGGCAAATGCAATCATCATCAAAGTCTTTAAGTTCACCGTCGCGGCCGTCTTTTATCATATCACAAATATATCCGATATTCTGGTCGTTTATACTACCGCCTGTTCTCATTATTCTAATAAGATACGTAATAGCATCGCTTGCCATGCGAACGCTTTCTTCGTCATCTCCCGACACAGTCAGTAAGCTGGTGCCTGAGTCAGAAAAGCTTCTGTTTTTAAGCCTTACTCCAAAGTTTTTTTCAATTTGGTCGGCGTTTACATCAAAAGCTCCGAACAACTGCGAAAGTTCATCAATAGAATCGGTTTTTATAATTTTTTCTGCCATCGATTATCCCTTCCAATGAGATTATTTTTAACCGCTTTTACTTATAGATATTTGCATCGGCTTACTAATTTCTTCTGTGTGATATATTTGCGCTTCTATAACGTATGCGCTTTCTGTGGAAATTGATTTTACGCTTTTTCGTGTAATGTCTGCTTCAGATGCTAACCTTATAAGGTACTTTTCAAGTTCCTTATAAGCTATTTCTGCTGCCGATTTTTCACTTATCACAACGGTAGTTTCTTTATATTCATTATAGAGTTTTTCTGATATTTCAATAGGTAGTTCGATTTTATCAAACAGCTCCACTCTCTTTACATTCTTTATTATATCACATTTATCATATACATTTCCACTATTTTTTAAAAGTTTTATTTCTCTTCCAAACAAAAATACTGATTTTTCTCTGCTTGTATTTCCTGTATATACGTTCTGGGTATATGTATACGGTATTTCTATTCTGAAAGTATCTTCAACCTCTGCTATTACTCTGCCTTCCGATTTTTTCAGTTTATAACCACTTTCTGCACTCTCCACGATACCGCTGACAAGCAGATCGCCTGCTTTTACTGTGTCTCCTGCTTCTACTGCCGCAACTCCCCTGTAAACGTCAATTTCTAGTATTCTGCCGTCTCTGGCCGCTACTATATTCTGAGCATTCATACTTTTATCTTTCTTTTTTTCTTTTCCGTATTCAATAACTTCTACATATGCCTTTGTCCCTCTGAAGTTTACGCTTAACCAACCGATACTCCCGTCATTTATCATAGTTTTCTGACAAAGTCCGTCAATATCAACGCTTGAGCGCATGACACCCTTATATAATCCGTATTCTTTTACTGTATCAAGCACGTATGTATCAGAAAGTTCATTGTTACCTACTACTTCTATATCCCATACAAGAAACGAAAAAAAGCCTGTTATCAAAGCAAAAATAATAATGCCGGCAAGTATCCCAGGACGATTTTTATATTTAAAAATCATTTTGGGCAGGCCACAGTATTTAATTTCAAAGTTACTATATTCGTCGCTCGATACGCTTTTTATACGCTTTATCTCGCTATACGGTACCATAATAGTTTTTACGTTACCGTCTGTATTTCTTGTTTTGAAGATAATTCTGTTTTTTATAAACATATCAAGATGTTTATCTGCGTTTTGGGGTAGTTTTATAATCACATAACCAAAGAGATACTCTTTAATACTCATTTTATTCATCTCTTGCCTTCCTTTTTTGAAAACTCGATCTTATCAATTTCACCTTTAATACAAATTTCGCTTGTTGAAAACGTTTCTAGTTCAAGCTCTGTTCCCGACACTGTAACGATGCCTTCGTCAACTCTCAGGACTACTTTTTCTTTGATATATTCAACAAGTCCTCTGCATTTAAACAATGCAAGCTCATTATTAGAAGTGATATACATAGAAGAGCCCTCTGTTATATCTTTTAAAACTGTTATTTTTTTAAACAGACCGTTTTTATCGCCACCGTTTATCTTCATATAATTGCTCCAAATCAAATATAGTTTATTATATTATACTGTTTGGAGGCGTTTATTATTATAACAAGCTTAAAAGACAGATTGCTTTCTATCGTTGTTCTGATTACTAGTTTAGCGCTACTCGTTTTTATAATATCATTGCCCGGATATTTTAAAAACAGTGCCTGCAATGCTATCAAGGTATGCTTAACAAACGTTATCCCCTCTCTTTTTTGTTTTATTGTAATTACCAAAATAATCGTTGCTTCAGGCTTTGCTTATATTATAAGCCTGCCTTTCGGAAAGCTTTTTTACAAGCTTACCGGATTACCTCCGTTTACTGCGGGGATTTATTTGATCTCTTTTCTATCAGGCTTCCCTTCAGGTGCTATTGCGGCGGTTGATATGTACAAAAATAACGTCATTACAAGAGCTGATGCAGAACGTCTTATTGCAATAAGTAATAATACCGGTCCCGCACTTCCTGTTTTGCTTATTGGTATAAACATATTTTCAAGTGCTTATATTGGCTTTATTATATTCATTATACAAATACTTGCTTCTCTTCTTACTGCATTTGTTATGAAAACTCCGTACAAGCGTGCATTTGAACCGTATTACCCCGATATGACATCAGATGCCGTAACTGCTGTTTGCAGATCGGTTGACGGCAGTATTAAGGCTTGTGCGCAGTTATGCGCTTATGTAATTCTTTTTTCTTGTCTTATAGATCTTATATCTCTGTCTGATAGTATGCAGTTTATTCTGTGCAGGATAATGCCGTTTATTGAAATAGTAAGCGGGAGCATAAATGCCTGTACACTGATTGGGGCGCGCTCTTTTATATATATTGCTTCAGCAGTTTCCTTTGGCGGTATTTGCGTTCATATGCAGGCGGCATCTGTTTGCATACCTTCCGGCCTCAGCCTGAAGCTTCATTTTAAAACAAAGCTTTTACAATCTTTTTTCGCTTTTGTTCTTGCCTTGATTTTTATATTCATTTCGGGTTTGGTTTAAGTTTTTCAAAAAGTATTGTGTTATTTAAAAATTTGTAGTATAATGTAAAAAGATAATTCAAATTTGACGAAATCGGAGAAAAACTATGTTTTTCAAAAAGAAGAAAGACTCTGAGAAGATCTGTTCATTATGCTCTTATGCACGATTAATTGACGATGAAGACAAGGTTTTATGTACTCTGAGAGGAGTTGTATCCGCCGAATACACGTGCAAAAAATTTAAATATGATTTTTTGAAGCGCAACCCGGGTAAAACAAAAAAGATTGATGAATTTGAATTTGTTGATATAAACAGCTGAATTATAGAAAGGATATAACCGTGAGTGAAAAAATTTCTGTCAGAGGAGTTAATATTGATAATATTACGATAGATGAGGCAGAATCTATAATCGCTGACTTTGCATTATCCAAAAGCTTTCACGCAGTTTTTACTCCTAATGCTGAGATCGTGCAGTTATGCGTGGAAGACGACAGCATCAAAGATATAATAAACTCTGCTGACCTGGTTATTCCCGACGGTGCCGGAGTTGTACTTGCCTCGAAGATACTTGGCAAACCTTTAAAGGCAAAACTTCCCGGTGTTGATCTCGGAGAGAGGGCGATTAAGTTAAGCCAGAAGAATGGTTACGGTGTATATTTTCTCGGCGGAAAGCCCGGTGTTGCAGAACTTGCCGCTGAAAAGCTAAGAGAAAGATACCCTGCATTTAATCTTCTCGGTACTCACGACGGGTATTTTGCAAAGTCGGGCAAGGAAAGCGATAATGTTATTGATGAAATAAACAAGCTTTCACCCGATATCCTCTTTGTTTGCTTTGGTGTACCGGCACAGGAAAAATGGATATATGAAAACAAAGAAAAATTAAAAAATATCGGCCTTATAATGGGACTTGGCGGCAGCCTTGACTCATATGCGGGCACTGTTAAACGAGCGCCTGAAATATATATAAAGCTCAACTTAGAATGGTTCTACCGGCTTATTAAAGAACCCAAAAGAATTAAAAGAATGATGAAACTTCCGAAATTTATTTTCGGTACGATATTACAAAAAATCACAGGAAAGGCTGACTGAGATGACTGTTACACTTCTTACCTACACACCTGATGCGGACAAGCTTGTTGCATCTGCTGCAAAGCTTTGCTATTCAAGAAGCGACATTTCCACTCTTATGGATAATCTTACTCCCGACAAGGTCGAATCCTTCCTTACTCTTTTAAATGATCTCGGGCACTCAAGTCCGATCGAACACGCAAGCTTTACTTTTGGCATAGAAGGTGTTTCCCGTGCGCTTTTGGCGCAGCTTACCCGCCACAGAATTGCCTCTTTTTCCGTTCAGAGCCAGAGATACGTTGATAAATCAAGCTTTGAATATATTACTCCACCCGAAATTGAATCTTTACCTGAAGCTAAGGCTGAATATATAAAGGCGATGGAAGAAGATGCCATTCACTATGAAAATTTAAGAAATATTCTTATAAAAAAACATACCGAGACGTTCATGAGCGAGGGTATTGACGAGAAGGAAGCAAAAAAACTTGCAGAGAAAAAAGCAAACGAGGACGCACGTTTTGTTTTACCTAACTCATGCGACACTAAGATCATTATGACGATGAACGTTCGCTCACTCCACAACTTTTTCTCATTAAGGTGCTGCAGACGTGCACAATGGGAAATACGAGAGCTTGCTGTTGAGATGCTAAGGCTTGTACGCGGTGTTGCTCCTCTGCTTTTTGCCAAGGCAGGGCCCGGTTGTGTACGCGGCAAATGTCAGGAAGGCTCGTACTCTTGCAAGAAAGCTGATGAAGTCAGAAAAGAGCTTGGTTTTGCAAAATGAAGCGCGAAGAATCACGTTTTGCAGAATCTAATATATTTGAGGGAATGATTTCGTTCCGCGCCATTATAAACGGTATTGAAAACTCGATTACTGACAGGCATATCATTAAGGTTATTTATGACAAAGAGCGTGAGAAAAAGCTCTCAGGGCATCTCTCATATATAAAAGCTATGTCATACAAGCATGATTTCGAGGTCTTCCCAGTTAAATCTGCTGAAATTGACGAAGTTGCCATCGGAGCATCGCATGGCGGTATTATAACCTATTGTACCGACAGAAATTTCCCTTCTTTAAGTGTTGAGAATATTGTAAAGGGGGGCTTTTACGTTATGCTCGACGGAATTGAAGATCCTTATAATTTCGGATATGCTCTGCGCTCGATATATGCTTCTGGTGCTGATGGAATAATCCTTCCTGAAAGAAACTGGATGAGTGCTGCCGGTGTTGTATGCAGGGCATCAGCCGGTGCAAGCGAGCAGATGAATATATACGTTACAGAGCCTGAATTATGCGTATCTAAATTCAAGTCTGAAGGCTATGCCGTTGCATGTGCCGATCTTGACAATTCTGTTTCTGCATATAATGCAGAATTAAAAAAACCGCTCCTTCTCGCCGTTGGCGGAGAAAAACGCGGTTTATCAAAGGCATTTACTGAAAATGCCGATCTTATTGTAAGGCTTGATTACGGCAGGGACTTCCCAGCGGCCCTGTCTGCCGCAAGTGCGGCAAGTATTCTTGCATTTGAAATATTCAGGCAAAACAGATAAATTAAACGGGCATACAAAGTTCTGCGTAATATTTATTTTTTAAATTGCCGCAAGCATTCTTAGCAAGTTCTTCATTATCAAATAATCCAAACACAGACGGTCCACTACCGCTCATCAATGAGCACAGTGCGCCGTCTTTTTTCATTGAGTTGATTATTTCATAGGTATGGCAAAGCGAGTCTGCCATTACGGTTTGAAAAACGTTATACACGTTTTCTGTCAAAGCTTTGATATCGCCCCTGCTGAGTGCATCGATATAGTCGTTAAACGATATTTTTTCATCTGAATTTATCTCACGGGAATCTATTTTAGCATATGCTTCTTTTGTTGAAACAGACTCATTTTGTGACTTTGAAACGACTGCCCAAAGCTTTGGAATGGGTGATAGTTTTTCAACAATTTCTCCTCTCCCGCACACCTTACACGTACCGCCGACAATACAAAAAGCTACGTCTGAACCCACCATGAGGCCTATTTCGGATAATACTGTATCGGCGCTGTTCTTTTTACAGAGAATATCAAGCGCGCGTATAACTGCCGCCGCATCCGCGCTTCCTCCTGCTAATCCTGCGGCTTCGGGTATATTTTTCTCTACGGATATTTCTATATCGTATGAATCAATATCAAAGCAATTAAAATAAGCTTTTGCCGCCTTATAGCAAAGGTTTGTTTCATCACACGGCAGATCAGAATTTATAAACGTTTGCTTTATGCTTTTTTTATTAATGCATTCGTTCCACCTCACACTGACTTTATCAGAAAGTGAAAGTGTTTGCATTACGCTTTCTATATTATGATAACCGTCACTGCGTTTTGATACAACGTCGAGGTAAAGATTTATTTTTGCGTTAGCGTCAAGTATTATTTCTTTCATTTTGCACCTACACTTATCGAAATAGCTATTATACAACTGCCCGCGGCAAAATTGCTACGGGCAGTATTGTTTATTGTTTATTATTTCTCATCCTCATGGACGATATAATGTGCGCCGATGCTTTCCTTGCGCGAAAGCGCATCTGTTACGATCTTATAAGCGTTCTGGGTCATGTTATAAAGCTCGTACTCTTCATTTTCAACAAGCGGCGTGTCCTGAAGCTTTTTATATATTCTGTATATTTTTCCTGCGGCTTCTGCAAGCCCTTTTTCTGTACGTATTGGGCCTGCGTACTCTGTCATTATATCGCGGATCTTTCCTTTTGTACCGCTTATATACTTAGAAGTAAGCCTTTCATCAGCACTTATCTTTGTTTCGGGAAGTTTAAAACTTACTTCGGGAAGTGTTTTTTCATTTATATGTCTCGCAGCACGTCTTGAGAAAACAAGACATTCAAGCATTGAGTTGCTTGCGAGTCTGTTTGCACCGTGTATGCCTGTCCATGCACATTCTCCGCATGCATACAATCCCTCTATATTGGTCATACCCCAAAGATTGGTGCGTATGCCGCCCATAAGATAATGCTGAGCAGGTCTAACAGGTATCATATCATCGGGCAAGTTTATTCCAAACTCTGTACATTCGTTATATATTGTTGGAAATCTTTTTGAGAAAAACTCTTTGGTCATTGATGAAACGTCAAGAAATACGTGAGATTTACCCGAACGCTTGAGCTCAGCAAGTATAGCGCGTGTTACTATATCACGGGGAGCCAAGTCTGCAAGCTCATGCTTTCCCTGCATAAAAGCTTTCTTTTCATGATTTTTAAGTATTCCGCCTTCACCGCGTACTGCTTCTGATATAAGGAAAAGTCTGTCGCTGTTTGAATGAGGGATAAGCGTTGTAGGATGGAACTGTACCATTTCCATATTCACTACCTCAGCACCCGCTCTCATCGCAGCTGCTATTCCGTCGCCTATAGCATCGCAAGGGTTCGTGGTATGATTATATATAGCTCCGATTCCACCGGTTGAAATTATTATATTAGATGAACGTATGATAAAATCACGGTTGTTTTTAGTATCACGGAAAATACCGCCTACCGCTTTCCCGTTTTGCGTAACTATATCTATCATATACGTTTCAAAAAGCGTTGTTACGTTTTCTCGGTTCATTGCTATCTGGCCGAGTGTTTTAGTTGTTTCTCTTCCGGTAGCGTCTCCGCCGCAATGCACGATACGGCGGCACGAGTGACCTCCCTCTCGGGTTATCATAAGTTCTCCCTCGGGATTAGTATCAAACGGCACGTTCATTTCAACGAGCTCTTTTATATTCTCCGGCCCCTCTTTAACAAGAACATCTACTGCCGTAGGATCGCACATGCCTGCGCCTGCCTTAAGGGTATCTTCAACGTGGCTTTCAAAATTATCACTAGGGTCTATTACGGCTGCAATACCGCCCTGAGCAAGAAAGGAATTGGAACTTTCTATATTTACTTTTGTTACAAGGGCAACGCTTTTAGTCGGATCGATATGCAGAGCCGCATAAAGGCCTGCAAGTCCGCTTCCGACTATAAGCACATCAAAATCAAGAGTATCCGGATTATTTAATTCTTTACTGTATATGTAACGTCTCATATACTCACCTGTTTCTTATATTAACTTGAATTTTAAGCTTATATCAAGAGATTTTACTGAATGTGTAAGTGCTCCGATACTAATAAGGTCAACACCCGTTTCGGCAACCGCTCTCAAATCGCGCTCTCCCATATTACCGGATGCTTCAACAAGCGCTCTGCCTGCAATTATTGATACTGCCTTTGACATATCGTCGTTTGACATATTGTCAAGCATTATTATATCTGCGCCTGCCGCGAGAGCTTCGTTTAGCTGCTCGAACGTTTCAACTTCAACTTCTATCTTCAAAGTATGAGGAGCATTCATTCGTGCAGATCTTACTGCATTGGTTATTGATCCTGATGCCACTATGTGATTATCTTTTATGAGTATTCCGTCTGCAAGATTGAATCGGTGATTGGTTCCGCCTCCGCATCGTACTGCATACTTTTCAAGCACGCGAAGTCCGGGAGTGGTTTTACGTGTATCGCAAATCTTAGCATTTGTGCCTTCAACGGATCTTACCGCTTTATCAGTTGCAGTTGCAATACCGGAAAGTCTCTGCATAAGGTTAAGTCCTGTACGCTCGCCTGTCAACACTACTACCGCGTTTCCTTTAACCTCGGCAATGATTTCTCCTTTTTCTACGAAATCGCCGTCGTTCTTATACGAAACGAATTCAAAGTTTTCACCAAGCAAATCAAATACTCTCTTTGCAATACCTATACCGCAGATAATACCGCTTTCTTTAGAGATATATTTACCGCACGCTACGGCATCGCCGGGAATAGTTGTCAGCGTTGTAATATCGCCTGTTCCCATATCTTCTTCAAGTGCATTTTTCAGTATTGCGTCAATCATATTTGTGTTAACACTTAAATTAATCGTATTTGCCATAATCTGATCCTTTTCATGTTTAAACAATATATCACTATAATGTTAGCACATTTTCCAGCTTTTTTCAATATCTTACAAATTTTTTATTAATTATTATAATATTAACATGTGTTAACTTGACTTATATGTAGATTTGTTATAGAATTATTATATATTGGAGGGATTTCTATGAAACTTCAGATTAATAAAAAGTATTTGACTATATCTGCCTACGTTTGCGTATGTGCTGCAATAATACTGTTTTTATATTTCATGGGCGACAATGCTGATTTCATTTCCGGCGTCATTAAAAAGTTCAACAGGATAATGAGCCCCGTATATTACGGTCTGATTTTCGCTTATATTGCTAATCCTCTGCTCAACTTTTTTGAAAAGCGAATATTTAAATTCAAGAAAAAAGAACGTAAGATATTAAAACGCACACTTTCTCTTCTTTTAACTTACATAGTTATTCTTTCGGTTGTTGCAGCATTCTTTATGCTCCTGCTTCCCCAGGTTATTGCGAGTTATCAGGATCTTTATTCAAAGCTTGAAATTCTTTTTAATAATCTCATCACCAATCTTGATAGTACTCTCAGTCTTCCTGAAACATTCATGGCTACGTTTCCTGATCTATACGATATTTACACAAGACTAGACGGTGTTATTGATTTCTCCAAGATCTCAGATAATCTAGAGGCTGCTGTAAATCAGCTTTATTCAATGCTTCAAAGTATAGTTCCAAATCTTCTGAACTATATTTCAGCATTCTTCATTGGATTCAAAAACGTATTTATCGGTCTGATTTTCTCTGTCTACTTCCTTGCATCAAAGGAAAAGCTTACTGCTCAGATACGAAAGATACTTCGCAGTCTGCTCTCAGACAAAGCCTTTGTTGAATTCTATGATTTTGCACACGATACAGATAAAAAATTCGGTTCCTTTATCATAGGCAAAATTCTTGATTCACTTATTATTGGATTCATTACGCTTGTTGTTCTCGGTCTTATCGGCATGCCGTATTATCCTCTAATCAGCGTTATTGTTTGTATTACAAACGTTATTCCTTTCATAGGGCCCTTTATTGGTGCTATTCCCTGCGCTTTTATCGTACTTACTGTCAGTCCGTGGTACTGCCTTATATTCGTTATTTTCATTATTATTCTTCAGCAGATAGACGGCAACTATATAGGCCCAAAGATACTTGGTGAGGCTATCGGTATAAGCTCACTCTGGATTTTATTTGCGATTACTGTAATGGGCGGATATTTCGGTCTTGTAGGTATGCTTATAGGCGCACCGACGTTTGCCGTTATATATTCGCTTATTAAAAGATTGGTTGAAAAACGCTTGTCAAAAAAATCGCTTCCGATCGAAACAACCAAGTATTACAACGCTGATGTTGCTGTTATTACGGGAAACAATTCTGATTCGACTACAACCCTTACGGAGAAAAATAAATAATGTTGAAATACATACTATTTGATCTTGACGGTACTCTGTTACCGATGGATCAGGATATATTTGTTAAGGCTTATTTTGGTGCTATTGCAAAAAAACTCTCAAATCACGGATATGAGCCTCAGTCTTTAATTCGTGCCATTTGGGCAGGAACTGAAAAAATGATAAAAAATGACGGTAAAGCTACGAATGAAGCTGTTTTCTGGGACTACTTTTCAACTGTATTTGGCAAGCACGTCATTGATGATATGCCGTTATTTGATGATTTTTATAAAAATGATTTTGATCTTGTAAAAGAGTCATGCGGGTACTCGCCAAAAGCTGCTGAGATGATAGCAAAGCTAAAATCTATGAATCTTAAGCTTGTTCTTGCAACAAATCCGATTTTCCCTTCAATTGCAACACAAAAGCGTATTGTATGGGCTGGTCTTTCTCCTGAGAATTTTGAACTCTATACCACTTACGAAAATTCAAGATACAGCAAGCCGAGTCTTATGTATTATAAGGACATATTGAATAAAATAGGAGCAAAACCGCAAGAATGTTTGATGGTTGGTAATGACGTGTCAGACGATATGCCGGCAAAAGGTATTGGCATAGACGTATTTTTGCTTACAAACAATTTAATTAATAAATCTTGCGTTGACATATCCATCTATCCAAACGGAAGTTTTGATGATTTAATTGAATATATAAAAACAAGAGTTTAATAAAAAATCGAGGGGCACTATTGTGCTCCTCGATTTTTGGTGCGGGCGAAGGGACTTGAACCCCCACGTCGTTGACACTAGATCCTAAGTCTAGCGCGTCTGCCAATTCCGCCACGCCCGCAAGTATTAAATATTTTATCACACTTAAATAGAAATGTCAAGAAGTTTGGTGATTTAATATTATTGATTTTAAAAAGGAAAGATTTTGCGTCTTTACTTTTTATCTTTCTGTTGTATATTTTTCAAATCCGCTTGAAGTTATCTTCTCCCCCTCGAGTGTTACCCACATCGCTTCTGCATCCGGGATTGATTCTATCATTTCAAGTCCCTCTTCTAAAGTCATACAGAAAAGTGCAGTTGAAAGCGCGTCTCCGAGAGCAGAGCTTTGACATATTATCGAAACTGAGAGATAATCATCGCCGGGATAAAGCGTTTCAAGGTCAATAATATGGTGGTAGCGTTTACCGTCTACTGTATAATATCTCTGATATGATCCGCTCGTTACAAGAGAGTCGCCAGAAAGCTCAAGATATGCAAAATACGGATCGTTTTCATTGTTCTCAGGATTTTCTATTCCCACAAGCCAATTTTTACCGTCGCCTCGTTTGCCGATAGTCCTGACGTTGCCGCCGACGTTTATGACATATCCGTCTTTTCCCTCTTCTTCAAGCTTTTTTGCCACCATTTCGACTGCATATCCTTTGGCAATTGCTCCAACGTCAAGCTTCATTTTAGGATCAAGCAGGGTTACGGTACAATTCTCTGCGTCTATAAGCATATCTTCTATATTCATATGCTCTGCAGCTTCTTTAAGCTTATCGATCGGAGGAATTGCTTTTCCTTCTTCCCTAAAGTCATGCCAGATTGACAAGACGCTTCCAGAGGCTACGTTTACTTTACCGTTTGTTTTATAATACATATCTTTTGCAAACAAAAGCATATTTATAATACTTCCGTCAACTTCAACAGTACGGTGCCTCCCGTCTGAAAGTTCATTGATTGTACATAGGTTGTTTAATCCCTCATAACGCGTATATATATTAAAATTACGGTGATACTTTTCAAGTTCTGAGAGAATTTCTGAGCTGACGGAATCAAACTCTTCCTTGCTTTTTTCATAGCCTGTTACAGTTGTTACGGTATCAAAATAATCAAAAGAATAAGCAGAATACTTATTTAGTTTTTCGTTGCATGAAACAAGTGATATGCTTTGCAGAAATATAAATATAACCAATATCAACGAAATGCGTTTTTTCATTTCAGTATCTCCCCGGTATTTTAAAAATGGGAGGTTTCCCTCCCATTTTCATATCAGTTTTTTATTAACCGATCTTCGCCGCTGCTTTTACAAGTCCGTTTACAAGAATTGTACAACCTGCGTTCTGAAGCTCTTCGCTACCGTAATTAGTTTCTGCAAGAAGTGCTTCAACATCGCCTGCTGTCTTGCCTGCACACGCGGCATCGAATATGGCAGACTGTTCAAACCATTCTTTTATCTCACCGTCGCCGTTAAGGTCAGCTCCGTAAAGGCTCATACCGTATGCATCGCCCTTTTCCTTTTTGCTTACAACAGCTGTTGTTGTATCATAGGTGGACGCTCCGTTTTCATCAAACGTAAATACAACCTGTACGCAATCGTTTGAAGAAACGACAATTTTTCCTTCAGCATCTACTGCAGCTGCAAAAACAGTTGTTTCGAGCTTATTCTGGCCGTTTGTTTCTTCTGTTGCATCCTTAAGTGACTGCTCTGTGAACATTCCAAGCTTAACTGCATCAGCGGATGTTGCGTTTGATTCGGCAGCGTTGTCTATTGCATCAACGAGTGCATATACAAAGTCTGCGATCATTATCGTGCATCCTGCGTTCACAACATCTTCAGTTCCCTTGTTGCCTTCTGCTACAAGCGCTTTAACTTCGTCAGCGGTTTTTCCGGCTACGAGTGCGCAAAAAGCGTCAACCTGCTCATACCATTCCTTTGCGGCGCCGCCGTAAAGCTTCATATTATAGTCGTCACCCTGCTCATATTTAGTCAGGAATGTTTCAGTTGCTACCGCTTTTCCGTCTGATGTATAGTTTACGGTATTATCTGCGGTATCAATAGCACATTTTACTATTTTGCCGTTTTCATCGAGCATAACAGCCGCTGCAGTTATTGCCGTCTGTCCCTGTCCGCTTGATTCGCCGTCTGCATCTGTTGCCTTTGCAACTGTACTGTACAGTCCAAGACCGAACTTAACGTTTGAAGCCTCTTTCTCACAACCAATAAAAACAAGGCTTGTGAGAAGCATGAGAACGCAAAGAACGATGCTTAAAATTCTTTTCATAATGTTTCTCCTTAATTTTAATTATGGTATCAACAACACCTTGATTATTTTAACATATGTATAGAATATTGTCAACAATTATTGATATTTTTTGTCAATAGTTTTTTTGTAAGATATGCCCCTGCAATTCCGACAAAAATTCCCGACACGGTACCGCTTATAGCCAGTGCGATCATATAGTATCCTATCTCTGCAGTTTCAAGAAGAGCCATCGCAACAAGAACTTGTCCTATATTATGCGATACTGCACCTGCAACGCTGACTCCGATCATAGAAAGTATATCGATTCTCTTCAGCACTGCCATACAAACCAGACTCAGTATCGCGCCTGCAAGACTGTAAGCAAACATCATTATATTTCCAAATAGTAATACTACTGCTATCAGTCTTATAAATGAAACTGCAGCAGCATCTCTGATACCGAAGCGATACAAAACAAATACAATGACTATATTGGGTAGCCCTAGTTTTATACCTGGTACAGAAGCTACAAGCGGCGGAAGAAGAGTTTCCATATATGAAAGCACAAGAGCCACCGTTGCGCAAACTGCTAAAAAAGTTATTCTGTATATTTTACTTTTATTATTTTGCATAAAAGCCACCTTTTAAGCAATTATATCCGGAGAATCATTAAACTCCGATTTTTTAACGGTTACAACAACCTTATTGGGAAGGCATACTATGCTTTCCGAGTCCTTTGAAATGGGTTTATGGGCGACACAGATCCCATCCGGGCAGCTTGCTTTTTCTACTCCGGCGAAACCGTCTTTGATTACAAGAACATTATACTGTCCCTCTCCTGATTCTATATTGATTGTCAGATCATCGCTAAGGGCATATTCACCCGTTATTTCTCCGTTTACAGTTACAATAACCGTATCTCCGTCTGCGCGTGACAATGCGTATATTAGCCCTACGCACCAAACTATCAACAGTAAAAATATTATAAAAATAATATCATTTTTAATTTTTCGCCCACCGTTTGAAACGATGGGCGCTTTTTCTGTTTGTTTATTCATTTGCTAAGATTTCCTCAACTGATTCAGAAAGGTCGGGGAAGAAAACATGTTTGAGACATTTTGTAGGACACTCGCTTACACAAAGCGCACATCCTGTACACTTATCATAATCAATTTCAGCAAGATTATTCACAACTGTTATCGCTCCGTTAGGACAAGTTTTCTCACATTTCTTGCACCCGATGCAGACATTAGTGCATACTTTTCTTGCATCTGCGCCCTTATCCTTGTTACTACACATTACTACTACCGACGTTTCCTGCGGCACCATTGAAATTATATTTTTCGGGCATATTGTTTCGCACAGTCCGCATCCGAGACATCTTGTAGTATCTACCCTTGCGACGCCGTCTTTCATACATATTGCATCGGCCGGACATGATGTTGCACAGTCTCCCAAGCCCATACAGCCATAACTGCAGGCATCAGGTCCGCCATATAGCATAGACGCCGCTTTACAGCTTGATATGCCGTCATATTCCGCCCTCTTTGTTGTGGCTTCGCACGTACCGTTGCAGTGTACAAATGCCACCACGTCCTTAGGTGCTTCAACCTCTATTCCAAGCAATTCACCAAGTTCCTTTGCTACGTCTGCCGCACCGGGCACACAAAGATTTGCTTTAGCTTCCCCTTCGGCTACGGCTACTGCATAGTCATCACAGCCCTTATATCCGCATGCACCGCAGTTTATTCCGGGAAGGCATGCGCGAACCGCTTTTACTTTTTCGTCATCGGGCACTGCGAAGAAATGGGAGATGAGAGCAAGAAGTATACCTGCTATAAGTCCTACCGCTCCTACAACTGCGAGGGCAATCAAAATATTGTTTAACATTTTATTCCCTCCTTATGCAAACAGATTGTCTACTATTCCCGCAAATCCCATAAAGGCAAGCGAGATAAATGAAGCAGCTATAAGTGTTACAGCAAGTCCCTTGAAGCTTTCGGGGACTTCGCTTTCGTCTATACGGGAACGAACACCAGAAAACAGAACCATCGCAAGCAGGAAGCCGAGTCCTACGCCAAGCGAGCTAACCATAGATTCAAGGAAGTTATATCCGTCTGTTATATTGTTGATAGCAACGCCGAGAACGGCGCAGTTTGTTGTTATAAGCGGCAGATACACGCCGAGGCCTTTATGTAATGAGGGGGAGAATTTCTTTAACAGATTTTCAAGCATCTGAACAAGCGCAGCTATTACAAGGATAAACACTATTGTCTGCGTATATCCAAGGCCAAAGCGTTCAAGTACAAAGTACTGAATCGGCCAGGTAACGGCCGTTGCCAAAAGCATTACTGCTGTTACAGACACTCCCATTCCTACTGCCTGATCGAGTTTTTTGGAAACTCCGAGAAACGGGCATATACCAAGGAAACGGCTAAGTACGTAGTTATTCAGAAGTACCGAAGATAGCAGAATAACAATTAAAGACTTAAAAAGCTCCATTTTATTCTACCTCCTTTGCACATGAACCATTACTGCAATACTGTGCCGACGGGCAACCGTTGCAACTGAATTCTCTCTTTTTCGGTCCCTTGCCGGATGTTATCTTATAAACAAGCGCGATAAGAAGACCGTACACAAGCATACCGCCGGGGGCTTTGATGAAAAATTCGATTTTATAATCAGTCATAAACGGTATTGCTATTCCGGCAAAGCTTCCTGCGCCAAGCACTTCTCTAATAGTTGCCATAGCGCAAAGAGCCAGTGTAAACCCTATGCCCATTCCAAGCCCGTCAAGCGCCGATCTTACGACGTTGTTTTTACTTGCAAACATTTCTGCTCTGCCAAGAATTATACAGTTGACCGTTATAAGAGCCAGGTATACACCAAGCATTTCGTATAATGCGGGAAAAAACGCTTTTACTACCATTTCGACTATTGTAACAAATCCTGCTATTATTACTATGTAACACGGGATTCTTACATTGTCCGGAATGATTTTTCTGAGAAGCGAGATCAGTATATTGGAACACACGAGCACCGCAAGTGCCGCTATACCCATACCGAAAGCACCGATCACGTTATTTGTGGTTGCAAGGGTGGGGCAAGTTCCGAGAATAAGGATAAACACGGGGTTTTCCTTAAGTATACCCTTAGTCAAGACCGAAAGATTACCGTTTTTATTCATCTTACTCCACTCCTTTCAATATTTTAAGTGCTTCAAACGCTCTTGAAACTGCAGTTTTATATGCATTTGTTGTTATGGTTGCTCCGCTTATCGCGTCAATTTCGCGGAAGTTACTTTCATCTTTACCGTTAAATTGAGTATAGAATTCTTCATCTGCGCATGCAGAACCTATTCCGTCAGTCTCTTTTTGCGAAACGGTAAAGCAGTCTATTATCTTTCCTTCAGAAGTTACTGAAATTTTTATATAAATATACTCGCCTGAAGGATTGTACCAGGCATCTCCGCTGATGCCAAAACCTGCCGCTTTGATATCAAATATGTAGTTGCCTGTTGCGCTGACACTTGCTGATACTATTGCCGTGGGCATATCCGCATAAGCAGTTATATCTATATCGCTTACGCTTGATGCAAGCATTTTGGAAACGGCTTCGCTTATATCAGTTTCAGTTTCGCTCAGAATATTTCCTGTTGCATCGACTGCTATGAATTCTTCACCGACAACGTATACATACCCTGTATTGTTATCTGCAGAATACACAGCATCAACAAAGCCAATATCTTCGACTATAAAGAGCTTTGTAAATGCTCCATCTGCCTGCGGAAGAGCAGCTGAAAGATTATCTGCAAGGATCTCTTCTTCCGTTCTTATATCAACAGATCCGCCGTCGAGAATGATTGCGGCATTAAGCGCATCCTTAACGGCTGAGATATATGCTCCAGTCGTTTTTGTTGCACCTGAAACCGTATCAATTTCTTCCACAGTCTGAATATTTTTGCCTGTCATATTCTCGCCGAAAGTTTTTTCGTATCCGAGAGTCTCTCCTGACGAGAGGCAGAGCGCTCCGCTGACGCTTTTATCGGGACTTACTCCGCACATAATTACAAAATTCGTCGAATATCCGGATGTAACCATTTTAAATACATATCCGCCGTTTGCTTCTTTATATGCTTCGCTGATAGTTGACGGAAGAGTATATGTACTGATGTCAACAGCTTCAAAGCCTTTGCCTTCAGGCATTACCTGAAGCAGAGCCGCATTTGCTGCAGCGCTTTCGTTTTTTTCTATTATAGGTGCGGTGAGCTCGTTTGTTAATGCCATCAAAAGCGACGTTACCGCACATATACATACGAGTACAAGTATACTTTTTATTGATCTATTCATTATTTCTGACCTCCAAACACCTTATGTGCGCTCATTTTATCGATGTAGGGAGTTAGTATATTCATAAAAAGTATTGCAAATGACACGCCTTCGGGATAAACTCCGTAATATCTGATAAGAAACGTAATAACACCGACACCGATACCGAAAATGATCTTTCCCTTTGCTGTTGACGGCGAGGTAACATAGTCAGTTGCCATAAATACAGCACCGAGAAGAAGTCCTCCCGAAAGTATCATTGCAAGCGCTTTTGTAAAATCAAAGCCTTCAACGAATAGTGAAAGTATGTACACACTTGCAACGTAAAGCACCGGTATATGCCAGGTTATTACACGACGGATAAGCAAGTATACAAATCCTATAAGGAGCGCTATCGCACACGTTTCACCTATTGCGCCGCCCGTTGTTCCCAAAAGCAGGTCTTTAAGACCAACCGTATTTCCGTTTGCCATTATCTCAAGCGGCGTTGCGCTTGACACTGCGTCTGCTATGGGGAATGCTTGCTTTGCCATACTTCCGAATGCTACCAGCATAAAAACTCTGGCTGTAATTGCAGGGTTAACCACGTTAAAGCCTATACCGCCGAACAGACATTTTACTATTATTATCGCAAAAGCACTACCTAGAACGCATTGCCATATCGGAATTATTGCAGGAAGATTAAGAGCCAAAAGCAAGCCTGTTAAAGCCGCGCTGAGATCTCCCACCGTCTGTTCTTTTTTTAATGCAATATTAAACAATGCTTCAAAACACACACAGCTTAATACGCATACTGCAATAACAAGAAGAGAGCGAAGTCCGAATATAAGCGTTCCAGCAACGGTTGTCGGGAGAAGCGCTATAATAACGTCGCGCATGATCTTTGAAGTTGAACGTCCGCTATGAATATGCGGAGAAACTGATAATTTCAGATTATTATTCATGCTTTATCTCCCTCCCTTTGTTTTTTCTTCTTTTAAAAATGCTTTTGACAGCTTATTGGTCTGGACGAGAGGTCTGTTAGCCGGACAAACGAAGCTGCAGCATCCGCATTCCATACAAGCATTTACCGTAAGCTCGTCAAGTCTTTCGGCATTCTTATTTTTATAAGCCGCCGCAATAGCTGCAGGAGCAAGACCGAACGGACATACGTTTGTACATGATCCGCAACGAATACATGCTGTTGTTTTGGGAAGCTTTGCTTCTTTATGAGTAAGCGCCAGAACAGCGTTTGTATTTTTTAGAACGGGTGCACTCATGTCGGGCACGGTTATACCCATCATCGGTCCCCCGTAAACAACTTTTGCAGGATCGGTTTTAAGACCGCCGCAAAAATCAATAACGTCAGAGATCGGTGTGCCTATTGGTACTATTACGTTTTGCGGCTCATTGACTGCACCGCCGTCAACCGTAATACATTTTTCCACGAGAGGTTTTCCGGTTTTAAGGTATTCACCTATAACTGCTAGCGTTGTGCAATTTATTACAACACATCCAACGTCTATTGGAAGCTTACCAACAGGCACTGCTTTGCCGGTTGTATGGTATATAAGCACTTTTTCTCCGCCCTGCGGATAAATTGACGGAAGAACCTTAACTTCAATATCCGAGTCGGTTGCAGACAGAGTCCTCATAGAGGCTATTGCAGTCTTTTTGTTTGATTCGACACCAATTATAACTTTTTTTATTCCAAGGTATTTCTTTATAATACTGATTGCATAGGCCATATCTTCCGAACGTTCTGTCATTGTAAGCGTGTCACTTGTGATATACGGCTCACATTCAGCTCCGTTTATTATAAGCTCCTGTATACGGTCTGCTTCTACATCAAGTTTCGCATAAGTTGGAAATCCTGCTCCGCCAAGCCCGACAACTCCGCTTTCTTTGAGCGCCGCTATAAGGCTTTCTTTCGAATCAACTATCGGTGCGCTAAGCGACTCGTCTAATGACATTTCGCCGTCAGACTCAATTATTACGGCAGGAACTTTAGTTCCGTTTGAAAGCATAAAATCTGCAATTTTAGAAACCTTTCCCGATACACTTGAATATATTGGAGATGACAAGGAGGAAGCGGATTCAGCTATTTTTGTGCCCATCTTTACAATATCCCCAACTGAAACAGCAGGCTTAGCAGGCGCGCCTATATGCATAGACATAGGTAGGGTAACCTTCTGCGGGGCATCTATTCTGGTTGCAGGTTTACCCTGAGTATGTTTTCTGTGAGGCACTTTTACCCCATGAAGAGCGAAAGACATAAAAAACATTCCTTTCTTATAAGCTACTATGTGCATACTTTTATGCAGTATTTTTTCTCCACACAAAAATCAAGGCTTGCATAAAAACGTTTTTCCAAGCCTTGCCAACACATAAGTTAAACGACAAAATTCTACAATATAGATTATATATCATTTATACCTGTTTGTCAATCATTTTTGCACAATCCAAAGCCAATTCAAGGCCTAAATTTGAACCATTTAAACAAATTATATGTTTTATATGAAATGTTTTAGTATTCTGCCAATAAAAAAAGAAGTGACCGCCGTTTGCTACACTGACCTGCAAACGACGGTCACTTCTGTTCATTCTTGATATCTAACATCTTTTGGTTATCCTCTCTTTCTTAGTCTGCCTTTTGCTTTTATATTCGCAATTTCAAAACCTACATCACTCTTCTCTTAAGGAGAACTACTTTTGTTTTTCCTTGAATCATTTGATGCAAAAGGCGATTTTTTGACTTTTTCATATAAAGGCTGTTCTTGCATTGCTGCTTGATTTATAACTTCGCACCAAAATCTATATACTGCGTTACACCGCCGTGTTCTACCTACATGAAACTCAACACTTTAAAAACAAACAATCAAGCGGCTCCGTCTAATAATTCCTAGCATAGCCCTCATATTAAAAGCCATTTGCTCACTTTCTCATTGGACTGTACCTTCCTTTCTTCACTTATAGTTTAGCACATTTTCACCCTTGTTTCAATTGACATTTTATAAAAACTATTCCTCTTATTTTTGTTTAATTGTGAGAAAATACTAAACATAGTCACTTTTATATTTACAATGTTCTATTAGTATGATATAATATAAATATGGGTGTAAAACACGGGATATTTCTGAGATATCCTGTGTTTTTATATATAATATCATCTTTAAGATAATTCTTAGTTTATATACGGATTTTATACTATATTCGAAAAAACTTTTGTCGTAAGTCTCAAGAAAAAATGAGAAAGCGTGAGATTTAGCGAGAATTCGAGAGATCTCTCGTGTGTAAATCGAGATAATCAAAAATTCTTTCAAAAATCTATTGACAATCATTACTCTGTGTGTTATAATGTTAAAGCTTGATTTGACAGGGTTACTATGCCCTGTGCAAAATTCTATTATTTAACTGTTTCACGGAGGAAACTTATAATGTCTACTTTTATGGCAAAAAAAGAAACCCTCGAGCGTAAATGGTATGTTATCGATGCGGCTAACAAGCCCCTCGGTAAGACTGCAGTTCTCGCTGCTACCATCCTCAGAGGTAAGCACAGACCTGAATTCACTCCTCATGTTGACTGCGGTGAATTCGTAATCATCATCAACGCTTCCAAGGCAATACTCACAGGCAACAAGCTTACTCAGAAGTATTACCGTCACCATTCCGGCTACATCGGCGGTCTTAAGGAAGTTCAGTACAAGACTCTTATGGCTACAAAGCCTGAGCTTGCTATGGAGCTCGCTGTAAAGGGCATGCTTCCCAAGAACACTATCGGTGCAAACTCTTTCAACCGTCTTAAGGTATATGCAGGCGCTGACCACAATCACGCTGCTCAGAAGCCCGAAGTAATCGGCTGATCAACAGGAAAGGATTGAATTAACATGTATACAAGTGCTAAACCTTACTTCTACGGTACAGGTAGAAGAAAAAGCTCTGTTGCCCGTGTTCGTATCGTTCCCGGCACAGGCGTTATAACCATCAACGGCAAGAACATTGATGAATATTTTGGTCTTGAAACTCTCAAGCTCATCGTAAATCAGCCTTTCGGCGTTACAGCTACCGCCGGTAAGTTCGACATCATCTGCACTGTTAAGGGCGGCGGACTTTCCGGTCAGGCAGGTGCTATCCGTCACGGACTTGCTCGTGCTCTTCTTCAGGCTGACGAAACATACAGACCTGCTCTCAAGAAGGCAGGCTTCCTCACTCGTGACCCGAGAATGAAGGAAAGAAAGAAGTACGGACTCAAGGCTGCTCGCCGCGCAAGCCAGTTCTCAAAGAGATAATCAAAGCCTTACGGCTATTATCAAAAACCCCGAAAGCGTTTTCTTTCGGGGTTTTCTTTATGTTGACTTTTATTCTTTAATGTGTTAGAATTAGTATAACAGTTTTAGGAGGAGATTTATATGAAAAAAACTCTGATTATAAGGGCGTAAAATCATCTGAAAGCCCTCGTGAATTTATCGGCAGCACATTCTTTGATTCAAATCCCGATGATGAAAAAATATCGATGGAAGAAATGGCAGAAATATTAAGACACTCGTCTGAATATTCTCCAAAACAAAATCATACAGAAGACGCTTCTTTTAATAACCCGATATAAATAGTTTTAACAATAATTGCTTGGCTGATATATATCGGAGGTTTTATTGCCGGTGCAACTTTTGGCACTGTTGAAGTTACAAAAGGATTTGAATACGTATATACCGACACCGAGTTCTCTATTTCAATTGCTCTGACCTATTGGTTTGCAGCATTGCTCAGCGGAACAATGCTTCTTGGATTTGCGGAAATAATCAAATTATTAGAAAGTATAAAAAGAAAATAATATAGTAAAAGCACCGAAACCGCACATGTTTCGGTGCTTTCTTTATTCTTTGCCGCTTATCATTTCTACTATCTTCTTCGCCTGCATGTATGAGCTCTTATTATTTAATACAAAGTCGCGTGCTCTGTCTGCTTTTTCACAAAGACTTATATAGTCTGCTGCAAATATCTGTACAAGCTCATTCTTTATCTCTTCGGGTGTTTCGCCTTTAAGATAATTCAGATACTCGTCATATTCGTCAGGTATGCCTTCGAGCTTATACATGATAACGGGACGGGCTGACATCATATATTCTGCTGTTTTTGACGGGAAGGAATATTTTGTATAGGTTCCCGTTGGCCGGCGGGGGTTTATCAGGAAATCACATGAATTCTGCAACTCTCTTACCCGTTTCTGATCTACAAAACCTAAATATTTTATATTATCATGCGTTTGCACAAGGCCGCTAATATATTCGACCGCGTCGCCTCTTCCGCATATCCATAGTTCTGCGTCAGTAATACCTGTAAAGGCATCAGCAAGCTCACATATGCCGAATTCCCTGTCGAGTGTTCCTGTGTAAAGGCATACATTACTGCTTTTGCTTTTTGCTTCGCACGCGTCCTGGAACTCATCGCATATGCACTCTACTATTGCAGTTTTGCGTTCTCCCGTTTCAAGAGGCTCTGCCATATATTTTGTAAGTAAAACAAAGCTATCACAATTTTTAGCTCGTTTAACGATGCGCTCTCCCTTTTTTATAGTTTTCGGAGATACGTACTTTTTCATATCGTTTTTACCCGGAACGCAGTCTGTTGCGATCAGACATATATGAACTTCAGGGTATTTTTTCTTTATGTACTCCGCGCACTTGAGAAAAGGCTCGTAAAAGTGATATATCACGATATATGTGTCCTCTTGCGCACTATTCTTCAGCTTCTTTTTGGTTTCTCTTATTATTTCAGACTCTTGAATTTTATGTTTGAGCCAGGGCAGGTTGATATATCCCGGGCGCACGTTTTCTTTTTCCCACGCGCTTCTTTTTATAAAAAGCTTTTTATAATTAACGGGATAGCTTCCGACAGGCAGCACGTTTATTACCGAAGCTGCGACGTTGTCTATTTGTTCAATGCCCTTTAAGAGGTTAGTCTGAAATTTATGAGGAGCCATCTGCACTCCGCGCGCTGAATATTCATACGCTTCCTTTAATGACTCTTCGTCAAACATCAATCCCCACAATATAATCTTCATATTTCACCACTTTAACATGTATTATTTTACATATTCTTTAAATATTTCCATATGTCTTTCGACCATAGATTCAATGGTATAATTCTCAATCACGGAGAGCGAAGCCTTTTGCATACTGTCATCGACTACGTCAAGGACTTTATTAATCGCTTCAGCAAGTCCCTTTTCATCGCCAACATCAACAAGATAGCCGTTAACGCCGTCACTTATAAGCTCCAGACCCGCGTTGCATCTTCTTGTCGTAATAACGGGCAGTCCGTTTGCCATTGCTTCGTTTATAACAAGTCCCCAAATATCTTCACGAGTGGGGAGAAGAAATACGTCGGCAGCTTTAAAATATTTCATTAAATCGTTTTTCTCTTTGAAGCCGATAAAATTTACGTTTTTTAAATTGAGTCTTTCTTTTTCACTCAAGTATTCATCGGTAGGCACACCACCTACTATATAGACTCCATACATATCGGAAATTTGAGAAGCAGCTTTCAACAGAACGTCAAAGCCCTTGCGGTGTATAAATTGACCTACGGATATTATTACTTTATCCTCGGTAATATTTAACTCTTTTCTTATCTCATTCTTTTCCGGCAAGCTGATAGGTTCAGAAAGTACGTCTTTTTTTAATAATGAAGAAAACGGGTATCTGACAATATTTTCAGCTTTGGCACCATACTGCAAATAGTATTCGTCGTGCATCTTACAGGTCGAAAAGCACAAGGCTGCGTCTTTGATAAGAAATCTTTTCAAAGACTCCTTGAAGCCGCGCCCATTGCTCGGGAAAGCGCCATCACCTTCAATACAGTAGGGTATCTTATTTAACTTGCACCAGGTTATTGCGAGTATTTCGGTTGGAGAAGAAACTCCGCATATTATTATATAGTCGTATTTATTACGCTTGATAAAAGGAAGAAATCCAAACGATATGGCTTTATCCGCCGCCGTGCTTTTACCTTTCAAAAACACGGTTTCATAATCAGAATCTATGTTTGAGGTCCATTTTGCATCTCTTTCGTCGGATCTGCTTTTTTCATATAGTACCGTTAGTTTACACTGTTTTGCGAGAAGATTAAAAAAATTCACTCTATATGGCGAAGGGACGTTCGTTAAAAACAATACTTTCACTTGTAGTTTCTCCTTCGAATTATGTACTTAATGATAGTCTACCTTATATAATTGTAACACCGTGCAAAATTTTTGTCAATATAATAAAGCCAGACCGCCGCACTCTTCTCAGAACGTGCGGCGGTATTTTTATTTGCAAAATTTTTCTACGTAGCTATCTATTGCGGCTGCAATAATCTTTATTGCTTCTTCTCTGCCGCTTACTTCGTTTACGGCTGTTGTTTTATTTTCGAGATTCTTATATACGGTAAAGAAATGCTTCATTTCATCAAACACATGCTTTGGAAGCTGCTCAATATCCGAATACATATTATAGTTCGGATCGTTAAACGGTATTGCTATTATCTTTTCATCATTTCTGCCGTTATCTATCATTGATATTACACCTATAGGATAGCATCTTACAAGTGTCAGAGGATTTATCTGCTCTGAGCATAAAAGAAGCACGTCAAGCGGGTCTTCGTCGTCACCGTATGTGCGCGGTATGAAGCCGTAGTTTGCAGGATAGTGAGTTGACGTATAAAGTATTCTGTCGAGCATTAAATATCCCGTTTCTTTATCGAGTTCATATTTATTCTTGCTTCCTTTTGATATTTCAACCACACATATAAAATCATCTGGGTTTATTCTTTTAGGCGATATATCGTGCCAGATATTAGACATTACTATTTCTCCTTATTATTGATTCCATTTAGATTTATTTTATCATATTCTCTTTGATTCGTCAAGTCTATTTCTCAAGCTTAGTCCCATTTTTGCGCACTTATATTGCGTTTTTGCAACATTAGTATCAATTATGAGAATATTTAGCAAAAGCTCTTGACAGGCGGAATTCCACATGATATCATGACTACGCAAGAGGAAATTAACTTTCCTGTTTTGTTATTTATTTCAAGCTTTGATTTCGCGTTAAAACATGATAGCAAGTTTTATGTATAACGTTTTTTGATTTACGGTACCAAGATCAGGATCATAGCTCAATCGATTTTAAGGAGTGATTAAATATTTGCGACATATGCCATAACATAATATGCCCGTCATTATGCCCGAGCTTTGACGAGGGCGAAAACAAGTGCCCTGTTTGCGGATATTCTTATCCTGAGTACATATATACTGATGAGTCAGGCAGTGTTGTCGGGTGCGACGAATGTATCAGCGCAAATGATGCTGACGATTATTTTTCACAGGAAGGGGATCTGGACAGATGGGACTCGTAGCTATTTGCCCTTACTTCAGAAAGGAAAGCGGCGGTTATACGCATTGCGAGGTGTGCCGTTTCAAATTCAAAGATGCAGAGATGAGAAATGCTTTTATAAAAAAGTATTGCGCCAGCTTTGAATACAAAAGCTGCAGTATCTGCAATGAAATTAACTACTATTATGAACGAAAGGAGCTTGGTATTGTTAATGAAACAAAATCAGAAGAAATCATATGAAAAGGATGCTCTGAGACTTGAATATTTACTCAAGCGCAGAGAACTTGAACTCGACGCAGTTCGCGGTGAACTGAAAGGAGAGCGAGAGGTCAACTCGCTTTGTGCGGCATTTATAATATATCTAATCTCAAAACTTGGTTGGGTAAGCGGCAACGATCTGGTTGCCGAGATTAAAAAAGCTGAAGTTAACAAACTTGTTGGCAATTATTTCGCATCATGCGACGATAACGGCGACAGCTACAAGGTTATATTAAGTCCACGAGAGGTTATAGACGATTCTCATGGCTCGTAAAAGCAAAAGTGAAGCTTCACACGGCACACAGAGCACAGAGGCGCTTTTAAAATCTGCGGCACTTGATGCACTTGACGAATTACTATATCTTGCAAAAAGTGAAACGACAGATTTTAAAACAAAATACGATATTTACAAATGGCTATGCGAAATGTATTTCGGCAAGCCAACGAGCACCTCTCAAAAGGCAGACAGTTCAGATAAAAGCTTAGTCCTTGCCTTTACGGGAGAACTTGACAAATGGAGCAAATAGAGATGACTGTTAAACAAGAAGAAAAACTGCCGCCGATTTTTGAACGCTTATGCACCGAGGTACCAAACCCCAAGCAAAGATTGTTCTTTGAATCAACTGCCAAGCATACTGCATACGGCGGTGCACGCGGAGGCGGAAAAAGCTATGCAATGCGCCGAAAACTTGTTATGCTTTGCATGAGATATGAAAATCTTTCCGTTTTGCTTTTGAGACGCACGCTTCAGGAGCTCAGGAAAAACCACATTCAGCCGCTTTTATTTGAGCTTAACGGATATGCAACTTATAAAAAAGATGAGCGCTCATTTATTTTCCCGAACGGATCAAGGCTTGAGCTGGGTTATTGCGACTGTGACGGCGATCTTATGCAATATCAGGGTGCTGAATACGACGTTATCGGTTTTGAAGAAGCAACGAATTTCAGGGAGGAGTGGATACGGTTTATCTCCACTTCCCTACGAAGCACCAGACTTGATTTTCGTACAAGAGTATATTACACGTGTAATCCGGGCGGTGTTGGCCACAACTACATAAAAAGGTTATTCGTTGACAGGGATTATATCGACGGTGAAAATCCTGATGATTACCTTTTCATACCTGCACGCGTTTATGACAACGATGAGCTTATGCGTGCAAATCCCGATTACATACGTTTACTTGAATCACTCCCAAGCGCCAAACGCAGAGCCCATCTTGAAGGTGACTGGAATGTTTGCGAGGGTCAGGTTTTTGAAGAGTTTCGAGATGATCCCGAACACAGGGGCGACCGTTTAGGCTCGCACGTGATAGCGCCGTTTGATATACCCGACACGTGGACTATTCACAGAAGCTTTGACTTTGGTTATGCCAAGCCCTTTTCATGTGGTTGGTGGGCATGTGATTATGACGGAAGGCTTTACAGGATACTTGAATTATATGGGTGTGTTCCCAGAGAACCCAACGTTGGCGTTAAATGGACACCTGATGAAATCTTTACGGAAATTGCACGTATAGAAAACGAGCATCCCTGGCTTCGTGGCAAGCACATATACGGTGTTGCCGACCCGTCCATTTGGGATGCTTCAAGAGGAGTATCAATTGCAGAGGTTGCGGAAAAGCACGGTATCTACTTTGAAAAAGGTGATAACAAGCGCATTGCCGGCTGGATGCAGGTGCATTACAGGTTAAGCTTTGACAAGAACGGTATACCTATGATGTATGTTTTTGAAAACTGCCGTGATTTTATAAGGACCATGCCGCTTTTACAGTACTCGTCCACTTCCCCCGAGGATATTGACACGCAGCTTGAGGATCATATTGCCGACGAAACTCGCTATATGTGTATGTCTCAGCCTATAAGGCCGATAAAGAAAACAGGCACCTGTTCTCTATCCTCTCCTCTTTCTGCTTCAATGTCAAGATACAATTATTTACTTAATCTTTAGGAGGTTTTAATGAATAAAAAAACAAACGCTTTGCCTGTTACAACAGATAAAATACGTGAAGGGCAAAAGCTTTTACTTGAATATAAGCGTTCAAAGGCACAAATTGAAGAACGACTTATTTCTGACGAAAAATTCTGGAATTCACGTCACCGTGACACTCCCCTGTCACGTTCTACCGACATGCCCTCTCCTGCATCTTCATGGATGTTTTCAACAGTTATCAACAAGCATGCTGATATTCTTGAAAACATTCCATCACCTGTATGCCTGGCAAGGGAGGAAAGTGACGTTGTTGCTGCTGAGGCACTTAATTCAGTGCTCCCTGTAATATTCGACCGGCTTTCCTTTAACAGCATCTATTCAGATGCACAGTATGACAAATTAAAGCACGGAACTGCCGTTTATGGTGTTTTCTGGGATCCTTGTGCCGAAAACGGCATTGGCGACATTGATATAAGAAGAATTGACTTACTTAATCTTTACTGCGAGCCGTCTGTTCTCTCGCTCGAAGATTCAAGAAACGTATTTTACGTTTCACAGGCAGACTATGATGAAACTTTAGAAAAATATCCGTGGTTAACTAAAGAAGACATTATTAACAATTCCGGATTTTTAGGTAGTGATGAGAACAGCAAGTGCGTTATTGTCGATTGGTACTACAAGAAAAAGTCGGGGACACGTACCTTGCTTCATTATATTAAATTTATAGGCGACACTATATTGTATGCTTCCGAAAACGACGAAAAAGCTTCTCTTGGATTTTATGAGCATGGTAAATATCCGTTTGTTTTGGACATATTGTACCGTGATGGTAATTCTCCGTTCGGATATGGGCTTATTGCGATAACAAAGGGCACACAAAGATACATTGACAAGCTTGATGAAAATATTCTTGAACGCTCAATAATGTCTTCAAAGCCGCGTTATATGATGAAAAAGAACGTTGGTCTCAACCGTGACGAATTTTTAGACTGGAACAATCCCATTGTTGAGGTTGAGGGGGATCTTTCGGAAGAAAGATTCAAGCCGATAACACTTCCTGCAATTGACTCTTCGGTTATTACTGTACGCGACTCTAAAATAAATGAAATGCGCGAAGTGACGTCTAACCGTATTGTAAACTATGGCGGTGCAGACAATCTTACATCGGGTGTTGCTATTGCGGCCGTTCAGGAGGCAGGAAACAAGGTTTCTCGTGATATTATTTCAGGGTCGTGGGACGCTTATATAAAGATCGTTAAGCTTGTTATTGAGCTTATAAGACAATTCTACACAGAAGATCGATATTTCAGGATTACACGTCCTAATGAGGAAGGTTTTAAATATATTAGCTTTTCAGGAAAAGAACTTGCCGAAAAGAAAAGCGAGTTTGGCGGAGAAACTCTTTACAGATTACCTGTTTTTGATATAGAGGTACGTGCTCAGAAAAGCTCTGTTTTTTCAAGGCTTGCTCAGAATGAGCTCATTATAAATTTGTTCAGGCTCGGTTTTTTCAAGAGCGAAAACGCACAAGAAGCTATTATTGCGCTCGATCAAATGGAGCTTGAGGGAAAGCGAAATATAATTGAAAATCTCCGAAAAATGAGTCTTAACGAAAGCAACACCAATGTATCTTTGGATTCGACATCAAAGGACGTGGGTGTTGACAAAAGAATTGGACAGGCAATCCACTCTGCAAAAGAACTTTATACGGAGGAAAGCCTGTGATAGATATTAAAATACAAAAAAGCGGTAAAACACTTTCCTTATCTGCCATAGGTCACGCAGATTACGCGCCTTATGGTTCGGATATTGTGTGCGCCGGCGTTTCAAGTATTATACTCGGTCTTTGCGCTGCTCTTTCAAAGGATGCCCAGCGCACCGAAATTTCAAGCGGACAGGCTTATATAAGATGCTCAGACACAAAGGATTGCCGCGCATATTTCAGAGTCGTTATAAACGCCCTCGAACTTATTGTGGCAGAATATCCCGAAAATATAAAGCTTGTATGCAACATGTCTGAGTAAATTTTTGTTATCAACGGCTTAATTGCCGGAAAGGAATTCCTATGATATATTCTTTACTTACGTTGTTTTCAAACAATGTAAACACGGGCGAAAGCACAAATGTAAACAATGATACCGCAGCTGCGGACGCCGCGCAGACCCATGACGGTATAAACGACGAAGTCAATGCCGAAATGCCCGGCACTGACACGGGTGAAAACGAAATTCCGGACACCGCGGAAGGTCAGATGCCTGCTAAAACCAGGCGCGAGATTTACGATGAGTTCATCAGGGCACACAAAGATTTATATGCTGAAGATACTCAGAGAATAATCAATCGCCGTTTCAAGGAGGTAAAAGAAACAGAAGCTGCCCTTGTGGCTGCAAGAGAAAGAATAAGCGAACTTGAAGCTATACAAGTTCAAAAAACACCGTGCCCGCCGGGTGAGGACTTTATTCTTGCTCATCCCGATTTTGATCTCGAGCGTGAGCTTAAAAACGACACGTTCAAAGTACTTTACAATGCCGGCATTGATCCCGCTCTTGCGTACGATACTGCTCATTTAGATGAGATTATCGCTACTGCAAAGGAGGGGGCTCATCGCGAGGCTGTACGCGCAACTTTTGAAAGCGTGAAGGCTCGCGGAGTCAGAATTCAGGAATCGGCTTCTGCTTCTCACTCCGGCATTAGTATTAAACGCGACGTTTCAAAGCTAAGCCGCGCAGAACGTGCGGAAATAGCAAGACGCGTTATGGCGGGCGAAAAAGTCAGTTTTGTCTGATTGGGACAAAGCGATAATTTTGCGCCGTCTATGACGGCAGAATGGAGAAAACATGAAAAACAATATTCTTACACTTTTTTCTGCAGGTGAAAACGTTATGACAACCGAAGGCAGTGTTAACGTATATACCGAAAACACTTCTTCCGATTCTCTTTCACTTGACATGAAGACATACTATAGCGATTTTCTTATTGACAACGCTGAGCCTTCTCTTGTTCACGCGCAGTTCGGTCAGAAGAGACCTATTCCTCAAAATGGAGGCAAGACGGTTGAATTCAGACGCTACTCTGCTCTTCCCAAGGCTTCTGCTCCTCTTGTTGAGGGTGTAACACCCGCAGGTACTTCGATGGAAATGTCTACTGTACGCGCAAGCGTTTATCAGTATGGCGCATACATTGAGCTTTCCGATATGCTTCTTATGACAGCCATTGACAACAACGTTGTTGAAGCCACAAAGCTCCTCGGTTCACAGGCAGGAAGAACTATTGATTCGGTTATCAGAGACGTTATTATTTCCTCAGGTACTAACGTACAGTACGGTGAGGGCAGCGTTAACTCAAGACTCGAGCTTGTAGGCGGTCAGACAAGCGGCAACCATTACCTTACTGTTGACTGTATCAGACGTGCTGCTCGCGCTCTTAAATCCAAGAACGTTGAAAAGATCAACGGTTCTTACGTTGCTATAATCCACCCCGACGTAGCATACGACCTTATGAACGATCCCGAATGGGAAAAGCCTAAGAGCTACTGTGATCCTGCTGATCTTTACAATGGTGAGATCGGTAAGATCGGTGGAGTTCGTTTCGTTGAATCAACCGAAGCAAAGATCATCGAAGCTGATAAGCTTGTTTCTCAGACAAAGAGCAAGTATCTTACAATCGCATCATACGCTACTGCTGAAAGCGATGCACAGATAACCACCGGTGCCGGCGTTGGTACTAAGTTTGCACTTACAATCAAGGACACACTCTCAAATGATGATGCTATGAGACTCGTTGGAAAGTCCCTTCAGCTCTACAACGAAGCAGAGTCGACGGTTGAAACGGTTAAGGTTGCAGGCGTTGATACTGAAAACGGCTTTATTTATCTTGAAGAAGCGCCTGTATCAGCATATGTTAGCGGCGACAAGGCTTATGCGGCAAATGCAGGTTGCCTTGGACGCGACGTTTACTGCACTCTCGTTATCGGTGCCAATGCATACGGTGTTATCGACATTATCGGCGGCGGCCTTGAACACATTGTCAAGCAGCTTGGCTCTGCCGGCACGGGCGACCCGATAAATCAGCGCGCAACTATCGGCTGGAAGGCGGCTATTTCGGCTTGTGTACTTGCACAGGAGGCGCTTGTACGTATCGAAACCGCTTCTTCATTTGAATCGGGTTCCAACTAATAAATTAAATATATAAAAACAAGGCTTACGGGGGCATCATGCCCCCTTAAAGTCAAAGAAAGGATCAATCATGGAAGCTAATAATACTAAAGCAAAAGAAAAGAAAGTACAGCTTGAAGAAAAGCTTGAAGCTCTTGCTAAGATATATGAAGAAAAAATCAAGGCTCTTGAAGAATCTTCAGGAGCAGATAAAAAAATTGATACGCGTGTTGTGCGCGACATCTCTGCAAAGAAGGCTGATGACTACGTTGAGATCAGGCTTTTCAAGGACGGCGATAAATACAAGGATGACGTTCTTGTTGGGATCAACGGATACATGTGCAGAATAAAGCGCGGTGTTCCCGTTAAAATAAAGCGTTCATTTGCAAAGGTTATATCGGATTCAGAAGATTCAGTTGCAACTGTAAATGCTGATTTTCTTATGAAAGACGGTAAAATGGAACGTTATTTTTAAGTCAAATTCACATAGAAAGGAAAAAATTTATGATCAGAGAAACACATTTTGAAACAATAAAAAATTCCCTTGGTGAATGCTCCGAAATACGCCATTATATTATGGATTCGGATATAGAATTCAACAATCTTCCAGCTGATGCACCGGTTGGATCTGACGCTCTCTCAAAAACCTCAGTTTATATAAAATTTCCGGAAGGCTGGTCTGCTATATGAGCAGTGCTGATAAGATTTTATCAGAAGTTAATGCGCTAAGGCCTAACCCATTTTCAGACAGGCTTGCTGACTTTCTTGAGTCTATCGAACTGAGAATAAAAAGCGAGCTTTTTAATGAAGAAAGCCCCGTATATGACCCATCTTCACTTTCTCTTGGTAAGCCTGATGATAGTATTTATTATCTCTATCTGTTTGGCATTATAGATTTTTTAAACGGCGAATACGGCAGATATGAAAATACTTTTTCACAATTTGAAAAAGCTTGGAACAAGCTTGCATCACAACTTGCAGAGATAAGAAAAAATCAAAAGCGGAGGATCACACTGTGGTAAATTTAACTGATAAAGATTTTGCAGAAAGTCAAGAAGCTTATCTTGATACTATTATTTCGGCAATAACAGAGCTTGATGTCCGCTTAAGTGCACTTGAGGAGGCGATAGGAAAGTGATATTAAAGGAACCTACATTTAAAGAAAAACGGCACAGAAGCACAACCGACACCTTCAAAGGCATAAAAAAACCGGAAACAGCATCCGACGGCGACATACTTATTGCAAACAATTTTTTAAGCGACGACTTCCCCGCTCTTTCTACTATGGGAATAAAGCGCTTATACAATCACACAAATCCGATGAAGGCACCGGGAACA
>SVSR01000037.1 GCA_015064205.1 Oscillospiraceae bacterium
ACGAGATTACGGTTGCTTCCGAAATCATGGCTGTATTCTGTCTTGCAAGCTCTATCGACGACTTAAAGGCAAGACTTTCAAGAATAATCGTTGGTTACACTTACGATGAAAAGCCTGTTACTGCAGGCGACCTCAAGGCTGTTGGCGCTATGACCGCACTTTTAAAGGATGCACTCAAGCCCAACCTTGTTCAGACACTCGAAGGAACACCGGCATTTGTTCACGGCGGACCTTTTGCAAATATTGCTCACGGATGTAACTCGGTTATTGCAACACGTATGGCTATGAAGACAGGCGACTATGCAGTTACAGAAGCAGGATTCGGCGCTGACCTTGGCGCTGAAAAGTTTCTCGACATCAAGTGCCGTCTTGCAGGTCTCAAGCCTTCGGCAGTAGTCGTTGTTGCAACAGTACGTGCTCTCAAGATGCACGGCGGTCTTGCAAAAACAGAGCTTGGCTCTGAAAATCTTGAAGCTCTCGAAGCAGGTCTTCCTAACCTTATGCGTCACGTTTCCAATATCACAAACGTGTACAAGCTTCCCTGTGTGGTTGCAGTAAACCGCTTCCCCACCGACACGGACGCTGAAACAGAGCTTGTTATAAAGAAGTGCCGTGAGGTTGGCGTTAACTGCGTGCTCTCAACTGTATGGGCAGACGGCGGTAACGGTGCTGTTGAGCTTGCTCACGAGGTAGTACGTCTTTGCGAAGAAGGCGAAAATAATTTTGAATTCAGCTACGAATCAGAGCTTTCCATTGAAGAAAAGATCAACAAGCTCACACGCCGCATCTACGGCGGTACCGGCGCTGTTATTACAACTGCCGCTAAAAAGCAGATAGACAAGCTTACAGAGCTTGGATTCGGAAATCTTCCTATATGCGTTGCAAAAACGCAGTACTCGTTCTCCGATGATCCCACAAAGCTCGGTGCTCCCGAAAACTTTGAGATCACGGTCAAGAACGTTCGTGTATCGGCAGGCGCGGGATTTATAGTAGTCCTCACAGGCGACATCATGACGATGCCCGGACTTCCTAAAGTACCTGCGGCTGAAAAGATCGACGTTGATTCAAACGGCAAGATCTCCGGCTTGTTCTGATACTATATAATAATGTTAAAAGGCACCCTTTACGGGTGCCTTTGTTGTTAGTCTCACCTTTAGGGGAGGCATCAAAGCCTGCGATTTTGACTGAGTGAGTATTTTCAATGTGATGGCCCTCTCAGTCAGCTTTGCTGACAGCTCTCCCATAGGGAGAGCCTTTTATATTGTGATATCCCTTAAATTTTTCTTCAATTGTGTGGTTCACTTCTATTGCAATTATTTTTATTTCATGGTATAATACAGTTACCACACAATTACATATTCTTTCACCTTAGGGGAAAACTACCTTGGTAAAAGGTGTTTTCGCACTATATCTATCCCTATGGGTGATATTGTAATTGTGTGGTAACAAGGCGGAAACACTTTTTCGGTGCGTTCCATTGTTGGAGCGCACTTTTTTATTGTGCACGTAAAAAAGCGGCTCAAAAACTTTCAAGAAAGGAGATCAAAAATGAAAAGAGCTGACGCCTTTCATTTCAATTTGTATATTGAGCCAATTATTATGCGTAAAATAAGATACATAGCTAAGTATTTAGGCAGAAGCGGTAACAAATTTATTTGCAATTTACTGAAAAATGCAGTAAATACTTTTGAAAGAAAGTACGGATAAATATCCGAGGAAGATTTGAAAACGGTAGGTTTGATAAAATTAAAAGAGTAGTATTAACAACCTATTTCCCCTCTTGCTGCGGCTCAATTTTAAATAAGGCACCCTTTCGGGTGCCTTTTGGTTTTGATAAAAATTTATTCGAAAAAATACTGATAAACACGTCTGACAAGGTCTGCTTCCCTCTCGTCAGTCTGCCCTATGCTTTTACCGGCTGTTATAAAGCGCTTTTTTACAGAGCTCCTTTCAGAGAAAAGCACGCCGAAAAGTCTGTGCGCCCAATACAGCGGTAAAAGTATAGGGGCTTTATTAAGGCTTCTGTATTCACTGCACATTGTTTTATACGAAGGGAAAAACTGAGAAAGCAAATACTTACGCTTGGCTCCGGGAAGCGTTACTCCCTCTTCAAGCATTCTGCGCGTCAGATTTATCCTTAAATTAGCGCTGCTGCCGTGTGGCTCGCATGCAAGGAAAAATTCTTCTATGTCATCATTAACATATTCTGAACATACTCCCGTAAACCATTTATCTGCAAGCGCTGACAGTATCTTTTCAAATTTAACAAGCTTTGCCCTGCCAAGAATCTTTCGCACGTATTTCATATCAAGCGCATCCTTATGTGCGCGCTTGAAGATGTATATGTCAACTATCGGTCTGACGCCGAGTCCGCTTTCGAAGAAGTGCTTCGCCTGATGCGCAATGATGTAAAGGTATTCGTCCTCGGGCGTCATTTTATATATACCGTTAACGTTCTTTGCTCTCTTCCAGACCTGCTCAAAATAGGAGTAAAGTCTGTCTGATTTCGAAAGCAGGGAGCGATGAAGTTCAACGCTGATACCCGACTCGCTTTCGTACGTGTCGTGGTACTTTACGATGTCGTGCGATTTTACAATATATCCGCCTGCAAGCATTGCCCTGTGCATATCCTTGCGCCTTGTATGACGGTAAAGTATATCAATATCCGCCATGCTTCGCATTGAGCTTTCGGGATAATATTTTTTCATTACGATGCCCTTTATGGGCATTATCTGCGCTCCGCACCCCCGCATTTTTTCAAGGGCACTCTCATATACGTTTTTCTGCTCGGTATCAGCTATAATGCTTTTATAAAAGCGCTCTGACCACAACGTAAGTAATTTCCCGTTCGGGCCTTCCTCAAGCCTTTCTATTGCAAGATAGGTAAGCGCCTCAAGCGAGTGCCTTAATGCAAGGTTATACACGTCTGTAAAACTTACGCCGTCGGGCTTTGAGGGAACGAACGTGCCGTGGATCGCCGCGTCCACAAGCTCTAAAAAATAAGACTGAGTTTTATTTATCATTACTTATCCCCCTTTTCCTTAAACGGGGATTCAAGCTTTTTCTTTGCGCTTGTAATAAAAGCTCTTATTTTCTTTTTTCTGTATCTTAATTTAAGGGTTGAAACGTACTTTTGGTAATCCGCGTCGCTAACGTCGGTACGCTTTCCATTTCTGATAAACGCGCGCATCACAGCAATAATATGCTCTGATGTTATCCCATACTCGTTAATAATCTGATTATCCCCGCGCATAACAAATCCGTCTGCGCGTTTCCTTACGATTCTGTGAAGCACATACTGACCGTTTGGCCTTTTATAAAAAACAACGTCGCCGATCTCAAAATAAGATTTGCTTGCCAGAACAACGCTGTCGCTGCCGTCGTGCAAAAGCGGTAGCATGCTCGTTCCGTGCGTTTTCATAACAAATTCTCCGCCAGATTCTACAACCTCGCGTATGATCGGTTCAAAATCCGAAAGCCTGAATTTCTCACTCATCTACTATTCCGGCTCCCTTCAGCTTCGTTACAAACATGGAAACGTCGTTTTGCGCAGTTACGTAGTCAACCTCGTACGTTTCAATAATAGCGTCTACGAGCTTTTCCTCGCTCGCGTCTGACTCAAGCATTCGCCAAAGCATAGTTGCAGATTCATTGAGCTTTATTATTCCATTGAAATTCTTAGCCGCTTCGCCCGTAGCTATAACCACGTTCTTTCCTGCGACCTCTCGCATCAAAAATCCTTTTCTGATTTTCATCAGTTTATACCCCTATAGTTTTATCACGCTTTATCAAGCACCGTTTTTGCCACTATTGCGGCCTCTTTGCTAATATTGCAATGCATCTCATATACAGGAATCTTTTCAAGAAGTTCTGAACACATATCAAGAGTTTTTATTGCTTCTTCTTCGTTTTTTGGTATAAGGATCTGGCCGAACATCTGATTGGCAGCGTCCTTCGCCTTAATCGGCACTATTTTATTCTGTTCTGCTCTCTTTATAAGGCATATGGCACGAAGCTCTGTGCCTCGGTTTTTTTGGTAGCCTTCCTTTCCGCACCACGGTGTGCCGTATGCGGTTATTTTGCCGTTTTCAAATGCATATATAGGCTTATCTCCGTTTATAACCGTTACGCTGTCGCCAAACGCTTCAAGCCACATCCGCATATGCGTTGTTTTCCCAACTCCGCTTTTTGCCGCGAATGCATATCCTCGGCCGTCTGCTTCGATAACTACGCTATGCATAAGCATTCTGTTGAAAAGCGGCATTTTGAGGCATATAGCACGGTAGGCGCATACAAACTCATAATAGTCACGTGAAAAGCCCGGGTACAATGCCTTTTCTTTTTCTATTTCTTCTTCGCTTACTTTAATACTTATATCGGGAGCATCAAAGTCGGCTATATAGTCGCTGCACTTTTTTCTTATGTACTCGCTCTCAGTATCTATCTCAACACCAAGTCCTGCAAGCTTTATACGTACCATGCTCTGCCCCCTTTCAAGCAAAAAAGACAGGCGGAGACCCGTCTGCCCGATAATCACAAAAATGGCGCCAGCCGAGTCGGGATGCGCCAATAAAACTATGTTATTTTTCTTCCGTATCTTCATGTGCCACAGGCGTATTCATATCAAATTCGCCCGACACCATTATTATGTCTTCCGTTTCAAAAATAAGAGTCTCAACCTCGGGTGACGAGTATGCTTTTTTCATCCGTTACCTCCGACAAGATCATTTTAACTACTATAATATTATACTACATAAATAGTATATCATTGAGCGTCTGTCTTGTCAATAGCTTTTTTATCGCTTAACTTATTTTTTATCAAAATAAAATGGCAGCCGCCAAAGCGGCTGCCGGATCATTATGTTTGCCCCGCCAAGCCGTGTAGTCTTCAAGGGAAACCCTGCTTTTGCAAGGTAGGTGTCCTCTCCATGACTTTGTGCTCCCAACATCCGCTTAGCGTCGTGACATAAGCAGGACGCGGCGGGAGGTCTGCATACCCATACACGGAAGTCAGACTCCATTTAATAATTGTAGGTTCCAAGTGAAAGACTATCACGCACCAAGCAGGTTTCTTTAGGGCGCGCGTGGGGTATGATTAGATTTGGAATCTACACCCATACTCCAAAATCTGATAAAAATCAAAGACTAAGCTGTTTGAGTATTATAAAAGCTTCAAAATCTCAACCCATACTCCAATGTCTGATAAATTTTCCGACTGCTTGAATCAGAGTATTATAAACATTGAAGGGACTCGACCTATACTCCAACGTCTTAAATAGTTTTCATACTGTTCTGATCAAAGTATTATTAATCTTACTTTTTATCTTCGCCGTCATAATCAACTTCGCCGAAAAGCTCATCTTCGAAAAGATCAGCCACACGGTCGAATTCATCATCGTCGTCGATCGTAACGAGTATGTCCTCGCCGTCTTCGTCCTTATCCTGTCTGAGAATAACGTACTCTGCGTCCTCCGATTCTGCCTGTGAAGCAGGAACCAGCGCAAGATAGATCTTCTCTTCGATCTCTGCACTGCCGAGAAGTACGAATTCTTCCTCGTTGCCGTCCTCGTCGGTTAAAGTATATATATTTTCATCGATAAATTCTTCTGCCATTGTTATGACCGTCCTTTCCCGGAGCCTTTAATGTCCGTATCTATATTATATTAGATATCCTCTCTTTTGTCAATATAAATATACCGCCAATTTTCGAGCTTTGGGTCAGGATTGCCGTTTATGAATAGGCATTTAAATTTTAGCCCTATATTCGTTAACATCTCTTGACTTTTTTTGATGAAAAATATATACTATTTATATTATGGCGAATATTTTAAGCATAATTACATGAAAACTGTGTAAGAGAGACGTGCATCTCCCTTTTATGGAAAGGAATATAGTATAATGACAAAAATCGACATCATATCAGGATTTCTCGGCGCAGGCAAAACTACGCTTATAAAAAAGCTTATCAAGGAAGCATACACAGGCGAGAAGATCGTTCTTATCGAAAACGAATTCGGCGAAATTGGTATCGACGGTGGATTTTTACAGGATGCCGGTATTGAGATCACCGAGATGAATTCGGGCTGCATCTGCTGCAGTCTTGTCGGCGATTTTTCAAAGGCTCTTGCAAAGGTGCTTGACGAGTACAAACCCGACAGAATCGTTATCGAACCCTCGGGAGTCGGCAAGCTTTCTGACGTTATCCGTGCAGTAAAGGACGTCGGCCGTGACGATATGATGCTCAACAGCTTCACAACCGTTGCCGATGCGAATAAATGTAAAATGTATATGAAAAATTTCGGTGAGTTCTACAATGACCAGGTAGAACATGCAGGTACTGTAATTTTAAGCCATACGGCAGGTATTTCCGAAGAAAAGCTTGCCGCATGCGTTGCCCTTTTGCGTGAGCATAATCACGACTGTACTATCGTTACGTCCGACTGGGACAAGCTTGACGGCAAAATGATTCTTGATGCTATGGAAGGCTCTGATACGCTTGAAGCAGTTTTGCACGAGCTTGAGCATGAGCATCACCATCATCATAAGCATCACCATCATGATGAGGACTGTGACTGCGGATGCCACGAGCACGAACATCATCACCACCATGACGAAGACTGCGATTGTGGTTGTCATGATCACGATCATCACCACGAGCACCACCATGAGCACGGCGAGGACTGCGACTGCGGCTGTCATGACCATCACCATGATGAACACGAGCATCATCATGAGCACCACGAACATCATCACGAACACGGCGAAGAATGCAGCTGCGGATGCCACGGTCACGGACATCATCATGCCGATGAAGTATTCACAAGCTGGGGACACGAAACCACACGAAAATATACGATAGATGAGATCAAAAACGCGCTTGAAGAGCTTGAAAACGAAAGCGACTATGGAATGGTGCTTCGTGCCAAGGGTATCGTCGAAGCAGAAGACGGAAGCTTTATCCACTTCGACTACGTACCCGGCGAACCCGACGTCAGAAGCGGAAGTGCTGCTATAATCGGCAGACTTTGCGTAATTGGCTCAAACCTCAACACAGAGGCTATCGAAAAGCTTTTCAAGATATAAGTGAGGCATAAATATGGCAAATGAAGTACCGGTATACCTGTTTACAGGCTTTCTTGAAGCAGGTAAGACAAAATTTATACAGGAAACACTCGAAGACGAGCGTTTTGCGATAAAAGAAAACACCCTTCTTCTCGTTTTTGAAGAGGGCGAGGAAGAATATGACAGATCAAAGTTTGCATGTGACGTTGATATAGAGGTTATCGACAACAAGGAATTCATGAACTGCGACGTTCTTGAAAAGCTTTTGAAGAAGCACAACAGCGTGCGCGTTATGGTCGAGTATAACGGAATGTGGCCGCTGACAGACCTTTACGAAGCTATGCCTGCAGGCTGGATGATATACCAGGAAATAATGCTTGCAGATGCAAACAAGTTTGGTGTATACAATGCTAACATGAGAACGCAGACGGTTGACAAGCTTAATTCCTGCGAGGTGGTAATACTCAACAGAACGCCTGAAAACGTAGACAAGGACGCGTATCACAAAATCGTGAGAGGGGTATCAAGAAGCGCCGCTATCTCATACGTCTACCCCGACGGACATATCGAGTACGACGAAACTATCGACCCGCTTCCCTTTGATACGGAA
>SVSR01000011.1 GCA_015064205.1 Oscillospiraceae bacterium
CCGCAAACTGATTTCGAGTCAGCCCCGTTATGACCACTTCGATACCTCTCCGTATTAAATTGTAAGAATCAGTATCGAGTAAGGCTCGAAATCAGTACAGATTTCGATGTCAGCAAGAGTTGCAAGCAACTCTGTAATGACCACTTCGATACCTCTCCGTATTAAATTGTTTGAGACAACATCGAGTATGCTCGAAATCAGTCCAGATTTCGATGTCAGCAAGAGTTGCAAGCAACTCGGTAATGACCGTTTCGATACTTCTCCGTATTAAATTACATGCGCTTTTTAAACGCTCAATTATTATACCATAGACCATGGCGCTTGTCAAGCGAAAAATCGAAATAATGTACTCTTTTATTACGTCGCGTTCAATCAAACGCCAGGCCGAAATAGGTAGGTGCGCTCTGCTCGCCTTTGTCAAAACTATGATACATTGCAAACGGTGTGTCTTTTCCCTGTGTACGAAAGCTTCCGTTTTTATATCCGAGTGTATTTACAATGTCGGGCGCAGTCGGCAGATTACCTAAAAGTTCAATGCCGTGCAGAGCCTCTTTTTTACATTGTGTTGCAAGTACAAAGTCGCGGCCCGAATAAAAGCTTGCGTATCTTTCTAAAAAGTCGAGGTTTTCACGCTCTTGTATAACTGAGCCTTCGGGCAAATACTGCCGTCTTAGTTTGGCGTATTCTTCTTTGCCGATTTTGGATATTTTAAGCTTTCTGTCTGATTTTTTGCATTTTATTTCATTAACATAAGAACAGGTTTCATAGCCTAAGCGGTTGTAAAAGCCGAAAAGCTCCTTTCTTCCCGGTACGAGAATTGTTCCTGTATATCCGTGACTTTTGAGTATTGTATGCGCATCATTCATAAGGATATGACACAGTCCTTGCCCTCTGTATGCTTTTGCAGTTGCAACTGCATAGACGTATGCTATTTTCTTGCCGTTATACGTGCAGTCAAACCAATAAAGCGCCGCGACGGTTGTGCCGTCAACCGTAATACGTCTTGAACGCATTGGCGAAAAAGCTGTGGCAAAAAATATTTTCAAAAATTCATCGGAGTCTTCAAACGCTTCTTTCCAAAGCTTCATCAGATCGGGTATATCTTTAATTTGGGGATGATCAATAATCATATCCGTCCTCCAACAGGCATGCCCAGCATTTTTCTACCATATGATGCGGCTTATAGCTTTGCTTTGCTTTTCTGAGTCCTTCAAGTCCCATATCCTCTTCGCGGTCAAGGTATTTAATATCAGGATATTTACCGCGTATATAGTTTGCAAATTCATAATTTATAACCGCGTACGCGCCGTTAACTCCCGACTTTGCTTTTTCAAAGTGAACGTCAAAGGTATCATGCGCGAGTCTGCTGCCAAGCGTGATTGCAAGCACTTCGCCGTTATTTTTTAGTACGAGCCCCTCAAGGGAAAGTACTGTGTAGTCACGGAAAGCTTTACTTAAAGCCGCCTTTTCCATGTGAAAATCTGAGTTAGGGTTTTCTTCAAGCTTGGTCTTATACCAATCTTCACACATCTCTTTTGCTTCTTTAACATTATCTTCGCTTAAAGCTTCGACGGTATAATTGGGATAAGTTTCTTTGAATTTATTGATATGATTGCGTTTTGCGTGATATTTCTGACCTTTAAGCTCTGCAAGGTCGTCTATACTGTAAACGTAATCAAACGAGCCCTCGTCGCAATGAAAACGGAATTTATTTGGATAAAGCTGTTCAAGCGTTTCTTTCGCTTCTTTACACAGTCCTGTTATTCTGCAGGGAATGCCTCTTTCTTTTGAGTCCGCGATAATGGAGTCGATGACCTCTTTTTTACCTCCTTGACCGAGAGGGAAGGGGTAAATGCTTCTTCGGTCAAATTGCGAAAAGAGAACTATATGGCCGTGTAAGAGGGCGATATTCTGACGTCCCCACAAATAAAGATTAGCAAAAGAAAACTCGCAGCCGCGGCTTCTTTCTTTTGCAAGATAATCGTCATATACCGCCTTATCATTTAGAGATACAGGCTTAAAATCGATTTTTGTCTGTGTTGTACTTACTGCCATAAAACACCTTTTAATAAGCTTTATTTTTAATCTAATTATAAATTATTATGCTATCTTTGTCAATATCGTATACCTGAGGGAAAAAGAAAAAAGCACTGCTGTTGCAGTGCTTTTTTCTGGTGGGAACAATAGGGCTCGAACCTATGACCCTCTGCTTGTAAGGCAGATGCTCTCCCAGCTGAGCTATGCTCCCGTTGGAGCGGATTACGGGGCTCGAACCCGCCACCTCGACCTTGGCAAGGTCGCGCTCTACCAAATGAGCTAAATCCGCATGGTGTGAACGAGATACATTATACCATACCCCACTTGCTTTGTCAATAGCATTTTAAGAAAAAGTTTATTATTTAAAACAAAAAAGAGCACGTACGTGCTCTTTTTTATTTAGCTAAAAGTCCCTCTATCATCTGACGGGCAAGTCTTGCGGATCTTCCGCCGCGCTCAAGTGCAAAGCGTTCTGCCATAGCATCAAGCTCGTCTGAAGTGAGGCTTACACCGTATTCGTCTGCTAAGTGATGAACTATGTCAAGATACGTATTCTTGTCGGGGCGCTCAAAGGTTACATGGATACCGAAGCGAAGAGAAAGCGAGATTATCTCTTGCATGGTATCGTTTATGTGGATATCGTCGCCGTCGCGGTCGGAGAAACTTTCCTTTATAAGATGTCGGCGGTTGCTCGTCGCGTAGATGACGGTATTCTGTGAGCGCGAAGACACAGAGCCTTCAAGAACTGCCTTGAGAGCATTGAAGCTGTCATCGCTCTTTGTGAACGAGAGGTCGTCTATAAATACTATAAATTTCAGCGGATTTGGCGCAAGCTCGTCAAGAAGGGCAGGGATTCTTGTAAGTTGATCCTTACGCACCTCGATTATGCGCAGTCCTCTGTCGCGAAGCTCGTTTACAACTGCTTTTACCGTTGAGGATTTTCCTGTACCTGCGTCGCCTGTTAAAAGTATGTTTGATGCATTTTTGCCTTCAAGAAGTGCGGTGGTGTTATCGAGTATTATTTTCTGCTGGCGCTCATAATCAACAAGTGAACAGAGTTTTGTTTTATCGGGGTGCTTGACGGGAATAATTGTGCCGTTATCGTCAAGGCAGAACATATAGTGCTCAGCGTAAATGCCGTATCCGTATCTGCCTATGTTTTTTATGCGGTCAATATAGCTTTGCTTGATCTCGGCTTTGCCGCTTGAAAACGCGGGGAGAAAGCCGTCAAAGGCAAGCGGCTTTTTAAGCTCTTCGGGTGAAAGCATAGCAAGCTCATTTAAGAGCGCAAGCTCATGCTCGAGCGCTTCTGCCATGAATTTTTCGGGAGCTTTACCTTCGCCAACAAGCTTTACGTACACGTTTTCATTATTGAAAATAAGGTTCTGCAGGTAGGTATCAAGCAAGCCCTTACCGTGCTCATAAAGCTTTGAAACGAATTCGCAGTACGCAGAGCATGCTGTGTTGGGAGCTTTGTCAAGCGCGTCAAGATAATCATAAAGAGATCTTACTATCGGATCTGACAGTATTTCTCTGAAAATAACAAGAGATGAGAGCCTTTCCTTAAACAAGCTTAAACTATTTTTATTCATCAGTTGAGTATCGCTCCTTTTGCGCCGCTTGATACGAGCGCGGCATATCTCTTAAGATAGCCTGAAAGCTCTTTTGTTTTCGGAACAAAATCTTTCATTCGGCGTGCAATTTCCTCATTGTCAACTTTAAGCTCAAGCTTGTTTTCGGGAATATTGATGCTTATAATGTCGCCGTCACAAACGATACCTATTATACCTCCGCTTGCCGCTTCGGGAGATACGTGACCGATGCAGGCGCCTCTTGTTGCACCGCTGAAGCGCCCGTCTGTGATAAGCGCAACGCTGCTTCCGAGTCCCATACCCATAATAGCAGATGTGGGATTAAGCATTTCGCGCATACCGGGGCCGCCCTTGGGGCCCTCGTATCTGATAACAACAACGTCGCCGGGCTTGATCTTACCGGCATTTATTGCCGCTTGCGCGTCTTCTTCGCATTCAAATACTCTTGCAGGACCTTCGTGTACAAGCATTTCAGGTGCAACTGCCGAGCGCTTTACAACGCTGCCGTCGGGAGCTAGATTACCGCGGAGAACCGCGATTCCGCCCGTTTCGCTGAACGGATCGTCTATCGGTCTGATAACATTTGTGTCGAGGTTTATATGGCCGTCAATGTTTTCGCCAACTGTTTTGCCTGTAACGGTGATGCAGTCGGTATTAAGCAAGCTTTTCTTGTTAAGCTCGTTCATAACGGCAAAGACACCGCCTGCTTCGTCAAGCTCTTCAATATATGTACGTCCTGCGGGAGCAAGGTGGCAGAGGTTGGGTGTTTTTTCACTTATTGCATTTGCGATATCGAGATTGATCTCAATGCCGCATTCATGTGCAATTGCAGGAATGTGAAGCATGCTGTTTGTGGAGCATCCGAGCGCCATATCAACGCAGAGAGCGTTATAAAATGCCTTTTCGGTCATAATATCGCGCGGACGGATATCCTTTTCTATAAGCTCCATTATCTTCATGCCTGCATGCTTTGCAAGCTCAAGTCTTCTTGAATAAACGGCAGGAATCGTGCCGTTACCGCCAAGCGCCATACCGAGCGCTTCTGTAAGACAGTTCATAGAGTTTGCCGTGTACATACCCGAGCATGATCCGCAGGTCGGGCAGGTCTTACATTCGTATTCGTAAAGCTTTTTCTCATCGATCTTGCCGGCGTTGTACTCTCCAACCGCCTCGGAAATTGAAGAAAAGCTTGTCTTCTTTCCGTCTATGTGTCCTGCGAGCATCGGGCCGCCGCTTACGAATATCGTGGGTATATTGAGCCTTGCCGATGCCATAAGCAGTCCGGGTACGTTCTTGTCGCAGTTAGGTACCATAACGAGCGCGTCAAAGCCGTGAGCGAGAGCCATGGCCTCGGTTGAATCGGCAATAAGGTCGCGAGTTACAAGCGAGTATTTCATACCCGTGTGTCCCATAGCTATACCGTCGCAAACAGCGATAGCTGGGAATACGATGGGAGTGCCGCCGGCCATTGCAACGCCGATACGAACTGCATCGACTACCTTGTCTATATTCGTGTGACCGGGAACGATCTCGTTATACGAGCTGACGATACCGACAAGCGGTCTGTCTATTTCTTCCTGTGTGAGTCCGAGCGCGTGATAAAGCGCGCGGTGAGGCGCGTTCTGAGCGCCCTTTTTCAAAGAATCACTTTTCATGATTACCTCTCTTATTAAAAACGTGTGCCTTTTGTGTCGGGCAATCACAAAAGGCACGGTATTTCAGAATTTATAAAAGCCCACTAAGTTATAAAATCAGTTATTGATAAGCTTTTCTTCGTCGTTCCAGCTGTAAAGCTTGCGGATATCAGCACCGATAACCTCGCTGGGATGCTCGCTTGCGATCTTACGCATAGCATTGAAGTGTACCTGTGCGCCTGAGTCTGACATGTCGAGTAAGAAGTCTTTTGCAAATGTGCCGTCCTGGATGTCCTTGAGCACTTTCTTCATAGCCTTCTTTGTATCTTCTGTGATGATCTTGGGACCTGTTATGTAATCACCGTACTCAGCTGTGTTGGAGATAGAATATCTCATGCCTGCAAAACCGCTCTGGTAGATGAGATCAACGATAAGCTTCATTTCGTGAATGCACTCGAAGTATGCGTTTCTTGGGTCGTATCCTGCTTCAACAAGAGTTTCAAAGCCTGCCTGCATAAGAGCGCAAACGCCGCCGCAGAGAACTGCCTGCTCGCCGAAAAGGTCTGTTTCTGTTTCTGTGCGGAAGTTTGTTTCAAGAACACCTGCCCTTGCACCGCCTATACCGAGCGCGTATGCAAGACCGATTTCAAGAGCGTCGCCCGTTGCGTCCTGTTCAACTGCAACGAGGCAGGGAACACCCTTTCCGGCCTGATACTCGCTTCTTACAGTGTGGCCGGGGCCCTTGGGGGCAACCATGATAACGTTTACGTTCTTTGGGGGCTTGATGCATCCGAAGTGGATGTTGAAGCCGTGTGCAAATGCAAGTGTCTTACCTTCAGTAAGGTTGGGCTCGATGCTTTCCTTATAAAGCTTTGCTTGCTTTTCATCGTTGATAAGGATCATGATAATGTCAGCGGCCTTTGCAGCATCAAAGGAAGTCATAACCTTAAGTCCCTGAGCTTCAGCTTTTGCCCAGCTGCGGCTGCCTTCGTAAAGGCCAACGATTACGTTAACACCGCTTTCCTTAAGGTTTAATGCGTGAGCGTGACCCTGCGAGCCGTAGCCGATGATAGCAACCGTCTTGTCTGCAAGCTTCTGTAAATTACAGTCCTGTTCGTAAAAAATTCTGTTTGCCATTTTAAATACCTCTCTTTATATTAGTCAAATTATTTTAAATATTAAGCTCGCTTCTGAGCGTTGATGAACCCTTTTCAAGTGAAACTATACCTGTACGGCATATTTCAACTATAATATAATCACGCATAAGATTTATAAAATCGTCTATCTTGCGTGAGTTACCCGTTAGCTGAAGCGTAACGCAATCTCTTGTGTAGTCAACGGTCTTAGCGCCGAACGCCTCTGCCGCATCGTGAATGTCGCTTCTTGTATCGGGAGTGTTCTGCATCTTTATTAAAAGAAGCTCGCGGTTTATCGAGTTTTCGTTTTCGAGCTGCTTTATCGAGCAAACGTCGGGTAATTTGTAGAGCTGATCGACAAGCTGCTCTTTTTTGCTTTCTTCTCCGTCAAAAAGCACGGTAATTCTCGAAAAATCCGGAGATTCGGTTTCGCTAACGGTAAGGGCGCTGATATTAAACTGTCTGCGTCTGAACATGCTCGTTACCCTGTTAAGTACACCCGACTGGTTTTTAACAAGTACGGCAACTGTGTATCTGTTCATATCCTTAATCCTTTCTCCTAATTTTTAATTTTTGTTATTATATCCTTGATACTGCCGCCGGGCGGAAGCATTGGGAGCACGAGTTCGTCTTTATCGACAGCGCAGTCTATAACGTACGGTCCGTTGTAATTAAACGCTTTTTCAAGTGCATTGTCAAGTGACTCAAGAGAATCAACAGCCTCTGCCTTTGCACCGAAAGCCTCTGCCAGCTTTACAAAATCCGTTTTTCTGTTAAGCACGGTATTTGAATAATGCTTATTAAAGAATAACGTCTGCCATTGTCTTACCATGCCCAGCACGCCGTTATTCATAAGCAGTATGACGATAGGGGTGTTGTACGTAACTGCGGTTGCAAGCTCGTTTAAACACATGCCGAAACTTCCGTCGCCCGTTACAAGCACGGTGTGCTCGCCGCTTCCCATTTGCGCTCCGATCGCCGCACCAAGGCCGAAGCCCATGGTACCAAGACCGCCGCTTGAAATAAATTTGCGATTCTTTCTGAATTTTATGTATTGTGCCGCCCACATCTGATGCTGACCGACGTCTGTTGCAACCGGGGTGTTTTCGCTAAGATGTGAGTTAAGCGTGGCCATTACCGAATAGGGTGTCATGCCGTCGCGCTTGTCGGCGTCCTTGTTTTCTTTCACCCGTAAGCTGTCTATCTCAGCCTGCCAATCCGGCCTTTCGGTCTTCTTTATAAGAGGCAGAAGCGCTTTGAGTGTTTTCTTTAGATCTCCTCTGAGTCCGTGCGTGTCTTTGAAATTCTTTGATAGCTCAGCTCCGTCAACGTCTATATGAATGACCTTTGAGCCAAGCGCGAATTTTTCGCGGTTTCCTGTGGCGCGGTCGTTGAATCTTACACCGAGTGCTATTATGAGGTCTGCCCTGCTCATCGCCATTGATGAAGCAAAATGGCCGTGCATTCCCTGCATGCCGAGAAATCTCGGATGATCGGTCGGTATAGCGGAAAGACCCATCATGGAGCATCCGATAGGAGCATCAATTAACTCTGCAAGCTCAAGCATTTCACTTTGTGCATCAGCGCTGATAAGTCCGCCGCCAAAGTATATAAACGGACGACTTGCACCGTTTATGCATTCAGCCGCATCTCTGATACGAATCTCTTTTGCACTCTCCGCCTTATCGGCACACACAGGTTCTTTTTCTGTATATTCGCATTTTGCTATCTGTATATCCTTGGGTACGTCAACGAGTACAGGACCCGGTCTTCCCGATTTGGCAAGCCTGAACGCCTCTCTGATAGTGTCTGCAAGCTCTTCTATACTTCCGACAAAAAAGTTATGCTTCGTTATAGGAAGAGTAACACCCGTTATATCAAGTTCCTGGAAGCTGTCTGTGCCTATAAGCGAGCTTGGCACGTTGCCGGTTATCGCCACCATCGGTATAGAATCAAGAAAAGCGGTTGCAATACCCGTTACAAGATTTGTTGCACCGGGGCCCGAGGTCGCCATTACAACGCCGACCTTACCCGTGGCGCGCGCATATCCGTCAGCCGCGTGAGCCGCACCCTGTTCATGAGCCGAGAGCACGTGCTTTATTTCCGATTCATATTTGTAAAGCGAGTCATATATGTTGATTACCTGACCGCCCGGATAGCCGAACACAACCTCGCATTTCTGCTCGATAAGCGTTCTTACTATAATATCTGCACCTGATAAAACCATTTAACATTCCTTTCCAGAGTGAGAGGGGTATAAAAAAACAAAATCCTGCCTCTTAAATAAGAGACAGGATCAGATCTTTCGATATAATTCTGCGGTACCACTCTACTTGTTGCACAGCAACCACTCTGCGTGACAAAAATCACTTTCCGATATAACGGTCGGGCCCGTTCATCCTATTTGGCACAGGCCGTTCAGACTGAACGCTCAAAGGCGACTGCGCGGAAATTTCTTTATCGGCTCACAGCAACCGCCGACTCTCTGAAAAAGGTTTAATCACCGCTTTTTCCTTATCATTGCGTTTAAAAAATGTTTATGCGACAATTATACCATTACTTTCATAACTTGTCAAGAACAATTTATACAAACTAAAATTATTTTGTTATATTGTAATGTTACGATAAAAATTCTTCTTTCCATTGACTTTGATTTTTTTAAGTGCTATAATAAAAAGACAATCTTAGTCCGAATACAGAAAGATGGGAAAGCCTTTATGATAATTACTCCGAAACAGACGTGTATCGCATACCGTTGCCCGAGATGCGGGCAGGGAATAAAGAGCGTGGTCGGTATATTTTCTCTTACGGGAAATAAAATGAAATTAAAATGTACATGCGGCGAAAGCGAGCTTGTTATCGACCGTGCGCGTGAAAATAAATATACGATAACCGCGCCGTGCATAATGTGCGGAAGTGATCATAAATTCACGCTTGCGGCAAATTCATTTTTTGAAAAAGAATTATTTACTTATCCGTGCACCTATACCGGCGTGGACTCATGCTTTATCGGGCAAGCGGATAAGGTAAGCAAGGCGCTTGACGATAACGAAAAAGAGGTTATCGAAATATATAAAAGCATCGGCGTTGAAGACGCAGAGGAGATGCTTCATCCGCAATACGAGGACGAAGAAGACGAAGAAATTCAGGATACCGACGTTCTTGATACCGTCATTTTTGTATTAAGAGACCTTCTCGAAACTGATTCTATAAAGTGTAATTGTGACAGTCCCGAATACGATTATACACTGTGTAACGGATACGTTAAGGTGTTTTGCAAAAACTGCTCTGCAAGCGCCGATATACCGTCAAGAGGGAAGTCGGATGCGGACAAATTCCTTGAATGTTATGAACTGAAGCTTAAATAAAATCAAGTAGCAAATAAAAACAGTTGGCATAAGATAATAACAGAGAGGCGCAAAACGCGCTCTCGGCTGCATACATAGCAGCATTATGTGGAACTGTTTTTCCGCCGGAGGCAGTTTCGAAAGTTTCCTTACGGCGGAGAAACGGAGCAAATATGAACAACTGTCTTTGCAACATCTTCGACGATAAGTGCATCTGGATAATAATTATAGCACTTCTTATCCTGTTCTGCTGCGGCGGCTGCTGCTGATAGGAACAAGAAAAGCGGATACCGTGAAAGCGGTATCCGCTTTTTGCGTTGTATCAAATCTAATATAAATGTTAAAATATTTATACAGGATTTAATACTATACGCAAGGAGACTGACTATGAAGAAAATCACAGCCAATTTGATCAAACAATTTAAAAATCACCTTTTAAATGAAGAAAAAAGTGATAACACAATTGAAAAGTATATCCGTGATATTACAGCGTTTTGCCGTTGGTTAGGCGAAAAAAACGTTGATAAAATCGTCGTACTTGAATATAAGGCGTATCTTGTGGATAATTATAAACCGGCAAGTGTAAATTCAGTTTTATCATCTATAAATAGCTTTTTTGTGTTTAATGAATGGTATGACTGTAGAGTGAAAGCACTTAAAATACAAAAACAGATATTTACCACAAAGGAAAAAGAGCTTACAAAAGCCGAATATGAAAGATTGCTTGACTCGGCACGCTCGAAGAAAAACGAAAGGCTGTATTTGCTGATGCAGACTATATGCTCAACGGGAATACGTGTGTCGGAGCTTAGATTTATAACGGCAGAGGCGGTAAAAAGCGGAGTTGCACATATTAACTGTAAAGGCAAGCTCCGACAGGTATTTTTGCCTAAAGTTCTGAGAAAGACTTTGACAAAGTATTTAAAAGAGCAAAAAATAAAAAGCGGGTCCGTGTTCGTATCACGAACAGGAAAACCGCTTGACAGGTCAAATATTTGGACTGATATGAAAAAGCTCTGCGAACAAGCCGGAGTTTCAAAGGATAAAGTGTTTCCGCACAATTTGCGACATTTGTTTGCACGCACATACTATTCACTTCAGAAAGACATTGTGCGTCTTGCTGATATTCTCGGACATTCAAGTGTAAATACAACGAGAATATATACGATGGAGTCGGGCGAGGTGCATAAAAGGCAGATTGAAAAATTAGGACTTTTGATGTGCTTCACAACATAATCTGCATTATGTTGTGAAGTGAAAAAATGAATACATAATTTTGAATTATATATCCACAAACGATGCTTAATTATACCATGATTATAAATCAAAGTCAATGATTTGAGCGAAAAATTGTTGATAAATTCGCTGTTTTTGAAATTTTAGGCATAGCTATATCGACCAATGTGTATTTCTGTGTTTTCATTGGCCTGTGTTTTGTATGTTTAATTTTGATTATTAGTGGATTTTTTTATTGCACAAAGGGTCTTTCCTTATCATCTTCACAACATAATGCAGATTATGTTGTATCACGAGAAAGGAGAGAATATGACAACAAGCCCTACTACTTTCGGTATGTCACCTAAATGCAAATCGTTTGTGGTTAAAAAAGTGTATGAACACTATTTGATGAATATTTATTGGAAAGAAGTATGCCAAAAGCTTTCAACTATATGCTTATTTCTTTTCCCGACAATATCTCTTTTTAGCGAAAATGATAAAACTTTAGAGGGTGCAATTACCGTACTTTCGGTTTTGGTATCATTGACAGTATATTTCTTTTGTGACACAAAAGAATACTATACATCGTTGTATATCGTTTGTGATGCATATATGACAAATTGTGGTGATAGTGATTTTGAAAGAAAATTTCAGGCATTGATGCCTTACATACGAGAAATCGATTATGCAAGGGGAAGAAGCGATTATAGTTCATATTGTAAAGAGTTAAACATTGCTCAAAATCTTGGCGATAAATTAACAAACACGATATTGATGAAATGAATCGGCAAAGATATATAATCGCAGTATTATGTTTTATGGCGGCACTAATATGTACGTTGATTATGATTTTTTTACCTGAATTAGATCCAGTAACGGTTATGATACTGCTTTTTATCACTATATCGACAGTTGTCGGGTTTATTTTTATGTTAGTAGACTGTGGTGTTTTTTCTAAATGCAAAAACAAAAGAAAGGTGTGAATTAAATGAAAAAAATAATATCAATTGTCCTATCAATAATTATAGTTTTTAGTATAATGCCTATTTTCGGGATAAACATTAATGCAGCCTATGAAAATACATATCAATATACTGGTAATCAACGAATAGATATTGTAGGTGTTGCAGAAACTCAGTTGGGATACACTGAAGGCAACAACGGATATACAAAATATGGAGATTATTTTGGGACGCCTTATTCACAGTGGTGTGCATATTTTATAAGCTGGTGTGCCAGACAAGCGGGTATTTCTGAATCTATCATTAAGACAACAGGTGGAGCCTCTCCGTATTCAAGTTATTTTAATATAAAATCTTATTCTGGTGAATCATACACTCCAAAACCTGGAGATTTGTTTTTTATTCCATATACAAAAGATGATGGTTCTATGGGATTTACACATACAGGGCTCGTGTATTATGTTGATGGTACTAAATTTTACACAATAGAGGGCAACTGGAATAATTGTGTTTGTTCAAAGGAACGCAAAATCAGTGATTATTACTTTGGTGTTCCAGATTATTCTATAACTGATTCAGCATCGATAAATACAATCTCAGAAGGTACATATTATATAAAATCAGCACTGAACAACGAGAGCAGTGCGCTTGATATAGAAGAGGGTTCTACCGATAATATGACGAATGTTCATTTGTGGACATATCACGGAGGAGAGTCTCAGAAATTTGAACTAATAAAAAATGGTGATTTTTACGGTATAAAAAATGTATATACCGGAAAGATGCTTGACATTGAAGAAACTTCGGGTGGAAAAGGCGTGAATGTGCATCAGTACAGTGCACATAGTGGTTATTCTCAGAAATGGCAATTTATCAATGCGGGTGATGGTTATTACTATATAAGAAATGTCACCGGTTATAATTTAGACGTATCTAACGGCGATTATGATAATGGTACTAATGTTCAAATATGGACAGTTAATGGGTCAACATCACAAAAATTCAAGTTGGTTGATGCTGAAAATAAAACCTGCACCGTCACATTCGATGCCAACGGCGGTAGTGTATCGCCTACGAGCAAGACGGTAATATATGGTGAAAAATATGGTACACTTCCGACACCGACAAAAGAGGGTTATACTTTTGCCGGCTGGTATTTACTACAGTTTGATTATCCGGAAGATCCACTCATTGTTGCAAGCACAGTATTTGAAGAAACGGAAGATTGTACTTTGTATGCAAAGTGGACTGCCAATACATACACTGTTACATTTAATGCCAACGGCGGTAGCGTGTCTCCCACAAGCAAGACGGTGACGTACGCTTCGCAATACGGCACACTTCCGGCACCGACTCGCTCGGGTTACACGTTTGACGGTTGGTATACATCAGCAAGCGGTGGTACAAAGATTACAAGTTCAACTATTGTAACAATTACGTCTGATCAAATATTATACGCTCATTGGGAGAGAAATGATACGATCCAAATATTAGAGGATTTAAACATTATAACAAACCCGGTGCAAAGCGAAGATAAAATAACCAAGGAAGAGTTTACTTTACTTATTGCTAAGAGCATTACCGGAATAACAGACACTGATTATTGGCAAGATGGCCATAAAATTTACTCAGATTGCACGCAACATTTAGGAGCTATTGAGTATTGTTATAACCAAAATATTATAAATGATGCGGGAGATTATTATTATCCTGAAGAATATATTGACTTAAGAGATGCTGTAATTTTAGCGGTCAATGCAAGCGGTTATTCATGGAACGTTGAAAATGTTGAAGGTGTTAATTACTGGCTCCCTTATTATCAAGTTGCAAGTGAAATAGGGCTTCTTGAGGATTTAACTAAAATTGCCGTTACTGTGGACATTAGCTATTCTCAAGCCGCAACTTTGGTGTGCAACATGCTTAATTTGTATGTATGTGAAGATGGAACTATAATGGAATATACTTTGAATGAGAGAATATTCCAAAGTAATACATATACTGTCATGTTTGATGCCAACGGCGGAAGCGGAGCAACGACGGTACAGAGACAAGGAATAGGCAACGTGCTTATGCTAAGTAGTGTGAAACCTAAAAGAGAGGGATATGCGTTTAAAGGCTGGGCAACTTCGAGCATAGGATCTATTGAATACGAGGCTGCTGGAGTATATTCTGCCAATAAATCAGTAATACTTTACGCAGTATGGCAGGCAAACACATATACAGTCGCATTCAATGCCAACAACGGCAGCGTATCAACCGCAAGCAAGAGCGTAACGTATGACTCGACATACGGCACACTTCCGACACCGACTCGTTCGGGTTACACATTTGACGGTTGGTATACATCAGCAACCGGCGGCACGAAGATTACAAATACAACTAATGTAACAATTACATCAGACCAGACGTTGTATGCGAATTGGACAGAAATAAATACCGGAACAGAAAACAATGGTCCTATGCCCGGCGGCAAGGCGGTATTTACGGTTGATGATATTATGTACCCCGGCGACGAAGGCACATTGTTCCACAATGCTTTTGTACAGCCGAACGTATTAACGCCTGCAGGTACGTATGATCATTCCCGTGGTGTTTACTTTACCGAAACAACGCATAATGGTATAGACTGTGTTGCAGTTTCGATTGATCCTGAAAGCTCTATACTCGCTCCTGTAATGGATTTTAGCTATTATCAATGGGATAGTGATTACTACAATCCTTCTCTTGACGCTACAAAATACAAGTGGCTTAAGATCAAGTATGCTTACAATGAAGCAGGTAGCTCCATGGACTATGTAAAGTTCTATGTTTCAAAGGACGTTACCCCCCTTGGCATTTCCAACCTTAAGACAGCTATCAAGACCTTTGACATCGTTAACGGTAACGGCGAATGGCAGGAAGTAATCGTTGACCTCAGTGATATCATCTTCGAAGACGGCACAATGTGGGATGAAAACACAATCCGTCAGTTCCGTCTCCAGATGTTTGAATACAACGAAGACGAAGATGCAGTATGCTACATAGCAGGCTTTGGTTTCTTTGAAACAGAAGAAGCTGCTAAGGCGTGTGATTTTACAAACAGTACATCCGAGCCAAGCGCCTATACAGTCACATTCAATGCAAACGGCGGAACTACATCAACTGCAAGTAAATCTGTGACATACGCTTCCACATACGGCACACTCCCGACACCGACTCGCTCGGGTTACACCTTTGACGGTTGGTACACGGCGGCAACTGGAGGTACTAAAGTTACAAGTTCGACAAATGTAACAATTACTTCAAATCAGACATTGTACGCCCATTGGACACAAAATGAGCCTGAAGTAATTCCCGTGACCGGTGTATCCCTTAACAAAACTTCTACAACATTAACAGTTGGTGATACAGTAACGCTCACAGCGACAGTGTTACCGAGTAATGCAACAAACAAAGCGGTTTCGTGGACTTCATCAAACCCGAGCGTTGCTTCTGTATCAAACGGTGTTGTAACAGCAAAAGCGGCGGGAACGGCTACGATTACGGCAACAACAGCAGATGGAAGTAAAACAGCGACTTGTGTAGTTGCGGTGAATGCGGCTATAGATGAAAATGCTCCTGTAATCAAAGTTGATAATGCAAGAGGCTGTGTTGGAAACACGGTAGATGTAGTAATAAATATTGAAAATAATCCGGGCATTGCAGTCTTAGGATTTAATGTTAATTATGACAATAGTGCTATGACATTGAAATCTGCCACACTTGGTGAAATATTTAGCGGAGAGCTTGAGTGTAATATTGCAAGCGTACCATTTGTTTTTAATGTATATTCCGGCTCCGAAAATAAAATGAAAAACGGAAATTTGGTGACATTGCAATTTGAGATTAAACCGGATTGTTCAAGAGGTGATTATACTATCTCGTTATCAGACCTTGAAGCTCTTAATATAGATGAAAGCAATGTATCTTTCGACATATTTAACGGAACAGTTGAGGTTACAGATTCTATTCCCGGAGATCTAACAGGTGATGGTACAGTAACGAGAGCTGATTTGTTAAGACTTGCAAAAAGCTTTTCGGGATTTGATGTAGAAATGGATATGATGGCTGCAGATGTAACGGGTGACGGAGCAGTAACAAGAGCTGATTTGTTAAGACTTGCAAAGTATTTTTCAGGTTTTGATGTTGAATTAGGTAAATAAAAATTTGAGATGGATGATCTTATAAAAAATATCGAGTATAAGAAATTCAATTATCATGAAATAATACTGACTGTTGCGTTGCTATTATCTCTCATTTTTACCGGGGGGTTATATTGGTATCATTGCATTATACCTATACTGCTAATTGCGATATGCTTAATTTCAAAATTGAGGCAAATCAAGAGTTCAGCAACAATATATTCGTTATTAATATTAGCGGTATCTGTAATATCCCTATATAATACAAAAGGTGATTTTCAGACCGGTGTATATGAAATTGAAAAAATAGTATTATTTATTGCAGCATTATTATCAGGAACAATTCTCAATAAAAAGGAGACAATTACATACGGAGTTTATATATCATCTGTTGTATGTGCTTTGTTTGGAATCATAGTATATTGCGGATTGTTTGAACCGGGAGAGTACTTATTAAATGATTTTGGACAAATTCGTTTGCAGTCATTTTTTAAATATGCAAATACGACAGCGTGTTTTTTTGCGATGGGGTATTACTCTGGCTTAAAGGTGTATCAAACAACACAAAAATCGTTTCATTTGTATGCCGAGATGGTAATTCTTATTGCAATGCTGCTTACAATGTCAAAGGCATTGATACCGATGTTTTTTGTCTTGGGTTTGTTTTACATATATAGAAATAAAGAAATATCTTGTTTTTATGTAAATAGCATTATTTGGAGTTTGATTTTTATTATTCCAATAATATTGCTTGTTGAAAAAAGAATATACTTTATTTCATTTATCGTTGCGATCGTTTGTATAATACTTGGCGCTAATGTGAGAATTATTAAAACAGAAAAAAACGCCATTATAGTATGGGTTTGTTTTTTGATCACAGGTATTGTGGCAGGAATAGTTCTCTTGGTTGTAAAGCCCTATTTATTTACAACATTTTCACAGCGTATTACCTATATGGCGGATTCTTTAGAAACGCTACTTAAAAATATTATAATAGGTAGTGGACCGGGCAGTTGGCGCGTTTTAAAATATTCTTTCCAAAGCGCCGGATATAATGTCTTGTATATGCATAATAGCATTTTACAGTTTGCATTTGAAAACGGAATAGTATTCACATTTCTATTGATAGGGTTAATATGTAAAAGTTTATGGGTGTCTGTCAAAAAGAAGAACGATGAATTGGCTATTATCTTATTATTGCTTCTTAGTCACTCGTTTATTGATTTTGATTTGTCATTCGGAACGATGTTAATAGTTCTTGGTGTAGTTTGCGGGAAAGAAGCTTTTGAAAATAATAAAATGGATGAGCATAGAAGGATTAAGTTACCGTTTAGTATTATTATTGTAAGTTGCATATGCTTGAGTTGTGTTTATATGGTAACAGAATACCGAGTCAGAGCATCATTTGAAAAAGCGTGTTTAGAAGAAGCGTATGACGAAGCACTTGAAAAATCAAATACACTGGAATGGCTTTGCCCAAGAGATAGCATCTTGCAGTTAAATATTGCTTCACTTATAGAAAAAACTTCCGGCGAGATACCAGAAGTTAAAAGCAGAATTGACAAAGCACGGGTGTTATCCCCGGCGGATCCTGTGCCATACGAAGCTTATGTTTATTACAATATGAATGAGAAAAATCTAAAACAATTCTGTTTAACATATATCAATATGCGTCCTCGTTATGAAGGGACACATCAAACGGTTAAGAACTTCATAAACAGAGCGTTTGAAAGAAGTATTATTAACGAAGAAAAAAGAAATGCTTTACTAGAAGAAATGGGGGAAATCAGATTTGACTTAAAGGTTTATGACAGAGACGAACTGTTGGATAGAATAATGAATCAAAGGCAAAAAGAACGAAAAGAGGTGGAGTGATTTGAGAATAATCAAGAAAATGAAAATGTTGGTGTCAATACTAACAGTAATCTGTATGATATCCGTAAATCTCACTCCAATATTTGCTGAAGGCACTATGACGCCCTACTCTCTTGTAGTAAACGAGACTGCGATAGAGTTGTTAAGAGAACCAGAGCAGAATGAAATGGGACTTATGCTCAGTGCCAAAGAAATATTGGATGCTGTTGATATCAAGTATGAACATGATGAGGATTTGGATTCATTCGAAATTTTCGTCAATGATAGTAGCATTATGCTTATGCACAATGCTACACACTACTACATCGATGAAGAACCTGTTGATTGTCAGCCATATTTCACAGTCGCTGATGTACCATTAATAGAAATAGGTTTTTTGTGTGAGCTTATTGATTATGAATACGAGCACAAGATTGATGAGCGTGTAATTATACTTACAAAGCTGAATACAGATACATACGAAATTGTTGAAGAGAACAGTAAAACTGAAAACAAAGATGAGTATGAAAATCCCAATATAAGTTCGGTTGAGAAAGAAAGTAATACGGATTTAGTTGATGAAGCAGATGACACGGATACTACCGAATCTGTAGAAGACACAGAAACAGATACGTCAACTGAGGAGGATACTACCGAATTCACAGAAGACACAGAGGCAGACATTTCAAGCGACACAGAAACATATTCATCGCGAGGTAGTGGTGCCGATGTTACATATGAAGATTCGTTTGATTTAACCTATACAGTGAGATCTTCCGGTAATGGGACTCTGTCAGGAACTATAACACTACCGTCTGGAGCGCCTGAAGGTGGTCTCAATATTTCGTTGATATTGGAAGAGACAAGAACCGTTTATCGTAACTTATATGGAACAAGTGCCTATTATTACGACGCCGGAAGTCAATATACGGTTGCAACCGTAGATTTTTCAGAAGGTGAAAAGAGTAAAACCTACTTTTTTGATGCAGGAAGTTACCAAAGTAGTACTAAATATTCTGAATATGTAATCTTTTATGAAACTTCTTCAAATGAGATTATAGATAAAACGGGGTATGTCAAAGAAGATGGTACAACTCAGTTTACTTCAAAACTATCAACAGAAAGTGAATTGGCAAATTATCTTGATATAAAACTGTTTGATTACGGCGAAGATATTACTGCTAATATTGCAATATCAGAAAAAGATATGAGTTGTGGTGATAATGCAGTATGGTCGTATGATAAGAAAACCAAAACTCTTACCATATCCGGTAGTGGTGATGTGTATGATTTTGCACCCCACGGTGCCGGTTGGTCAAACTATGATGAAGAAATCGAAGCTATTGTTATAGAAAATGGCATTACATCTATTGGGGAAAATGCTTTCTATTATTGTATATCTGCACAAAAGGTGACTATACCTGATAGTGTTAATGATATTGGCAGAAACGCTTTCCAAGGATGTAGAAAATTACAATCTGTTGTTATTCCTGAGGGTGTCAAGACTATTGAAAGATATACTTTTTATGACTGCAATAATTTGAACTTGATCGTAATCCCCAAATCAGTTCAGACTGTATATAATAATGCATTTCCATATAGAAACCCTAGTATATTAAATCTTGTGTATGAAGGTAGTGAAACTGACTGGAATAAGATTGGGTGCGGAGATTACTTTAATAACAAGTATTTTAACTGCAAGGAATTTGTGGTTGAAAATAATATAGAGTACTTAATTAAAGATGATTCAACTGCTGTAGTTGTAGGTTTGACAAGTGATACGCTTACTTCTCTGACAATTCCCGAAAAAGTAAAAGATGCCACCATAACAGAAATTTTGGCGGGTGCTTTTGCAAATAAAACAAATCTAATTAGTGTTACGTTGCCAAACGGTCTGAAAAAAATCGGCGATAGAGCATTTTATCAATGTACAGGATTGATAGGAGTAAATATAAGAGATAACGTTTCAACTATCGGTGAATATGCTTTTTATGGGTGTACGAATTTAACAAATATTACTTTACCAAACGAATTGTCTAAAATTGAGGAATGTACATTTTACCGTTGCAATAATTTGACAAAAATAAATATTCCCGATAAGGTTATTTCGATTGATGGTAGTGCCTTTGAGTATTGTAAAGGAATAAAAGAAGTAAGCATTCCTGATAGTGTAATATCAATTGGGCAGTGTGCCTTTTATTGCTGCAATATGTTAAGAACTATATATTTAGGTAACGGAGTAAAAGAAATTGGCAGCGATGCTTTTGGGAATTATAACTGGACAAATGTATATATAACCGATCTTAAGGCGTGGTGCGAAATTGATTTTGAAAACGAGTGTTCAAATCCATTATACGGTTACGATAGTATACTTTATTTGAATGGTGAATCAATGAGTGAAATTATAATTCCTGACGAAATAACCGAGATAAAAGACTATGCGTTTTATTGTTGTAGTAATTTAGAAAGTGTAGTTTTGCACGAAAACATTACCAGCATAGGTGGATATGCGTTTAGAGATTGTGCACGTCTAACCAAAATTAACCTTCCGAACAGCCTTTTGACAATCGGGGCATACGCATTTAGCGATTGTTCTTTAAAAAGTATTGATATTCCTGATAATCTCGAAATGATTGAAGAAGGAACATTTAGCGGTTGTGCCTTTAATACAGTGACAATTCCGGCATCAGTTGTTGCAATAAAAGCAAAAGCTTTTTCGGGATGCAAAAGTTTGACAGAGGTGACAGTGACGTCAGCAAATACTCAAATAGTTGGAACTGCATTTAATACTTCAGGATTGAAAATATATGGCTTAATTGGCAGTTCAGCGGAAACCTATGCATCAACGCAAGGATATGTATTTGAGGCAATGGATGATGTGATTTATACTATTACTTTTGATGCTAATGGTGGCGACACAGCACCTGCAAAACAAAATAAAGGTTTTGGCACGCCAATTTCGCTTACAAGGGACACCCCCACAAAAAAGCACTGCACTTTTCTTGGTTGGAGCTTAACATTGGCCGGAGAAGTAGTATATTTACCCGGAGATACGTTCACTGATGATAATGACACAACATTATATGCAGTATGGGCAGAACCGCAATTGACTGTAAATAATAAAAAAGCAGTTATTGGCAGCGAGGTTGAAATTTACATAAATATTTCTAACAACCCCGGAATAGCGCTTGCCGGATTTGACGTAAATTATGATAACAGTGCAATGACATTAATATCTGCAACATTGGGTGATGTTTTCATAGGAGAACTTGAATGTAACATCGAAAATGTCCCCTATGTATTCAATGTGTATGATACCGAGGACAAAGCGAACAACGGAACATTGCTGATTCTGAAATTTGCGATCAAACAGGAATGCTTCGAAGGCGATTATCCAATAACAGTTTCCAATACAGAGTTTATAAATATAAACGAAGAAGTTGTAACCTTCAATATTGAAAATGGAAAAATTGACGTCATTGATACATTACCCGGTGATGTAAACGGTGATGGACAAGTAACACGTTCTGACCTGCTTCGGCTTGCAAAAAGCTTTTCGGGTTTTGATGTGGAAATGGATATGACAGCCTCAGATGTAACGGGTGACGGTGCAGTAACAAGAACTGATTTGTTAAGACTTGCAAAGTATTTTTCAGGCTTTGATGTGGTTTTAGGCAAATAAAAATTTGAAAGGAAGACGAACCTATGAAAAAGATTTTATGTGTAATGCTCGCTATGATTATGTGTTTATCATCAATTTCAGTAGCAGCATCAACTTCAAATAATGTCCCAATGGACATTATTGTTGACCAAACGCAGGTAGAATACGGGGAAACAGAAGTAATAGTAAATATTAGTATTTCAAACAACCCGGGTATTGCGATTGTTGGCTTTAATGTTAACTATGATAATACAGCAATGACATTGGAATCGGCTACATTAGGCAGCATATTTACCGGAGACTTGGAGTGTAATATTGCGGCAGTTCCTTTTGTCTTTAATGTATATACCGGTTCTGCAAACAAAGTAGGAAATGGGAAATTAGTAACATTAAAATTTAAGCTTAAAGAGAACTGTGAAGCAAAGACATATGGTGTTACCATTGATAATGTTGAAGCTTTGAATATTGACGAAGAAGAGCTTCTCTACAAGGTAACAAATGGTAGTGTAAAAGTAAATGCTAAATCTTTTGATGGACTTTCATTTAACAATGCAACCTACACATATGACGGAACAGAAAAATCTATAATAGTAAATGGTGTTCCTTCGGGTGCAACAGTTACTTATACAAGCAATGATACATCCGAGAACAAAGCAACAAATGCAGGTACTTACAATATTACTGCAACAGTTCAAAAAGCTGGATTTAACGATTGGACTGCAACAAAGACATTGATTATCAAACCCAAGGCACTCAGTGTTAGCGGTCTTGCTGCTCCAAACAAGACTTATGACTCTACAACCAGCGCTGTCGTTTCAGGCGGAACACTCGTTGGCAAGGTTGACGGCGATGATGTAAGCATAAGCGGCGGATTCCCGACAAGCGGTAATTTTGCAAGTGCTAATGTTGGTAACAACATTGCAGTAAATATTGCACAGCTCACGCTTGACGGTGCGGATAAGAACAATTATAAACTCACACAGCCTATTATGCTTAAGGCTAACATTACCCCTGCGCCGATTTCCGTTAAAGCGGATGATATTACTATAATCAAGGGCGAGTTAATACCTGAGCTTACTTATAAAATTACAAGCGGAAAACTTTACGGTAGTGATGCCTTCTCGGGAAAACTTGCAACTACTGCAAATGGCAGTACGATTGGCAACTTTGACATAACAAAGGGTACTCTTTCTGCAGGAGCAAACTATTCTGTTAACTTCACTAAAGGCACGCTTTCTGTTGTTGATAAAACTCCTCAGAATATAACCGTATCCGAAATTACTTCGAAAACTTATGGAGATACAAGCTTTGTAGTTACAGTAACACCCGACTTAACAAGTGGACTTTCACAGTTTACTTATGAAAGCAGCAATCCTGCTGTTGCTGAAATTGCGGCAGACGGAACAGTAACAATAAAGGCTGCCGGTGAAACAAACATTACAGTACGCGAATCCGGTAACGAAGACTACGCTCCTTTCACCAAGACTCAGAAGCTTACTGTAAATAAGGTTAAGATAACTGTCACAGCTGATGCAAAAACAAAGAAAGTCGGCACATCTGATCCAGCACTTACTTATATATATACAGGAGAACTTGTAGGAGAGGATGCTTTCACCGGAGGTCTTGTAAGAGCAAGCGGTGAATCTGTCGGCAAGTATGACATTAAAATCGGAACACTTAAAATAAACAACAATTATGATATTACATACAACAAGGCGATATTTGAAATAGTTAATAAAACCCCACAGGACATAGTTGTTACAGGTATAAGCGACAAGGTTTATGGAGATGCGCCGTTTGCTGTAAGTGTAACACCCGACTTGGCAAGCGGACTTTCAGAGTTTACTTTTGAAAGCAGTAACACGGATGTAGCCGAAATTGCAGCAGACGGAACTGTTACAATAAAGGCAGCAGGACAGACTGTTATAACAGTACGTCAGGCAGGAAATGATGATTATGCTCCCTTTGTAAAAACACAGAAGCTTAATGTGGGCAAAAAGCCTGTAACTATTGCTTCTGTCGATATAGAGGGTCAGACAGCAGAGCTTGATGGAGTGATTGCAGCAGATACTGCAGTAGAAATAAGCTTTGATGATGCAGTATATGAGATAGTTGAAGAAAATGCAGGAATTGCAACGGTCAGAGTAGAAAAACTTGCGCTTACCGGTGAGGGTGCTGAAAACTATACTCTTGTGTCTGATACTGCTTTGGCAAATGCGGCTCGTGACATTTTTGTAAAGGTTGTTTTAAGCGGTGAAAACGGTGTACTTTCAGGTGCAGGTGTTTATTTGAAAAACTCTGATGTAACCATAAATGCAAATGCATCAGGAAAATACGATTTTGTTGGCTGGTATGAGGGCGAAGAGCTTGTTTCAAGCTTGTCACGATACACCTTTACTGCAGAGCACGATATTGAGCTTACTGCAAAATTTGAGGAAAGAGAATCAAGCGGCGGTGCGCTCAGCAGCTACTTTATTGTCAGATTCAATACTGACTCAGGCAGCAAAATTGACAATCAGATGGTAAAGAGAGGAAGTCGTATAAATGAGCCTGAAGCTCCTGTGAAGGAAGGCTATGTATTTGAAGGTTGGTTTATTGACCCTGAGCTTACCGAAGAATTTGATTTTGACACTAAGATAAAAAAGAACACTACGTTGTATGCAAAGTGGTCTGAACTTGAAAAAGAACCTGAAGATGATAAGTCGGAAGACGAGAAGGAGCCCGAAACAACAGAATGGCAGAATCCTTTTGATGACGTAAATGTAAGCGATTGGTTCTATGCATCTGTTCAGTATGCAGCAGAGAACAAGCTCATGAACGGTGTTTCAGAAGATAAGTTTGCTCCAAACGATACTCTTACAAGAGCAATGCTTGTAACTGTTCTTTACCGTAACGCAGGCGAACCTTCTGTAAACAAGAGCATTCCGTTTAGTGACGTTGATATGGGAGCATATTATGCAAGTGCAGTGATCTGGGCTAAGCAGAACGGAATTGTAAACGGTGTGAGTGAAACCGAATTTGCACCTGATGCTAACATTACCCGTGAACAGATTGCAGCTATAATGTACAGATACGCTCAGTATAAGGGATATGATGTAAGTGTAGGAGAAAATACAAATATTCTTTCCTATGATGATGTTGAAGATGTTTCAGAGTATGCGGTGGCTTCTATGCAGTATGTGGTAGGCAGTGGACTTATCAAGGGTAAGACGGAAACTACTCTCAATCCCAAAGACAACGCTACAAGAGCTGAAATTGCAACAGTGTTGCAGAGATTTATTGAAATGAACAACTGAGATTTCATGGAATAGATTTATAATAATGAAGACGGCAAAAGATTTTCTTTTGCCGTCTCTTATCTTCCTCTTACCAATAAAAAATACAAAAGTGTTGAAAAAAAGAAAAATTCGTTGTATAATCATTTTAGTACATATTGTCGCGTATGTGGCGGAATGGAGTTTATTATGAAATATGAGTGCGGATTTATAGGCTGCGGTAATATGGGAGGCGCAATTGCTGATGCTGTTGCAGGCGCTGTTGACTCCTCAAAGCTTGCAGCTGCTGATTTTTTCAGCGAAAAGACAGAAAGACTTAAAAATAAATACGGATACAGTGTTGAGACGACTGAAGGCATTGCTAAGGAAAGCCGATTTATTTTCCTCGGTGTTAAGCCTCAGCTGATGGCAGAAACGCTCGCTTCTGTGCGCGACGTACTCAGGGCGCGTACAGACAGGTTTGTCCTCGTTTCTATGGCGGCAGGACTTACAAGCGAGAGAATCACAGAGCTTGCGTCAGGTGAATATCCTGTTATAAGGATAATGCCAAATACGCCTGTTGGTGTTGGCGCAGGTATGGTGCTTTACTGCACTAACGGACGCGTTCACACAAACGAGCTTGAAGACTTTAAAAATATCATGAAATTTGCCGGTACGCTTGACGAGCTAAGTGAAAAGCTTATAGATGCGGCAAGCGCAGTATCGGGTTGCGGCCCTGCTTTTGTTGCCATGCTTATAGAAGCCATGGCCGACGGCGGTGTACAATGCGGTTTGCCGAGAGATAAGGCGATGCTTTATGCTGCAGAAACTTTTGCTGGAACGGCAAAGTTACTCAAAGAATCAGGTAAGCATCCGGGAAAACTCAAGGATGAGGTTTGCAGTCCGGGCGGTTCTACCATAGTCGGTGTTCATGAGCTTGAAGCGAGCGGTGCACGTGCAGCCATGATAAATGCAGTATGCGCATCATTTGAAAAGAATAAGGCGCTCGGTAAATAATAGCTTTAGGTTGGCGGTTTTGGAATTATCCTGAATTTTGAGATAAGGAGCGTTCCAAATGGGACTGTTTATACTTGAACTTATTGCTACGGCGGCGCTCGCGCTTTCGGGAGCAGTGCTCGGACTCAGAAAGAGACTTGACATTTTCGGTGTGAGCGTACTTGCACTTGCAGCAGGTCTTGGCGGCAGTATTATCAGAGATATTATACTCGGTATTACTCCGCCCGTGGCCTTCACAAATCCGATATATGCGGCAGTAGCACTTGCAGTTGCAATATTAGCCTTTATTTTACTTCGTCGGGTTGTCTTGTGCAATCACTGTGCATTTGAAAGAATCTTTCTTATTGCCGATGCCATAGGCCTTGGCATATTTACCGCCACGGGCGTGGTTGCCGCGTTCAACGCAGGTTTTGCAGGTAATATTTTCTTACTTGTTCTTGTCGGTATCGTTGCAGGTGTCAGCGGCGGTGTACTTCGTGACCTGCTTGCTTTTGAAAGGCCTGTACTCGTATTTAAAAGACTTTATGCTCTCGCCCCGCTTGTTGGAGCCGTGCTTTGCGTACTGCTTATACTTTCGGGCGTTGGACAGACGATAGCGATAATAGCGAGTGCTGTTGCGGTTATACTCGTTCGCTTACTTTCGTTTTACGGCAGATGCTTTTCACACAAGAGCGATGACTGCGAATGTGACGACTGATTTATAAACAAAAAGGCTGCCGGAGAATTTCTCCGACAGCCGTCTTTTTTATTTATTACTTGAGCTTTGCTGCGATTGCTTCTGTATCCTTTGCGATAACGAGTTCTTCGTTTGTGGGGATTACGTACACCTTAACCTTGGAGTCAGCGGCTGAGATGATAACACTGTCATCCTGGTGATGAGCTGCATCGTTGCTTGATTTGTCAAGCTTGATTCCGAAGAATTCCATATCAGCACAAACAAGCTCTCTGATTACAGGTGTGTTTTCACCGATACCTGCTGTGAATACGATTGCATCAAGGCCGTTCATTGCGGCTGTATATGAGCCGATAAACTTCTTGATCTGATATGCAAGAAGCTTGAATGTATGAACGCATACGGGATCGTTCTTGAAGTAGCCGTCTTCGATTTCGCGGCAGTCGCCCGAAATTCCTGATACACCGAGGAAACCGCACTTCTTGTTCATGAAGTTATTCATTTCATCGGGTGACATGTTTTCCTTTTCCATGATAAAGGGAACGATTGCAGGGTCGATAGAGCCGCAACGTGTACCCATCATGAATCCGTCTAGAGGAGTAAAGCCCATGCTTGTATCAATTACCTTGCCGCCCTTAACTGCTGTGATAGATGAGCCGTTACCGATGTGGCAGGTGATGATCTTTGTATCTTCAACAGGCTTGTCAAGAAGCTCTGCCATTTTGCCCGATACATATCTGTGAGACGTACCATGGAAGCCGTAGCGGCGGATGTGGTACTTTTCGCACATATCCTTGGGAAGCGGATATGTATAAGCTTCAGCGGGCATTGTTGAATGGAATGCAGTATCCATAACAACTATCTGAGGAGTATTCGGCATAACCTCAATACAGCCGTGAATACCCATAAGGTGAGCAGCTGTGTGAAGGGGAGCGAGGTCGCGGCAGCCTTCGAGCTTTTCAAGAACGCTGTCGTCAACAAGCACGCTTTCCTTTAAGAATGCACCGCCGTGCACTATTCTGTGACCAACTGCTTCAATTTCGTCCATGCTCTTGATAACGCCGTGAACGGGGTCTGTAAGATATTTAACAACTATCTTTGTTGCTTCTGTGTGATTGGGAATATCGATCTCGCACTTTACGTTGAGTTCGGGATTATCGGGGAGCTTATGAGTGAAAAGTCCTCCGTCTCCGATTCTTTCGCAGTTACCCTTAGCAAGAACCTTTTCGCTTGTTGTATCAAAAAGCTGGTACTTGAGAGAGGAGCTTCCCGCGTTTACTACGAGTACATTCATTTTATTTTCCTCCGTGATCTTATTGATTTTTTCTGTTTATATTGATATAATAAATGTAACAAAGTATGCCGAAACGGCAAAAACCATTCTTATTATACTACTATTTTTTTACAATATCAAGAGAAAACTTAAAATTTCGGAGATAAATAACAAAAAAATGAAAACTGTTGCCGTTTTATGTGAGTATAATCCAATGCATCTTGGTCATAAATATCATCTTGAGTGTATAAAAAAAGATTTTCCTGACTGCGCCACCGTTTTGATAATGTCATCAGACTTTGTGCAGAGAGGGGACACTGCGGTGCTCGACAAATACTCAAGAGCAAAAGCGGGGGTATTGGCGGGTGCTGACCTTGTGCTTGAGTTGCCTTTTCCGTTTTCATATGGAAGTGCAGAGTATTTTGCTTCTGCAGGGGTTTATATTGCAAGTGCTACAGGCGTTTGCGACACGCTTTCCTTTGGAAGCGAGAGTGGGGACGCAAAGATGCTAAATGAGATGGCTGACAAGCTTGCATCGCGTGAATATAAGCAAAGAGCGCAGGAACTTAAGAAAGAAAACCCTGCATTTGGTCATATGCATCTGCACCACGAGGCATGCAGGCTGCTTTACGGAAAAGAATTTGCTGATGCAACGTCAAGCTCAAACAATATTTTAGCGCTTGAATATATAAAGGCTATAAAAAAGACGGGCGCTTCACTTGATATTCATACAGTTAAAAGAGAAGGCGACTCATATAACGATGAGATCGGGCAGGGTAAGTTCGTCAGCGCTACTTTTTTGAGAGAGCTGATAAAAGCAGGCGCTGATATTTCAGGATACGTGCCGGAAGAATGCATAAATATATATACAGAAAAAGCAAATAATGGGATGCTCGGTGCCAACCTTGACAATATTGGTGGTGCGATTCTTTCATTTTTTAGGCTTGCCGACCCGGATAAGCTTTCACAGTATGCGGAGATTTCCCCCGGTCTTGAATACAGGATTTGCGATGCTGCAAATAAAGCAAAAAATATCAATGAATTCTTTGAGTTTGCGGCAAATAAAAAATATACCGACGCCAGAATTAGGCGGGCGATCATTTCATGTATGCTTGGTGTTGAAGAGTCAGATTTTAAGATGCCCGTTCCGTATACGACTGTACTTGCGGCAAATAAGCGGGGGCAGGGGCTGCTCAAAAGAATGAAAAAAGCGTCTGCTATCCCGATAATAACAAAACCGGCGGACAAAAAGAAGCTTGACGGTGTGGCGAAGCATTATACAGAACTTTCCGAGCGCGCAGATGCTTTATATACGCTGTCGTTACCGAAAGCCTGCAGTGCGGATTTTTTCGTTAAGTCATCTCCCTTTATTTTGAACGAATAATATACGGTTGGTTTTTTTGTACAACGATTGATATGATTTTTCGTAAACAATGACATATTGAAAAAAGTACATGCTTATGGTATAATATATTGCGTATGGAAAATTTCGGAGGTAAGTTATGAAAAAAATGTTAGCATTATTGCTTGCAATGGTTTTAATTATCGCTCCGCTTTCAGTATCGGCTGCAGATACAGCTTTCTTTATTGAAGCAGGCGACGAGATAATAGACCAGTACATGCAGGCAACGGAAGACAGGATCGCTATGATCGTGGATTCTTCATCAAACATCAATGCTGCAGAGGGCGCAACAACGTATTACGTATCCTCAAGCAGAGGTAATGACAATAACAGCGGTACTTCTGAGGACGCACCTTGGAAGACGATATCAAAGCTAAACAGCTACACGGGATTCAAGGCCGGTGACGTTGTAAAATTCAAGCGTGGCGATGAGTGGAGATTTGACGGCTCACTTACAGCGAGAAGCGGTGTATCATATACCGCATACGGCAGCGGCGACAAGCCTTTGTTTATATGCTCGCTTGATGCATCGGGTGCAGACAGTTGGGAACTTACAAGTACACCTAACGTATACAAATATCTCGGTGAGGTTGGCGGACTTTCCGATAATATCGGAAGTATAGTATTTAACGGCGGCGAAGCGTGGGGTATTCACGTTGCTGATGATGCGGAAGGAAACCGTACCAATAACGGACCTGTATTTAACGGTATAGAAGCTTACGATACTCCCGAAGGAGAAGCGTTCAGAGGAGTGAACAGCCTTCAGGGAAATCTTGAGTTCTGGCACGACTGCGACAACAAGGTTCTGTATCTTTACAGCACAAAGGGTAATCCCGGTGAGCTATTTGAAGAAATTGAGCTTGTAGACAATGAAGCGGCTATACTTCTTGAAACAAAGACTTACAGCACAGCAGACGAAGTGATTGGCCAAAAGACTTATGCTCACGACATTATCATAGACAATATTGATATATTTGGTGCATGCTTCGGCGTATCCGGACAGAGCGTAAAGAACGTGACGGTTCAGTACTGCGTATTCAGATGGATCGGCGGTTGTATTCAGGGCGCTAAGGTGAGCGATGAGGTTGACTATTCTCACGCAAGATACGGAAATGCAGTTGAATCTTTTGGCGCGTGTGATAATTTTGTTATTCAATACAACTATGCTTCCCAGGTGTATGACTGCGCATGGACAGCTCAGCATCTTGGCTGCAGAGTGTTTAATGATCTCGTTATCTGCGGAAACGTGGCGGAATTTGCAAACACAGGCCCTGAAGTATGGCAGAATGCTACCGGAAATTCGACAGGCGATATAGTTATTACAAATATGAAGATATATGATAACTATAACAGATACATGGGATATGGCTTCTCACACAACCGTCCCGGTGACGGCCCTCACGGAGGTGCATTCTACGGCGGATGGATGTATACATCGTCAGAAGGATCTGCAGCGCCCACAACCTTTGAAAATAATGATGTATATAATAATGTGACTCTTTTCTCTTCTTCATCAACCGGTAACACGAGATTTATATCCCCTAAGGTTTATAACTTCCATGATAACGTATATATGATGGAAGAGGGAACAAAATACGGAAAGCTTGATCCGTGGACCGGTGCTAAGGTATATATGTACACGGCTGAAGATATAGCTACGGTACTGACAAAGGGCGATACAGGTTCTGTATTCTATTGCACAGAAGCATCGCCTCTTGGTAACATGTATGATCTTTACATGCCTTACGGAAGAAGTGCAACGCTTCTTGGCGACGTAGACGGCGACGGTGTTGTTAATTCCGTTGACCTTATCAAGGTTTCAAGACGTCTTGCTAACTGGACAGGGTATGAAGACGTTAAGAATGCTAATGCTGACGTAGACGGCGACGGAACATTTACACTCAAGGATGGTATAATCCTTGCAAGACACTGGGCGGGTTGGATATCATATAAGAACCTTCCGTATACTAAATAATATTAAATTAATATGAAAAATCAGGGGATGCCTGTACGGTATCCCCTGATTTTTTTTGCTTAACTAACTATTGAAAATTGTGCATTTACACTAACAAAAACGGAAAGAACATCGATCAATTGTGCAAATTATATAAATAAATGGCGTTTTTTTCATAAAACATTACATATTGCCGTATTCAAAATGATGTGCTATAATAGAGATACCAAAATAATTTCTCAGGAGGTTAAAAATATTGAAGAAAGTATTATCGGTTTTATTAACTATCATTTTTGTTGTTATGCCATTATCTATATTGGCAGATGACGCGGCAACAACATCCAATTTTATTCAAGCAAGCGATCAGATCATTAAACAGTATATGGATGCTACGGATGCGCTTGTTGATACGATAGTTAACTCATCAACTAATGTTAGCGTTAGCGGAACAACCTATTATGTCTCCTCTAGCATGGGAGACGACAGCAACGACGGCTTAACTGAGAGCACGCCATGGAAGACCATTTCTAAGGTAAGCAATTTTGCAGGTTTTAACGATGGTGATGCGGTTATGTTCAAGCGCGGAGATGAATTTAGATATACGGGCACGCTCAAAGCACAGAATGGCGTTACGTATTCAGCGTACGGCAGTGGTGCAAAGCCTAAACTCATATGCTCTGTAGATGCATCCGGCGCAGATAATTGGCAGTTAACAGACACGGCACATGTTTATAAATACTTAGGAGAAGTCGGCGGACTTGACACCAATGTTGGAGCTATTGTTTTCAACGACGGTGCAGCATGGGGAATCCATGTTATGAAAGGGGCAGACGGAAACCGTGTAAATAACGGATCTGTATTCAACGGAATTCAAAGCTATGTAACTGAAACAGGCGTTTTTGAAGGTGTTGACAGCCTTTCCAGCAATCTTGAATTCTGGCATGATACAGCTGACGAGATTTTGTACGTATACAGTGAATACGGTAATCCGGGAGCGGTGTTTGAATCAATAGAGCTTGTTGATGATGATGCGGCTATAACGCTTCAGGTCAAAACCTTTGAACAAGCGGATTCTGTAATTGAAACTAATCAGTATTCGCACGATATTCTTATAGATAATCTTGAAATATTCGGAGCATGCTTCGGAGTTTCGGGTCAGAGTGTAAAGGACGTAACTGTACAGTACTGCGTATTCAAATGGATAGGCGGTTGTATACAGAATGCCAACGGAATGGCGGTTACCGGCCTTGAATACGCAAGATACGGTAATGCGGTTGAGTCGTTTGGAGCTTGCGATAATTTTGTTATCCAGTACAACTATGCTTCTCAGGTATACGACTGTGCGTGGACGGCCCAGCACACGGGCGTGAAGACGTTTAACGACCTCGTTATAAGAAATAATGTTGCTGAATTTGCAAACACGGGTCCGGAAGTATGGCTTAATGCAAACGGCGGCTCCGGTGCGGTTGTTACAAACATGAAGATATATGATAATTATAATCGCTTTATGGGTTATGGCTGGTCGCATGAGCGTCCGGGAGATGGCCCTCACGGCGGTGTCTTCTACGGCGCATATGTAACACATCAGACTGAGGGATCTACCTTCAGTAATAATGACGTGTATAATAACGTAAGCCTGTTTGTAGCATCCAGCCTGGGTAATGCAAGGTTTATCCATTCGAACACTTATAACTTCCACGATAATATTTATATAATGGAAGAAGGAACAAAGTTCGGTAAATTGGATCCGTGGGACGGTGCAACTACATATATGTATGATGCTGAAGATATAGCAACATTGACTGCGGCAGGATATGAATCAGGATCGATCTTCTATTATACAGAGGAAGATCTTTATGGAAATATGTATGACTTGTATATGCCATACGGAAATGAAGCTGACATATACGGCGACGTTGACTCTGACGGCGTTGTTAACGCTGTTGACCTTGTAAAGATTTCAAGACGTCTTGCAAACTGGTTTGGCTATGAGGATTACAAGAATCCTAACGCAGACGTGGATAATGACGGAGCTTTCTCTGTTAAGGACGGAATAATCCTTTCAAGACATTGGGCAGGATGGCTCGGTTATGAAAATCTTCCGTACGGTGGATAATATAATATAATATAATATAATGTAATATCAAAAGGCGTTTCACTTATGTGAAACGCCTTTTTGTTATTCTTTTGAAATTTCTTTATTTGCTTCTTTTTTCGGTTTTCTCTTGACAAGAATTATTGTAATAATAACGGCTGCGATTATGAGCAACGCTATTAAGTTAAAGATGTTATATGTTAAGAAAAGGATGAATGCCTGCCAAGCTGATATGAAGTTTTTCCAGCCTGATTTGAAGCTTTGCCCAAGTTCTTCGCCGAATGTCTTCGGGGTGACGATGGGATCTGTGTATTTTACGACTTCGTTTACTGTAAGTGTATACGTTGCATAGCTTATGCGGGAATCATATTTTCTGAGGGCTACCGTAAGACTTTCTATTTCATAGCGTATATCGGAAAGCTCGCGTTCGAGAGCAAGTATGTCGTCAAGGCTTCCTGCATTCTCTAAGAGCACAAGAACTCTATCTTCTCTTAGCGTTGCAGAAGAAAGCCTTGCTTCTGTATCATAATATGATTCCGTAACGTCTTGGTTGTTTTCACCGCTTGATACAATGGTACCGATGCCCTCTATCTCTGATAGAAATTGAGAGTAGGCGGAAACGGGTATGCGTATGGTGAAGTTTGAATATCTGTTGCCGCCGGTTTTATCAATGCGGTTGCCGTAGCTGTCTGCGGATTCAAAATACGCGCCGTGTTTTGAACATAACTTTTTGAGGGCAGATATTGTTTTTTCGTATTCGGTGGTTTGAACTTTTGCCCATGAGCTATAAATTATTTTTCTGTCTGAGGTTGCAGCCAGTATGACATTCCCTGACTCAGATTCTGCTTTGCCATCATAATATACATCGGAGGCATAAAGCATTTCTGCGTCCTCGCTTACGGCAAAATCCACAGACTCGGTAACGGCTGTCTGGTACTTAACAGATGCGTTTGATTCGCGCGCAATGTCTGCACTGCCGCATGAGCTGAGCAGAACAACGGACGCAAGAAGCAGAGATGCTAATACCCAAAGTTTTGATCTTTTTAACATGGAAATACCTGCCTTTCACAGTTATTATTTTTCTTTTATGCATTTATTAGACAAATTTTTAATTAAAAATACTCACATTTGCTGTAAACATTCTGATTTTTTTGATATTATTAAATAAAACGATAAAAATTACGTAAAATTTAATATAAAATGTGGAAAAGGTATTGCAAAATACTTGACTTTGGTTTATAATGTAGTTACAATGGGGTAGAATGGTAAACGAAGGCAAAATGACGAAAAATGCCAACTTTTAACGGTTCTGCAAAAATAATTTTTCGGAGGATATACATGGCAAACATCGAAAAAAAGACACCGTCTGCCGAACAGCTCAGACAAAAGCTTCAAGCAGAAGCGGCTGACATGGGCATCAAGGGACGGATGACCGGAGCTATGCGTATTGCATCGATTTTTGACGAAGGCACTTTTGTTGAAATCGGCAAGTACGTCAAGTCTGCGGCAAACGAATTTTCAAACACATCAAGCGAATTTGAGGGCGCTATCACCGGATATGGTGCAATAGACGGCAGACTCGTATTCGCGTTCGTACAGGACTTTTCAAGAATGAAGGGTGCTGTTGGCGAAATGCATGCAAAAAAGATAGCTGCTCTTTATGATATGGCTATCAAGAACAGCGCGCCCGTTATCGGCGTATTTGACAGTGCAGGAGCATACGTACTTGAGGGTGTTGCGGCGCTTTCGGGTTATGGCAAGATCATGAACTGTGTGTCGAAGGCTAACGGCATTATTCCTCAGATCGCAGTAGTAGCAGGAATATGCTCTGGCTCTATGGCAACTATCGCATCAATGTTTGATTTTACACTTGCGTGTGAAAACAACGGCGAATTCTACATAAATCCGCCGTTTATAATGAATAAGAAAGAAAACGGTAAGAAGTTCGGCAGCATAAAGAGTGCGGCAGACTGCGGACTCATTGATTATGTGTGTGCAGATGAAGCAGAGGCTTATGCTAAGGCGAAGATGCTTCTCGGCTATCTTCCCCAGAACTGCGCAGACGGTACCGTTTACACAATGAGTGCAGATGAAATAAACCGTCTTACTCCTGAAATATCTTCCGTTATCGCTTCAGCCGGTTATGATATGAAGAGCGTAATCGCATCTGTAAGCGACTCGGGCATTTTCTGTGAGAGAGCAGACATGTATGCTCCCGAAATCCTCACAGGATTTATCACACTTAACAGTATGGTTGTTGGTGTTGTTGCAAATGCTCCTGCTGTAAACGGTGGTAAAATCACAGCAAACGCTGCTAAGAAAGCGGCAAAGCACATCGCTTTCTGTGATAATTTTGATATTCCGGTACTCACACTTGTTGATACCGAAGGCTATGACGTAAGTGTTGAAAGTGAGATGGCTCCTTACAGTGATGCACTTGCAGAGCTTGCGTATGGATATAGTGTAAGTGATAACGCAAAGGTAACTGTTGTACTTGGTAACGCATACGGTGCGGCGTTCACACTTATGGGTTCAAAGAGCCTTGGTGCTGATATTGCATATGCCGTTGACAATGCAAAGATTTCTGTAATGCCTGTTGACAGTGCGGTAGCATTCGTTAAGGGCGGCAAGGTAACAGACGAAGAGAGAGCCGAGTGGGAGGCAACTATGGCATCTCCCGTTGAGGCTGCCAGAAACGGTGACATTGACGATATTATTTCCTGCGATGAGCTCAGAGTGAGAGTTGCTGCTGCATTTGAAATGCTCAGCGACAAGAACTGATAAGAGCCAGGAAAGGAAAAATAATGAATATGAATTTTATAATGCTTGAAGCGGCAAGCGCGACTGACGTGATGAGCTTCTCAGACCGTGCATCTGAAGCGATCCAAGTATCTTTGCTTGGTATGGGAACAGTATTTGCAGTTCTTGCAATACTTTGGGGCGTTCTTGAAATATTCAGATTTTTCTTCTATGATTTGCCAAATAAGACAAAGAAAGCGGAAAAAAAGGCTGAAGCACCCAAAGCACCGGTTGCAGCATCTGTACCTGTTGTGCAGACACAGAGCTCTGATGAAGAGATCGTTGCAGCAATAAGCGCGGCAATAGCTGTGGTTTTAGACAGACCTGCAAGCTCTTTCAGAGTTGTGTCCTTCAGAAAAACAGGCACGAGATAATAAAAAGTATCACTAATATTAAAACCGCATAAAAGCGGTGGAACGGAGATTATTATGAGAAAGTTTAATGTTTATGTAAACGGAACGGCATATGAAGTTGATGTTGAAGAAGTAGGCGCAGGCGCTACAGTAGCAGCTCCCGTTGCTCCTGTTGCTCCTGTTGCTCCTGCAGCAGCTCCCGCAGCACCCAAGGCGGCACCCGCAGCACCCGCAGCGCCCAAGGTTCAGGGAAGCGCAGGCTCAACACCTGTTAACGCTCCTATGCCCGGCAATATACTCAAGGTAAACGTAAGTGTTGGCCAGCAGGTAAAGAGCGGAGAAGTTCTCTGTGTGCTTGAGGCTATGAAGATGGAAAACGACATTCCCGCACCCTGCGACGGCACTGTTGCTTCTGTTAACGTACAGAAGGGCGCTTCAGTTAATTCAGGCGACGTTCTTATAACTCTTAACTAAGAGAGGTAGAAAATAATGCTTGAATCAATACTCAATTTTATAAATACGACGGGTATTGCAAAGCTTCTTGAAAATGAACCGATAGAAATAGTAAAAACGCTTATAATGTACGTTATAATCGGATCGCTTTTCTATCTTGCGGTTGTTAAAAAGTTTGAACCGCTGCTTCTTTTACCGATAGCTTTCGGTATGCTGCTTGCAAACTTACCCGGTGCTAACGTTTTCCATATGGAATATTTCTTTGATGAATACTATATGGAAGCTTATCCAAACGATTACGCTGCGATGCTTGTGGACGGACATATTCCAATATCCACAATGATAAAGGAAGTATTCAACAGAGGCGGTCTTATCGACATTCTTTACATAGGAGTTAAGACAGGTCTGTATCCTTCGCTTATTTTCCTTGGCGTTGGTGCTATGACAGACTTTACAGCTCTTATTGCAAATCCCAAGAGCTTGCTTATAGGTGCAGCTGCACAGCTTGGCGTATTCGTTGCATTCTCAGGTGCGCTTCTTTCGGGACAGTTCAATCCTCTTGAAGCGGCATCGATCGGTATTATCGGAGGTGCTGACGGACCGACTGCAATACTTGTTACAAAAACGCTTGCTCCCGCTCTACTCGGTGGTATTGCGATTGCGGCATACTCATATATGGCGCTTATCCCGATTATTCAGCCTCCCTTTATGAGAATGCTCACAACAAAAAAAGAGCGTTCGATCGTAATGAAGGAGCTTCGCCCTGTTTCGCAGGTTGAAAAGGTAATATTCCCGATACTCGTTGCAATCGTTGTAACCTTTATCGTACCCGATGCGGCACCTCTCGTAGGATTTTTGATGCTTGGTAACCTCTTCAACGTAAGCGGAGTTACAGAAAGACTTTCAAAGACGGCTCAGAATGAGCTTATCAATATTGTAACGATATTCCTTGGAGTGTCTGTTGGCGCAACAGCAAACGCATCAAACTTCCTTAGTGCAAAGACACTTCTTATTATCATACTTGGTCTCGTTGCATTTGCAATATCAACTTGTGGCGGACTTCTCTTTGCAAAGCTTATGTGCTTCTTAACAGGCGGAAAGATAAATCCCCTTATCGGTTCGGCAGGCGTTTCAGCCGTTCCTATGGCGGCACGTGTTTCGCAGGTTGAGGGACAGAAGGCAAATCCTGCAAACTTCCTTCTCATGCACGCTATGGGACCTAACGTTGCAGGTGTTATCGGTTCTGCCGTTGCGGCAGGCGTATTCCTCAGTACATACGCATAATATAAATTGGAGGTAAAATAGAATGGCTAAGGTAAAAATTACCGAAACTGTCCTTCGTGACTCGCACCAGTCTCTCGTTGCAACAAGAATGACAACTGAAGAGATGCTGCCTGCTCTCGAAGCTCTTGATAAAGTCGGATATCATTCACTTGAAGCATGGGGCGGTGCTACGTTTGACGCGTGCCTGCGTTTCTTAAACGAAGACCCCTGGGAAAGACTTCGCACTATCCGCGCTCACGTTAAAAACACAAAGCTTCAGATGCTTTTCAGAGGACAGAATATCCTCGGATACAGACACTACGCAGATGACGTTGTTGAATATTTCGTACAGAAGTCAATAGCAAACGGTATTGACATTCTCAGAATATTCGACGCGCTCAATGACCCCCGTAACCTCGAAACTGCTATAAAGGCAACGAAGAAAGAGGGCGGTCACGTACAGGCGGCTATCTGTTACACAACAAGCCCCGTACACAATAATGAATATTTTGCAAATTATGCAAAGCAGCTTGAGTCTATGGGTGCAGACTCCATATGCATCAAGGATATGGCAGGACTCTTAAAGCCTTATGAGGCATACGACCTCGTTACTGCTCTTAAAAAGAACACAAAGCTTCCGATCCAGCTCCATACGCACTACACAGCCGGTGTTGCTTCAATGACTATACTCAAGGCTGTTGAAGCAGGCGTTGACATAGTTGACACAGCAATTTCGCCTCTCGCACTCGGTACATCTCAGCCTCCGACAGAGCCTATCGTTGCTTCTCTTGCAGGAACAGAGTACGACACAGGACTCGACCTTGCAAAGCTTGACGAGGTATCAAAGCACTTTGAGCCTCTCCGCGACAGATACATCAAGGAAGGTCTTCTTGATCCGAAGGTACTTAAGGTTGACGTTAACGCGCTTCTTTACCAGGTACCCGGCGGAATGCTCTCAAACCTTGTTTCCCAGCTCAAGCAGGCAGGCAAGAGCGAGCTTCTTCCCGAGGTTCTTGCAGAAGTGCCGAAGGTAAGAGAAGACGCAGGATTCCCTCCGCTTGTAACACCCTCCTCACAGATAGTTGGTACGCAGGCTGTATTCAACGTGCTTATGGGCGAGCGTTATAAGACTGTAACAAAGGAATTCAAGGGAATCATCAAGGGTGAATACGGTAAGTGCCCTGTTGAGATCAAGCCTGAATTTGTAAAGAAGATCATTGGCGACGACAAGCCTATCACCTGCCGTCCTGCAGACAATATCAAGCCTGAGCTTGATACTCTGCGCGAAAAGGTAGCACCCTATATGGAGCAGGAAGAGGACGTTCTCTCTTACGCGCTCTTTGAGCAGGTAGCTGAAAAGTTCTTTGAATACAGAAAGAACCAGAAGTACGGCATTGACGGCGAAAACGCTGATTCCGAAAACAAGATCCACACTGTATAAACACAAAATCCCAAGACGTAACCGTCTTGGGATTTTTTATAATCTGTGAAATTTTACACATTGTTTGTTGTAATTTTTATTTATTTGTGATACCATAAAAAATAGTAATATATAAATAGAGGAAAAGCTATGACGAGGATAATTTTTGTTCGCCACGGTGAGAGTACCGGCAATCTTGAAAAACGCTATTTTGGGCATACAGACGGGCCTCTCACAGATCTCGGACGAGAGCAGGCGAAAAGAACAGCCGCTTATCTTAAAGGCGAAAAAATAGATGCGGCATATTCAAGCGATCTTGTGCGCGCGTATGAAACGGGAAAGATCATAGCAGCAGAACACGGCATTGAGCCTGTGTGTGACAAAGGACTCAGAGAAATGTATATGGGCAAATGGGAAGGCCTTTTGTTTGAAGATCTGCCGAAACACTATCCTGAAGAATACGAAATATGGATGCATAATTTATGGGAGGCGAAAACCGATGGCGGCGAAAGCGTTCAGGAAATGACTGTCAGGGTTCGCGATACTGTATGGAAAATTGCAGCTGAAAACGACGGTAAAACTGTGCTTGTTACTTTCCACGGAACGCCGATACGCTCACTTTGCTGCGAGTGGCAAGGCATACCTTATGAGAGAATGAATGATGTGAACTGGGTACCAAACGCATCAGTTTCGATTGTAAATTATGATGTAAAAAATCATACACTAGAGCCTGAAATTATAGGATATATAGGCTTTGCTGAGGATATATCCACGGCTTTACCGAAAACTGTCTGACTTAAAGGAGAAGGTTTTGAGAAATTACAATATTGGCGGTATGAACTGTGCCGCTTGCAGTGCAAGAGTTGAGAGAGCGGTATCAAAGCTTGAGGGCGTTGAGTCGTGCTCGGTTAATTTACTTACAAATACTATGATTGTAAGTGGGTGTGAAGCTGACGAAAACATAATAAAGGCGGTTGTGGATGCAGGATATACTGCATCGGTAAAAGGAGAAAAAAAGTCTTCGGTGGTTGATAGGGACGTGCTTGCAGACAAAGAAACTCCGTTACTTTTAAAAAGGCTTGTTTCATCCCTTGTTTTTCTTGCCATTCTTATGTATATTTCAATGGGCCACATGATGTGGGGATGGACGCTTCCTAGGGTGTTTGCCGAAAACCACGTTGGCCTTGGTCTTATACAACTTCTTCTGACAGTTATTATAATGGTAATAAACCAGAAATTCTTTATAAGCGGTTTTAAGGCATTGTGGAACAGAGCACCTAATATGGACAGCCTTGTTGCGCTTGGCGCATCAGCGGCGTTTGTTTACAGTACGTATGCGCTCTATGCTATGACATCAGCCTTGTCTGAGGGTGACAGTATTACGGCTATGGGATACATGCACGAGCTTTATTTTGAGTCAGCCGCAATGATACTTACGCTTATAACTCTTGGTAAGATGCTTGAAGCAAAATCAAAAGGGAGAACGACTGATGCTATACGCTCGCTTATGAAGCTTGCTCCGGAGAATGCGACTGTCATAAGAGATGGCCGGGAAGTAATCGTATCTGTGTCAGACATTACAGTCGGTGACACTTTCGTTGTCAGACCGGGCGAGAGCATTCCCGTTGACGGTGTTATTATCGAGGGTGAGAGCGCACTTGACGAATCTGCACTAACAGGTGAGTTTATACCCGTTGACAAATCCGTGGGCGACAAGGTTTCATCAGCAACGCTCAATTATTCGGGATTTATCAAGTGCCGCGCAACTAGCGTTGGAGAAGATACTGCGCTTTCAAAAATAATTAAAATGGTAGAGGGCGCGTCTGCAACTAAAGCGCCTATCGCCAAAATTGCCGACAGGGTATCGGGTGTTTTTGTTCCCGTTGTTATAGCTGTTGCAATTGTAACAACGGCAGTTTGGCTTGTTTTAGGTGAAGGTGTCGGCTACTCTCTTGCACGAGGCATATCGGTGCTTGTTATAAGCTGCCCGTGTGCTCTCGGGCTTGCTACGCCCGTTGCCATTATGGTAGCAAGCGGGGTTGGCGCCAAGAGAGGGATATTATTTAAAACTGCGGAGTCGCTTGAAGCTACCGGAAAGGTTAAAACCGTTGTGCTTGACAAAACAGGCACGGTTACAAGCGGGAAACCCTGTGTGACCGATATAGTAACGGGCGAAAATATCAGTGAAAAAGATTTTTTAGAGCTTGCTTATTCTATTGAGAAGAGAAGCGAGCATCCTCTTGCTCACGCTATATGTGACTATTGCGAAAATCGCTTTGCAAATGAACTTATTATCGATTCTTTCAAGTCGCTGTCCGGCAGAGGACTTGTTGGTAGATATAACGGTAAGGAGCTTTACGGCGGAAGCTTTAAGTTTATAGGCGATATAACAGAGCTTGACAGCGAAGTAAGAGAAAGTGCAGAAACACTTTCGTGTGAGGGTAAAACCCCGATCCTGTTTGCATACGGCGGCAGTTATATCGGCATGATAGCGGTTGCCGATACCGTGAAAGAGGACAGCGCTGAAGCAATAAGGATTTTGCGCGATATGGGGCTTGGTGTCGTTATGCTCACGGGTGACAATGAAAATACGGCCAAGGCGGTTGCAAGCTCTGTAGGTATTGACAAAGTTGTTGCAGGAGTTTTGCCTGACGGCAAGGAAAGTGTTATAAGACAGCTTAAAGAAGACGGCGTACTTCTTATGGTTGGCGACGGTATCAACGACGCACCTGCGCTGACATCTGCGGATATAGGTATGGCGATAGGAGCAGGTACCGATATTGCGATAGACGCGGCAGATGTGGTTCTGATGAAAAACGGTCTTATGGGTGTTGCAGACGCAATAAAGCTCAGCCGCAAGACGCTTTCAAATATAAGGCAGAATTTATTCTGGGCATTTATATATAATACAATAGGTATGCCCGTTGCGGCAGGTGCGCTTATACCCTTTGGAATAACACTAAGTCCGATGCTCGGTGCGGCGGCAATGAGCCTTTCAAGCTTTTGTGTTGTAACCAATACGCTCAGGCTGAATTTGTTTGGAAAAGAAGAACATATTAAAGTTCAAAAGGAGATAAAAAAGATGAAAAAGACTTTCAGGATTGAAGGTATGATGTGTACGCACTGCTCGGGCAGGGTTAAAAAGGTGCTTGAGGCAATAGACGGCGTATCTGCGGCAGACGTGAGTCATGAAAGCGGTCTTGCCGTTGTGACGCTTGATAAAGAGGTTGCTGATACTGTTATAATTGCCTCTATTGAAAACGAAGGATACACAGTTATTAAATAAGTATTTTAGCTACATGAGTAAACCAAGGGGGCAGGCTGTATGAAAATAATTGAGTTTTTATGTAAAACACCGATCGAGAATATTTTCGGAGGTGTATGCTTTGCGCCTGATGAAATAGTATATTTCGCATCCGAAAAGCCGGAGCTTTTTGAAAAAAATGAACTTAAGTCTATAAAAAGCTATATGACGAAAAAAGGACTTGGCGATATAAGTTATTCTTATGTTCGTGTTATCAGGGGAAGCATTAATGATGCCATAAACAAGCTCGAAGATGTCGTGGGCAGCGGTGAGTGTGTTATTGACATTACCGGCGGAGACGACATGCTGATAGCTGCGGCGGGCATGATTTTTGAGAGGCATGATAATGTAAAGCTTTTCAGGATAAATCCCGTTAACGGATACGCTCAGTTTATAGATAAAAGTGTTGTTGAAAGCAAAGATGCAACAAAATATACTTCATCGTACAGCCCTTTAAAAAATAAAGTAAGAATTGAAAATACTGTTGAAGAAAATATTATACTTCACGGTGGGGCGGTCGTTGAGTATACAGGCTCCGGTGCATTTGAGTATTCACCCGATTTCGAGCACGATCTTGAAATAATGTGGCAACTTTCAACAAAAGGTCCGAGAGGGTACATGCATAAGCGCTCAGCACCACAGACATGGAACAGATTCACGCAAACTGTATCGGGCATCGAGCGAATGGGCGGCAAAGAGCAGCTTGAGATATTTAAGAAATACAAGGTACGTGTATATCTTGAGGAATTACGACGTCTCGGACTTGTTACTTACAGCGAAAAGCGTGACGGAACACTATTGAATTTCAAATATAAAAATGCTCAGGTAAGAGCATGCCTAAACAAAGCAGGAAATCTTCTTGAACAAAAGGTCTATCTTGCTTGCAGAAAATTCCTTGGCAGAGGGCTTTGCGACGTAAAAACGGGCGTTACGATACTATGGAGTCCTGAAAATTACAAAACAGAGTATTATAATAAGAACAACAGGCAGTCAACAGAAAACGAGATCGACGTTATGGCGATGCGCGGTATTACACCGATATTTATATCGTGCAAAAATGGTAAATTTGATTCGGAGGAGCTATATAAGCTTTCCTCGGTTGCAGACCGATTCGGTATAAAATACGCAAAGAAGATACTTGTTGCAACAGATCTCGAAAATGCTCTTGACAGGCGTACTATAGAGTATCTGAGGGCGCGCGCAAAAGAGATGAATATAGCTTTAATTGACGACATTCAGCGCATGACCGGTGCTGAATTTGAAAGGATCTTGAAAATAAGGCTGTTTGAGTGATAAACAATAACTAATGAGGATATTGTCATGGATAAAATATGGACTGATATGTATAATGCTGCCAGAGAAGTACTAAGTGAACGCAGAATTTCAGCATATGTTACTTGCGGTGAGGTTTCTGCCGCAGTTTGTTCAAAATCCGGAAAAATATATACGGGAGTATGTATTGATACTTGCTCTACGCTTGGTATTTGTGCGGAAAGAAATGCAATTTTTAATATGATAACAAACGGAGAACAGGAGATAGACAAGGTATTGTGTATTCTTCCCGACGGCTCAAACGGTGCACCTTGTGGTGCCTGCCGTGAACTTATGGTGCAAATAATGGCAGGTAATTATCATAATATTGAAATAATGCTTGATTATTCCACGGGGCGTATCGTAAAGCTTGGAGATATAACTCCCGAATGGTGGATAGAGTAAAAACACTCCTGCAGATTTTATTGTCTGCAGGAGTGTTTTATGTTATTTCCATATTAAGCCCGCGCATAATTGACAGGGCGCTTTCGTGTGCCTTTGGACTTGAACCAAGACATAAATTACTGTTTATTTTTATATTTGCATCTGGGTATTTTGCTTCTGCAACAACTGCTGTTGAGAGCACGCACATATCGGTTAACAGTCCGCAAAGCTCTATCTGTTCTATATCATCTCCAAGCTTTAACTTCGTGGGCGCAAATGTGGACTTTGTAATCGGCTTTGCATTTACTTCTGCAAGAGCATTTTTTACGTCTCCGTATATTTCGCATCCCCACGAGCCGCTTTTACAGTGAACTGCAACGTATTTTGCCTCACGGCTTTTGGCAAATTCGTCCCCGTGGCAATCTATCGTATAAAAGACCTTGCCGTCAAACTGTCTGATATATTCAGCTATACCGTTATCAAGAAGTCTGGCACCGTACACTTTAAGAGCACCGCATACAAAATCATTCTGATAATCAACAACAATTAAAACCTTCACGCTACTGTTTTACCCTCGTTTCATCATGTAGTTTATTATTTGATTTTACGAGAGATTTATTCGCCCTAAAGATTGAATAGCCTTAGGGCATTTTTATATTTTATTTTGTCAAGCCCGTCTTTTTCGATACCTGTAGAATCAAGCACATCTATCGCGTGCGCCTGATCCTCCCAGGGTGAGTCTGAGCCGAAAAGCACACGGTCTGCTCCGTGCGCACGTATGATGTCGCGGTAAATATCGGGTGTAATACACGTTCCAACGGCCGCAGTATCAATGTATATCGGCAACCCCGCTATTTTTTTTATAACGTCATCCCACATCATAAAGCATCCAAGGTGCGCCGCTATAAGCTTTTCGCCGTTTATGTGTTCAAGAAGCTTCAAAAGTCTGTCTGCCGTGCAGTGATAGGGCGGAGGATATCCGAGGTCCGCACCTGCGTGTATGAGTGTAAAAAGGCCGAGACTTTCGGCTTTCTTTATTATTCTGATACCCTCGGGTGAGTCGATATAAAAATCCTGAAATTCGGGATGAAGCTTTATACCAAGAAAACTGCGCTCTGCAAGGTCTTCAAGAATTTTATCAGCATCAGGATCAAGCGGATGAACACTTCCAAATGAGATAATCTTCTCGCTTTTGAGGCTTTCGGCAAAATTATTTATCGTTTCCGTTTGTGACACCTTTGTTGCAATAGGCATTATAATGCTTTTGTCAACGTGCGATCGCTCCATAGATGCAAGAAGTCCGCTGACTGTACCATCGGTACTGTTTTTGACCTCTACGCCGCTGTTATTATACATTTTTTCTTTTAAAAACTCGATCGTTCTGCTCGCAATCGCATCGGGAAACGCGTGCGTATGAATATCTATTACCATTATTTTCAATTCCTTACTTTAAAACAGGGAGGCTTTTGGCCTCCCTGTTCTTTATTATTGGCAAAATTAATACATTCCGCCCATACCGCCCATGCCTGCCGCAGGAGCAGCTGCAGGGTTTTCTTCTTTCTTGTCTGCAACAACAGCTTCTGTTGTGAGAACTGTTGCTGCAACGGAAGCCGCATTCTGGAGTGCGCTTCTTGATACCTTTGTAGGATCCACTATACCTGCTTTAAGCATATCCACATATTCTTCGTTGTATGCATCAAAGCCGTATCCAATTTCACCCTTTGAAAGAATCTTGTCAACTATAACAGATGCTTCAAGACCTGCGTTTGTTGCGATCTGGCGAATAGGCTCTTCAAGTGCTTTGAGAACGATGTTAACACCCGTCTTTTCGTCGCCTTCAACCTTGTCGAGTATTGCCTTTACGTTGGGAATAACATTGAGGTAAGCTGTTCCGCCGCCTGCAACGATACCTTCTTCAACAGCGGCACGTGTTGCGTTGAGTGCGTCTTCAATACGAAGCTTCTTTTCCTTCATTTCTGTTTCTGTAGCCGCACCAACCTTGATAACTGCAACACCGCCTGAAAGCTTTGCAAGTCTTTCCTGAAGCTTTTCACGGTCGAAATCGCTTGTTGTGGTTTCAATTCCTGCCTTGATCTGTGCTATTCTGCCCTTGATAGCCGCAGAGTCTCCGGCACCGCCTACAATTATTGTATTTTCTTTGTTAACCTTGATCTGTCTTGCATAGCCAAGCTGTGTGATCTGCGCGTCCTTGAGTTCAAGTCCGAGGTCGCTTGAAATTACTTCGCCGCCTGTGAGTACTGCGATATCCTGAAGCATTTCTTTTCTTCTGTCGCCAAATCCGGGAGCCTTGACTGCAACAACTGTGAATGTGCCGCGAAGCTTGTTGAGCACGAGAGTTGTAAGTGCTTCGCCTTCAACATCTTCAGCGATAATGAGAAGCTTCATGCCGTTCTGAACAACCTGCTCAAGAAGGGGAAGGATCTCCTGAATGTTTGAAATCTTCTTATCCGTGATAAGAATTCTTGCGTCGTCGATAACCGCTTCCATCTTATCTGTATCTGTTGCCATGTAGGGGGAAAGGTATCCGCGGTCAAACTGCATACCTTCAACAACCTCGCTGTACGTTTCAGCAGACTTTGATTCTTCAACTGTTATAACGCCGTCTGCAGTAACCTTATCCATAGCGTCTGCGATAAGCTGACCGATAACCTCGTCGCCAGCAGAGATCGTGCCGACTCTTGCGATGTCTGCGCTGCCGTTAACCTTCTTGGAGTTTGCAACAAGTCCTTCAACAGCCGCGTCAACTGCTTTCTTTATACCCTTGCGGATGATTATTGGGTTAGCGCCTGCTGCAACGTTCTTCATACCTTCACGAATAAATGCCTGCGCAAGAAGTGTGGCGGTTGTTGTACCGTCGCCTGCTGCGTCGTTTGTTTTTGTTGCAACTTCCTTAACAAGCTGTGCGCCCATGTTTTCCATAGGATCGTCAAGCTCGATTTCCTTTGCTATCGTAACGCCGTCGTTTGTTATAAGGGGAGAGCCGTACTTCTTATCGAGAACTACGTTTCTGCCCTTAGGACCGAGCGTTATCTTTACTGTATCTGCAAGCTTATCAACGCCTGCCTGAAGCGCATTTCTGGCTTCAATTCCAAATGAAATATCCTTTGCCATGATAAAGTCTCCTTACTTAATTATTCAACTATTGCGAGAATGTCGCTCTGACGAACGATGATGTATTCAGTACCGTCGCATTTAACTTCAGTTCCCGAATACTTGCTTGTGATTACCTTGTCGCCAACCTTAACGGTTATAACGACTTCCTTGCCGTCAACAATACCGCCGGGGCCTACTGCAACGATTTCTGCAACCTGGGGCTTTTCCTTGGCAGTACCTGCAAGAATGATACCGCTCTTTGTTGTTTCTTCCGCTTCGACCATTTTTACAACTACACGGTCTGCAAGAGGCATTAGTTTCATAATATACACCATTCCTTTCAAAAGCCGTTATTTACGGTTTGTGCTTTTAATTTAAGTGCGTTGTTTCGTGTTAGCACTCGAAGGCTTCAAGTGCTAACTGCAAGAATAATTGTAGCCCACTTGCACCCAAAAATCAAGTCTTTTTCATATAGTTTACATTGTTTTAACATTTTATACCACTAAGTGTAATATTTGTTCACGCTGTGCTGTTACCACCTCGTTTTACTCATTTTTTTATGTTATGTTACATATAGTTAAGCATAAATACAGTATATTATAATTTTAACTTTTGTGTGAGGATAATGAAAGTGATTTCTTTTATAAATGCGTGTATATTCGGGCCGCTATTACCGTGCGCTGTATTTGCCGCCGGACTTTTTCTGTCCGTAAAGCTTAAATTCTTTCATATAAGATATCCGCGCAAGCTGTCAAGTATTATAGCGCACTCGGATAATGCGGGAACTTCTCCGATGAAAGCGATGAGTGTTGCGCTTGCAGGTACGCTTGGTGTTGGCAATATTGCAGGAGTGGCGGCGGCAATCGAGGCAGGCGGCGCAGGGTCTGTTTTCTGGATGTGTGTATCGGCGCTATTTGCTATGATACTCAAATATGCGGAGACCTTGCTTGCCGTAAAGCACCGCCGCAGTATAATTGACGGCTCAAAGAGAAGATACACGGGCGGTGCGTTTGCATATATGCAGGATTCGGGGCATAAGATACTTGCGTTTGTTTTTGCAGGCTTATGTGTGATAACTTCTGTCAGCATGGGAAGTATAGTTCAGTCAAACGCTATAGCCGTATCCCTTGAAAACAGCTTTTCTGTAAGCCCATATATATGCGGTATTATATTTGCCGTATTAACCTTTTTCGTAATATGCGGCGGCTTTAAAAGGATATCTGATTTTACGGTTCTGGCAGTACCGCTTTTCTGCATTTTATATTCGCTATTTTCGCTATACATTATTTTTACTAATTTTACAGAACTGCCACGTGTCTTTGGAAAAATAATAAGCGAGGCGTTTTCGCTCAGATCCGCAGGGGGAGGAATACTCGGCTTTGCTTTTATAAACGCTATGAGATACGGAGTTTTACGCGGTATACTGTCAAATGAAGCAGGAAGCGGAACTTCGGTTACGGCACACGCCGCGTCTGATACAGATTCACCCTGCAAGCAGGGCGTGTTTGGTATCCTTGAAGTTTTTGTTGACACCATCCTGCTTTGTTCAATGACGGCGCTTGTTATTCTGATAGCCGATAATATATCGCCTGGTGCACCTGCTATGGTTATTGCAATAAGTGCTTATGGTAAATTTATAGGCGGTGTTGCTCCCGGATTTATGAGCGCGGCGATAGTTTTTTTCGCTTTTGCAACGATAGTATGCTGGTCTGTGTACGGCGCAGAAGCGCTCAGGTTTTTAACTTCGGATTATTTTACCTCTGTTAAGTTTTCAAAATGCAAGTACGTGTATTATCTTTTATACAGTATATCGGTGTTTTTTGGGTGTATTGTATCGGGGGAATTCATGTGGGAGCTGTCCGATCTCTCCACGGCTGTGATGACGCTTATAAATACGGGATATCTGATAAGTGCATATAAGGAGATCAGGGCAGAAAGCAATGTATTTGTCAAACAGTATCTCAGGTCATAACATATGCATGCGCTTAATATAATTTAATAAGTAATTTTGTTATAAGGAGAAGCTTATGTTTATTTATTCACTCAGAGCAAATACACTTAAATTTTTCGGCGTTGTCGGAGTTGCAGTTATTGCTCTTATTACGCTTATTGCTTTTATACCGAGCTATGAGCCGGTTATCACCTCGGGGGATGCGGCTGTACTCAACACCAAAACCGAGGTCAGCTTTGATAAGATAAAGACAAACGAAGACAGGATAGCATTCCTTTCGCAGTTCGGTTGGGAGGTTGACGCAACACCCGTAGAAGAAGCCGAGGTTGTTATTCCAGATGAATTTGACAAGGTCTTCACGGGATATAATGAGCTTCAGAAAAAGCAGGGGCTTGATCTTTCGAAATACAAGCGCAAGAAGCTTATGCGATATACATATAAGATAACGAACTATGATGGATACAACGGCGTTGTCTATGCCAACATTTTAGTTAAAGGCAAGCGTGTTGTCGGCGGTGACATCTGTTCTGCAGACACAAACGGATTCATACATGGTTTTTCCAAGGACGTAGTATTTTAAAAACAAAGCCGGGGCATAAAAGCCTCGGCTTTGTTATACCCCAATTGAAAATCATATTGAATGAGTGATATATGTTGTTGACTATTTATATATGTTGTGCTACAATTAAAATAACTAACCATAAGGGGAAAACTTATGAAAAGACAAGAATTATTAAAACAAATCGGGTCGATAGAGCAGATCGGCGGCATTAAGGATTATACCATTAACGACGGAAAGGGCAAGGGCGTACGTGTTATCGAGGTTAACACGGGAAGCGTTCGCTTCTGTGTTCTGCCTGACAGATGCATGGATATAGCGCAGGCTTATTATAAGAATAATGCGGTAAGCTGGATATCAAAAACAGGTATTACTTCACCTGCCTTTTACGAAAAGGACGGACTTAGCTGGCTTCGCTCCTTTTACGGCGGACTTATAACAACCTGCGGACTTAAAAATATCGGCGGACCTGTTGGGGCTCACGGTCTTCACGGCAGAATTGCAAACATTCCTGCGGCAAAAGTAAGTGTTTATGCTGACTGGGAAGGTGACGATTACGTTATGAGAGTTTCGGGCGAGATGCGTGAAAGCGTAGTTTTTGGCGAAAATATCGTTTTAAAGAGAACTATTACCGCAAAGCTTTTTGACGATGAGTTCATTGTTGAAGACGCGCTTGTTAACGAAGGCTTCAGCGATGAAGATATTGCCCTCTGCTATCACTGCAATTTTGGATATCCTCTTGTAAGAGAAGGAGCTAAGATTATAAATGTTCCCGAAGAGCATTCCAAAATAGGAGCACCTGTTCACGGCATTGAGGAAGAATGTATTGACGTAAAGCATACGGGTGAAATAGCAACTGCAGGTATTGAAAACGGCGAGATCGGCGCTTATATTACATATAAGCGTGATACTATGCCCAATTTTCTTGTCTGGAAAATGCTTGGTGAAAGCGACTATGTTGTTGGCTTAGAACCAAGAACAACTTCCCTGGGCGGTGAAGATATAATGAAGAAGAATAAGTTTGTTTCTCTTAAACCCTTTGAGGAATACAAGTCGCATTTGAAATTCAGCTTTAAAAAACTGTAAACTTTAAAATCAAAAATCCGAGGCATTAAGCCTCGGATTTTTAGCTTATTTATTAAATTTCAGCGGGAGTTTCGTCTATATAAGGGCACTCTTCTGTTGACAATTCTGAAAAATCAGCCTCATCGATTTCCCATTCGTCCGCATCATCAAAATCGATAAACTTCTTTCTCGGTTTTCTTTCTGTTATGCTGTATTTGTCGCAAAGAAGCTTGAATGCAACAATAATTCCTGCTGCCACGAGTATTGCGCTTGCTATTATTGCAATTATAGCACCAACACTGATCCTGTCGTTATTTTTTCTCATGCTCATACCTCCGCTTTGACTTATATTCTGTATATATAATACCACAAATATTGTATATTGACAACAGCAATTTGTTAAGTTACTGTAAAATATAGGAGAATGTTCTGAAAGCCGGGTATCTTTTGGTAAAATTTTATAATGTTATTGCAATTGTATTTAATTGTGGTATAATTACTAATATAGTAAAGATTTTTATCGGAAGGTAAAAAAAGATGACAAAGATCATAAAAATATCGCTTGGAGATATTCTGGAGATGAAAAAGCCTCACCCATGCGGTGAAAATCGTATGAAGGTTTTAAGAGTTGGCTCAGACATACGTATTAAATGTGAAAAATGCTCACGTGATGTAACTGTTGCGCGTATAAAGCTTGAAAAAAATATCAAGCGTGTTATATCCGCAGAGAGCAGTGTGGAAAAATAACGATAAAAGAAAGGTACAGATAATGGATAATATAACACTTTCAGATAAAAAAGCTCCCTCATACGGTCTGCTTTCTTTTTTGATACCGTCGCTTCTGTTTGCGCTTATGTACGTGGCGATGCTCATATATCCGTTTGGAGACGGCACGGTTCTTGTGCTTGACTTAAACGGCCAGTATATATACTTTTTTGAAGCGCTCAGAGATGCTATAATTGGAGAGGGAAGTATATTTTATTCCTTTGAGCGTGCTCTGTCGGGAGAGTTTCTCGGAATATTTGCCTATTATCTTGCAAGCCCTCTTTCTCTTATTGTTGCTCTTTTTCCGAAAACTGCTATTCAGGAAGCGCTTTTTACAATAATTATTTTAAAAAGCGGTCTTTGCGGACTCACGTCGTATTACTATATAACAAAAACTAAGAAGATCGACGGTATCGGTGCGCTTATATTTTCAAGTTCGTATGCGCTTTGCTCATACGGAGTAGTATACGCATCAAACACAATGTGGATAGACTGCATGTATCTTCTTCCGCTTATTATGCTCGGTATAGAAAAGCTTATAAGGCAGAAAAAATATATGCTTTATACCATAAGCCTTGCCGCGGCGCTTATAACGAGCTATTATATCGGATATATACTTTGCATATTCTCGGTAATATATTTTCTTGCATATTATTTCGGAAGCAGTAAGGACGAGAGAAACGAGCTTCAAGAAAAGTCGCACTTTGTTAAATCAGGACTTCGGTTTACACTTTTTTCGGTAGTATCTGCGGCTCTTGCTTCGCCGATCCTGTTACCTGCAGCATATTCGCTTACTTTCGGTAAAAATGATTTTTCAAATCCTAAGTTTGCTTTTACGGGCAAAACGGATTTTATAGATATTTTCCTCAAAATGCTGCCTGTTTCATACGACACGGTAAGGCCTGAGGGAATGCCCTTTATTTATTGCTCCGTATTATGCCTTATTCTTGCTGT
>SVSR01000012.1 GCA_015064205.1 Oscillospiraceae bacterium
TTGTCAAAAGTAACTCTAAAGCCCTTGGATTGCCTGCGGCTATAACTATTGCGGGAGAGCCGGAGCTTCTGATACTTGCCCGTCAGATAATGTCGAAAGTTATTGACGATGCATACAACAATATTTTCGATCCCAAACATGTGCCGCAAAGCTTTTATGAGCTGGCAGATATCTTTTCTCCCCGTACAAGCGACAACTCTATGTGCGAAGCTCTTATAAAGCTATATACATCACTTCAAAATTACCCCGAAGGGATAGAATTTCTGAAAATATGTTCAGACAAGCTTAAAGAGGAAGCAACACTTGAAATTTATCATAGCAAGCACGCTGAAATCATCATCTCGAAAATCGGCTCGTATGCCAACTACCTGCTAAATGAATACAGGCTGCTGGAAAACAAGATTAAATCTGACGATATACTATACCCGAAGTGCGCGCCTCTGCTTTATGACGAAATCAGTTTTCTGGAGTCAATAAACGATAACATAGCAAACGCAAAATTCGACCTCGTTTACAAGTTATTCAACGCTTTTTCCGTATCAAGATTTCCAACTATAACAAAGTATTCCTCACAGCTCAAAGAAGATTATATATCACTCAGGGAAAAGCTTAAATGCGAGGTTATAGCTAAACTTAAAGATCTTTTTGGCAAAGATGCAAGTGTTCTTCGTGAAGAAACCGAACTGACGTCAGAGCTTATATATACCGTATACTCGATTCTATACAGATTCGATATTCTTTTTACAAGTGAGAAAAAGCGCCTCGGCCGACTCGATTTCAGCGACCTTGAACGTTATACCCTTGATCTTTTGTATAAAAACGGCTCTCCAACTGATATTGCGCACGAAATATCTAAGACGTTTGACGAAATATACATTGACGAATACCAGGATACCAACTATGTTCAAGACTTGATTTTCTCATCTATATCAAAGCCTGATAACCGCTTTATGGTTGGCGATATAAAGCAGAGTATTTACAGTTTCAGAGGAGCCGCTCCCGAAAGCTTTTCTAATTACCGCGATGCGTTTGTTAATTATGAAAGCGAAGCAGGGAAAGAATCGACTGCGAACACAATCTTTTTGTCAAGTAACTTCAGATGTGACAGTACGGTTGTAGATTTTTGCAATACCGTTTTTTCCTGTTTGTTCAGGAATGCAACGGGAAGAATTCCTTATTATGATTCAGACAATCTGGATTGCTCAAAAATCGATGGTGATAAATTCACTTCCCCTGTAAATATAATCTTAGCCGGTGAAAACAGTGATCCTGAATCTAAATACATCAGCGAAGCAAAGTATATTGCAGGCGAGATAAAGAGGCTTATAACAAGCGAAAAGAAAAAGGACGGAGCACCGATAAGGCCCTCTGATATTGCCATACTTACCAAAGCAAGAGCATCTTCAATACCGATTGAAAATGCTCTTAACGATTTGGGGGTTCAATGCTCAAACAACATAGAAACAGAATTTTTTGAAAACTCGGAAATTCTGCTTGTTATGGCTCTGTTAAACACTATCGACAATCCCCTTCGTGATATTTACCTTGCAGGAACGCTCAAAAGTCCGCTGTTTAATTTCACCCTTGATGATCTTGTTATAATTCGAGCTTTTGACAGAACCAAATCACTGTATGAAGCGCTCGCTTTATACACTGATGAAACAGGATTTGAAAAAGGAAAGTATTTTCTTGAAAGATTAGAGTATTTCAGAACGCTTGCTTCGGGAAGTAAAGTAGACCGTCTTATACGTAAGCTTTACCATGAATGCGGTCTTTTCAAAATAGTATCCTCTTCTCTTCCTGACGGTGCAAAACCCGGATCTGCACGCGACAATCTTGTTCTGTTATATAAATATGCAAAAGATTTTGAAGCAAGCTCATTTAAAGGGTTAAACAGCTTTATACAATACGTTAACGATATAATCGCCCAGAAGACGAAGATACCCGTAAAATCAAAGGCTGGTGCAGCCGATGCAGTTCAGATAATGACGATCCATGCATCAAAAGGCCTTGAATTTCCGGTAGTTTTTCTTGCGGCAGCTCACAAAAGGGCAAACACGCAGGATAAGAGTAACATTATTCTTATTGACAGGCATGCAGGTGCTTCGATAGACCTTCCGGGCCCAATACTTGGTTTAAAGAAAAAAACTTTTCATAAAAAAGCGCTTGAATACGTTTATGACGACAACACATATGAAGAAACTATGCGCGTACTTTACGTTGCGCTTACACGTGCGCGTGAAAGGCTTTATATAACGGGCGAATACAAGGATCCTGAAAAGGAATATGAGAAAATCTGTAAAGAAGCTTTAAACGTATGTCCCTATACTATACTCAAAAACCATCCTTATATGAAACTTGTGCTTATTCCTGTTTTATCTGCAGCTTATAACTCTGAAGATAAATGCAGAATAACACTTCCAAAAATTGATCAGGTAAATATATCAGAAGTTATTTCAGATTCAGCACAAGTTACACATGACAAAAAAGAATCTAAAAATATCTTAGAACAGATAAGACACCAGCTTGATTTTGTATATCCGCACGCAAATTCTTTGAATATCCCCTCAAAGCTTTCTGTTTCTTCTCTTTCAAGATCAATACTTGATGAAGGTGTATCATTTGAAAGTGATGAAAACGCTCTTCTTAACAAGCTTCTTGATACAAAGCCTGATTTCATTACAAAAACACCTAAAGAATCGACAGCGGCTGACCGCGGTACTGCAACTCACATATTCATGCAGTTCTGTAACTTCAAGAATGTTGAAGAAAATGGCGCTGTAAAAGAAATAGAACGTTTGCTTTCTTTAAATTATTTCGGTAATGAAACGGCAGAGCTTATAAACTGCGAGCAAGTCGAAAAATTTTTTGAGGGAGAACTCTACCAAAACACTATTAAAAGCGCAACAAAGCTCTGGCGCGAATACCGCTTCAACGTTGAACTTCCGGCACACGTGTTTACAAGCGATCCCGAAAAGCGCTCAGCGCTTCGTGGCGAGACTCTGTTCGTTCAGGGAATAATAGACTGCTTTACTCAAAATCCTGATACAAGCTTCACTCTTATAGACTACAAAACTGACCACATGCCCTTTTCAATGAAGAAAAACAAAAAAGATTTTGAAGCAATGCTATCGAAAAGGCATGCTGAGCAGTTAAAGTATTACAAACGCGCTCTTGAAATTTTAACTAAAAAGCCGGTTGACAATGTTCTTATATACTCTTTTGCTCTTAACAAAGCAATAGATATAACCGACATGTGCGATTTTGAAGATTAAAAGGAAGCAAACATTATGATAATATGTGAAGAAAAAGCCTTTGAAAGAATACTTTCGCTTGGGTTTTGCGATACGGCGGTACCTGTATCTGTAAGGCAAAACATAGGTGAAGAAGCTGTGATAACAGTTCTGCCTTCGCTGAAAAATACTGCCAAAGCCTTCGAAATGTTGTTTTCAGGAAGATATTTTTCAAAACAAGCGCATGAATGGCTGAGAGAAAAAGTTTGTCCGTTCATGTATGAAATGGGATACAAGGATAACAGGCAAAGCAGAAAAATAACTCAGATAATGACAATGGACAGTGACTCTTCTCTTCCTGACGGTAATTGTCATATACTCAAATCTGATATGCCGAATCTTACCTCAGCCGACGTTTCATCGCTTATTGAATTCGGCCATATAGTGGCTGTCAAAATTCTTGATGACAAAATCGTATCCGTTGCATATACAAACCTTAATCCAACAGATTGCAGTGCTGTCGAGATTGGTGTTGAAACTGCTACCGGTTACAGAAAACGCGGATTTGCAAAAGATGCATTATGCACGCTTATAAACGAACTTAAAAAAATGAATATTTCCCCGATATACGTGTGTTCAAAGACCAACCGTGCGTCAATAAAGCTTGCAAAGTCTTTGAATTTTAAAACTGAAGCTATCGAATACAACTATGTATTCAGACGCATTTAAGAAAGGTAAAAACAATGGCTTTTGATGCAGGCATGCTTGCCGCAACTTTAAATGAGATATCAAATATAGCTGTACCCGGCCGTGTTGAAAAGGTCCTCCAACCCACGCATGATGAAATTGTACTTCTTATGCACAGCGACTCGGGGAGTGTCAGATTATCCATATCTGCCTCAACCAACACTCCGAGAATTAACATAACAAACGAAGCAAAAGAAAATCCAAAAGCTCCTCCTATGTTCTGCATGCTTTTACGAAAACATTTAAACGGGGCTAAGCTTACAAGCGTTCGCCAGCTTTCTTTTGAGCGCGCTGCCGAACTTACTTTTGATTCACGAGACGATCTCGGTTACAGATGCGAAAAATATCTCATTGCAGAAACAATGGGAAAATACAGCAACATCATACTTTTGTCAAATGAGCGTAAAATAATAAGCGCTCTTCGTATAATTGATTTTTCATCAAACACAAAGCGTCAGATTCTCCCCGGTATGATATATGAGCTGCCGCCGTCAGGCGGAAGACTTGATCCGCTACTCTCAACAAAAGAAGATTTTTACAATAAGTTATCCAATATATCCGCCGAAACCTCTTGTGAAAAATTTCTCCTCTCGTCGTTCATGGGAATAAGCCCTCTTATAGCGCGTGAAATAACATACAGAGCCACGGGAAATACAAGCGCTGTACTTTGTGAGAGTAATAAAGATAAACTATACTCATCGTTTTCTGATATATTCTGCAATGTAGCAAGAAAGCAATTTAAGCCCGTGCTCATCGCTGACCAAAACGGTAAGATGATCGAGTTTTCGTATACCGATATAAAGCAGTATGAAAATAATGGTATCGTTCGAGTGCTTGATTCATTTGCAGAGCTTTTCGAAACGTATTACGGTTCAAGAGAGCGCGCCGAAAGGATTCGCCAGCGTGCAAGCGACGTATTAAGACTTCTGACTAATGCTGAAACAAGACTTACAAAAAAACTCGCGGCTCAGAAAAACGAATTATCCGATTGTGCTGACAAAGATAAATACAGAATTTTCGGCGATCTTATCATGTCATCTCTTCATTTAATAAAAAAAGGTGATAAAGAGGCACTGTTAACCGATTATTACAGTGAAGATCAAAACGAAGTCAAAATACCGCTTGACGAAAAGCTAACTCCGTCGCAAAACGCACAAAGATACTATAAAAGATATAACAAAGCCAAAACTGCTGAAAATATTCTGGCAAAACAGCTAGGCCTTGCACAAAAAGAACTTGAGTATATATATACGGTATTCGACTCGCTGTCAAAATGCGAAAGCGAAGCAGATATTGCCGAAATACGCAGTGAGCTGTATCACGCAGGTTATGCTTCGAAAATGAAAAACTACGCCGAGCAGAAAAAGCACGCGCCTAAACCACTCGAGTTTACGTCAGAATCCGGTTACAGAATACTTTGCGGTAAAAATAACAGCCAGAACGATTATATTACCACAAAGCTTGCAGGCAAGTTCGATTTATGGTTCCACGTAAAAAATGCGCCCGGATCACACGTTATTCTCATGTCCGGCGGTGAGGAGCCGGATGCCGTTGATTTTACTCAAGCCGCGACAATAGCTGCGTACTACTCAAAGTTATCCGATGGTGAGAGTGTGGCCGTTGACTATACTCAGGTTAAGAACGTAAAAAAGCCAAACGGATCAAAACCAGGCTTTGTTATATATACAACAAACTATACCGCTTACGTTACACCCGATCGTGAGTTAGTTGAAAAACTTAAAAAGAAATAGGAAAAGCTCCGAGATTTACTCGGAGCTTTTTTACTTGAATCTATATTATTTATCGCCAAGGCACTTAACAAGAACTGCCTTTTGAACATGAAGTCTATTTTCTGCTTCATCAAAAATCTCGTCCGCATGTGCTTCAAAAACCTTTGCTGTGATTTCTTCCTCACGGTGTGCAGGCAGGCAATGCTGTACCATAACGTCAGACTTGGCAACGTCTATCACACTATCGTTTATTTGATAGTTTTTAAATATCTTGCGTCTTTCTTCCGCTTCGGATTCCTGACCCATAGAAGCCCATACGTCTGTAAAGAGCACATCGGCATCGGCTGCTGCTTCAAGAATGTTGTCTGTACACAAAAATTCGCCGTTTTCGCTTGCCCAATTCATGATATCAGCATCAGGCTCGTATCCCTTAGGGCAAGCAACGCTTACCTTCATACCCATTTTTATGCCGCCTACTATCAGCGAGTTTGTCATATTATTACCGTCGCCGATATAGCACATTTTCTTACCTTCAAGATTTCCCTTATGCTCTCTCATCGTCATAAGATCAGCAAGGACCTGGCAGGGGTGGCAATAGTCTGTAAGACCGTTGATTATCGGAATACTTCCATACTCTGCAAGAGCTTCAACCTCAGCCTGTGCAAAGGTTCTTATCATAATTCCGTCAAGATAACGGGAAAGCACGCGAGCCGTGTCCTCGACGGGCTCTCCGCGTCCGATCTGCAGATCGCGCGAGCTCAAAAACAGAGCGTTTCCGCCAAGATCGTACATGCCAACCTCAAAGGATACACGAGTTCTTGTTGATGATTTTTCAAAAATCATACCAAGCGTCTTACCTTTGAGCAGATGATGCTCAATACCGTGCTTTTTTTCATATTTAAGCTGGTCAGCTATGTTAAGTATTTCTATTATCTCTTTCTTGGAAAGATCCATTAACTTAAGTAAATGCTTCATAAAAATCACCTTTCTTTCATTCGGGCTTTGCCGCTTCTTTAATTACCTCAATGGCTGTTCTAAGCTGATCCATCGGTATATTGAGAGCCGGGAGAAGTCTTACTTTACGCTTCGCTTTTATCGGCATAACGCCGTTTTCCATACATTTTGCAATAACCTCAGAAGCATCTCGCTCAGTTTCAATACCGAGCATGAGTCCGAGTCCGGTTACGCTTTTGATACCCGGTGCGCCCTCAAGCGAAGATTTAATGTAATCGCTTCTCTCTTTAACACCTTCAAGAAGCTCGTTGTCGAGCCTTTCAAATATGCTGAGCGCTCCTGCACATGCAATCGGATTACCGCCGAATGTAGAACCGTGGTCACCGCGTCCTAAAACATTGCACGTTTTTTCGTTAAACATGGTAGCTCCGATCGGGAGTCCGCCGCCGAGCCCCTTAGCCGTGCTGACAATATCGGGAGTTATACCAAAGTTCATATATCCGTAAAGCTTACCTGTACGTCCGTTGCCGCACTGTACCTCGTCTGCAATAAGAAGTATATCTTTTTCTTTAGCTATTTTAACAACCGTTTCAACAAAGTCTTTATCAAGCGGATTAACACCGCCCTCGCCCTGAAGCGGCTCAAACATAATTGCAGCCACTTTGTTTTCAACGGCAAGCTTTTCAAGCATCACGCTGTTGTTTGTTTCACAGTAGATAAATCCCTCTGTGAGAGGAGTGAACGTCTTATGGAAAACGTCCTGTCCCGTCGCAGCAAGTGTCGTTATTGTTCTGCCATGAAAGCTTCCCGTAAGAGTTATTATGTTATAATATTCTGCTCCGTGTTTTTCTGCCGCGTATTTACGCGCAGTCTTTATAGCGCACTCGTTTGCTTCAGCTCCGGAGTTAGAGAAAAAAACCTTTTTCATTCCAGTTTTTTCGCACATAAGTTGTGCAAGCTTTGCACAGGGAGCGCTGTAATAAAGATTTGATGTATGCTGAAAAAGGTTTATCTGCTCGTTAACAACTTTTATCCATTTATCATCACACAAGCCAAACGTATTTACGGCAATTCCCGTGGAAAGGTCTATATATTCCTTGCCATGTGAATCCTTAACTATGCTACCCTTTCCTGATACTATCTCAACAGGAAAACGGGCATACGTATCAGCAACGTAAGTTGAATCAAGTATTTTTATATCCATTATTTACACCCTTGGCTATTAAAGCCTGTCTCCTGATACGAACATTGTACCGATGCCCTCATCGGTTAGCGTTTCAATAAGTATAGAGTGAGGCACTCTTCCGTCTATTATAAAGACCTTTCTAACACCGCGTCTGATTGCTTCCGTGCAACATTCGATCTTAGGTATCATACCGCCGGATATTATACCCTCGCGGATAAGGCTCGGCGTTTCGCTTACTGTTATTTTAGGAATAAGCGTTGAAGGATCGTCTTTATCCCTGAGTATACCGCATATATCGGTCATCGAAACAAGGCTTTCCGCGCCAAGCTCTGCCGCAATCATTGCGGCAACGGTATCTGCGTTTATGTTATATACGTTGTTATTCATATCACAACCGATAGACGATATAACAGGTATGTAGCCGTTGTCAAGCAGAATATTTATAGGTTCAACGTTAACAGATACTATCTCACCAACGTAACCGAGCTTTTCATCGAGCTGCTTTGCAACTATAAGCTTACCGTCCGGGCCGGAAAGACCAACAGACTTACCTCCGCGGCTTTCTATAAGATTAACAAGAGATTTATTAACCTTACCGGCAAGAACCATCTGAGCAATTTCTGCAGTTTCTGCATCAGTCACTCTGAGTCCGTTTACAAATGTGCTCTCCTTGCCTACTCTTTTAAGCATGTCGCTGATCTCAGGTCCGCCGCCGTGTACAAGAACGACCTTTATTCCGATAAGCGACAGAAGAACGATATCACCCATAACGGCATTTTTCAGTTCTTCATTTATCATAGCGTTACCGCCGTATTTTACAACGATAACCTTGTCTTTATATTTCTGTATATACGGAAGAGCTTCCGTTAATATCTGTGCCCTGTCTGTGTTATTTATCTTCATAATTGTGCCTCTTTTTATCAGGTACGGTAATCACCGTTTATTTTAACGTAATCATACGTAAGGTCGCAGCCCCACGCCGTAGCGCTAACTTTACCGAGGTTTAACTCGATAACTGTTGTTATCTCATCTTCCGAGAGTATCTTCTTAGCTTCGTCTTCAGAGAAATCAACGCCTGCGCCGTTTTTACAAACAATAATTTCTCCGGCCTTTGACTTGAAGTAAACGTCTATCTTATTAACGTCAACGTCAGCCTGACTATAACCTATCGCGCAAAGGACGCGTCCCCAGTTAGCGTCTGCGCCAAACATAGCCGCTTTATAAAGTGATGAAGTTACAACGGATTTAGCAACAGTCTTGGCAGTCTTGAGATCGGGTGCTGAGTTGACCTCGATTTCAAGCATCTTTGTTGCTCCCTCACCGTCACCTGCAATACACTTGCAAAGATATACAGTAACACTGTTGAGAGCCTTCATAAACTTGTCAAACGCTTCGCCCTCACAGTCAATTATGCCGTTACCTGCCTCACCGTTAGCAAGAACTGTTACCATATCATTTGTTGACGTATCGCCGTCAACGCTTACCATATTAAAGGTATTTTCAATATCGCTCTTTAATGCCTTAGAAAGCATTTCGGGTGATATTTTACAGTCGGTAGTTATAAACACAAGCATCGTTGCCATATTGGGATGTATCATTCCCGAACCCTTGGCTATACCGCCGATCTTACATTCAACGCCGCCTATATCAAAGCTTACTGCTATTTCTTTAAGCTTAACGTCGGTGGTCATTATGCCGAGCGCCGCCTCTGTACTGTTATCTCCAAGTGACTCTACAAGCTTTGGCATAGCGTTTTTGATCGGTGTAATATCAAGAGGCTGGCCTATAACACCCGTTGATGCTACAACTACATCGGTTTTGTCAATACCAAGTGCATCTGCCGTAAGAGTGCACATTTTTTCTGCTATTTCTATACCGTTTGCATTGCACGTATTTGCATTACCGCTGTTGCAGATTATGGCACGTGCATAACCGTTTGCCACGTTGTTTTTTGTAACGGTTATAGGCGCGCCTTTTACAAGGTTTGTAGTATATACGCAAGCCGCAGCCGCTTTGGTTGAGCTTATTATAAGGCTTAAATCATTTTTGGTTTTATTCTTTCTTATTCCTGCATGTACGCCTGCCGCCTTAAAGCCTTTGGCCGCACATACACCACCGTTTATTATTTTCATGTTAAATCCTTTCAATCAAAGCTCAAGTCCGTCTGTGACGTCAAAGCCAAGCACTATATTCATACATTCAAGCGCGCATCCGGAAGCACCATGGCCGAGATTATCAAACGCTGCGCAAAGAAGTATTCGCTCATCATTGCCGAGCACGCTTATCTCCATACTGTCAAGGCCTGACATTTTAGCACCTGACAAAAATCCGCCGTCTGCAATTTCATCTGTATATTTAACAACCCTGCCATTATAGAGAGCTTTATATATCTTTTTGATATCATCAGCAGAACCGTACTTAAGATCCTTTGCAAAAAGCGGTACGGTTACAACCATTCCGCTGTAAAAATCAGAAACAACCGGACAGAATATCGGGTTATGCTCAAGCATACATACTGCTTTCATTTCTTTAAGATGCTTATGATTCTGCGTAAGTCCATACTGTCTGGGCGCTTCCATGAGAGATGTTTTGCATTCGCCCTCGTACTCGGCAATCATCTTCTTGCCACCGCCCGAATATCCGGTTATCGAATGGCAAAAGAGCGCTGTGTTTTTATCAAGTATACCTGCTTTTATAAGAGGATAAACAAGTGCAACAAATCCTCCTGCATGACATCCGGGTACTGCTATTCTTTTAGACGTCTTTATCTTTTCGTACTGATCTGCGGAAAGTTCAGGCAGACCGTATACAAAATCAGGGTGCTTTCTGTGTGCAGTAGAAGTATCTATAATTACAGTATTGGGATTTGAGCAAAGCGACACTGCCTCGATCGCCGCCTCGTCAGGAAGGCAAAGAAAAGTTATATCGCTTTTGTTTATCGCCTCTCTTCTTTTTTCCTTATCCTTGCGATCAGCTTCACTTAATTTTATAAGCTCAATGTCTTTTCGGTTTTCAAGCCTTTGGTATATACGCAGACCGGTAGTTCCGGCACTGCCGTCGATAAATACTTTTTTCATTTACGACCTTCCTTTCGCTTTTACACTCGTCATATTACAAAGCAGCATGTTATATGCATTATTATACAACACATATGCATAAAATGCAATATATTTTGCATAATTATTTGTGTTTCGATGTATTTTTTTACACTTTACAACATTTTTACAGTACTAACCCGGAATTTTTATTCATTTTTAATAAAATTACTTCATTTCCTCTATATAATAAACGTAATCAAGTGATTTAAGCGCTTCAATTATTTCAATATGAGTCTTATATTTTTTCAGTTCTGTACTATTTATAGTAACAGCAACGGAGTAAACGCTCATACCTGAATTTATGTATGCAGGATTCACCTCAATTTCATCTATGATCAGCCCAAGCTTACGTATCGTTGTTACGAAATCCTGCAGATTACTGCTGCTTTTTAATTCGAGATGCATTTCGAAATGATTTGAACGGTTTTTAAGATAACGTTCAAATCGCGGAAAAATAGAAAGACAGCAAAGCAGGGCTATAAAAGATATAAGTGTTACAGTATAAAGTCCTGCACCTATCGTAAGCCCGATTATCGCACATGTCCAAAGTCCAACAGAAGTTGTAAGTCCGCGTATCTGATTTTTAGAGCTATATACCATTGAGTTAACGCATATTGTTGCTGAACCCACAACAATTGCCGCAGAAATAAGATAGAAAGATGCACCGTACGCCTGATTGATAAAAATATCAACGAGCATACCTATCGTAGAAGCCAGCGAAACAAGCATGAACGTTCTGAGTCCCGCAGAATGTCTTTTGCTTGAACGCTCGCAGCCGATTATTGCAGCTAAAATAAGAACTGTCGCAATTCTGAGTAATATCGACCATATGTTAAGATCAGCCGACCATTCTCCTAAAAGATAAACTATCGGGTCTGTCATTTGTATTGAAGTAATTATATCCATGAGTATATATCCTTTCATATTATCGTCTGCTGTTAAAACGCTGCCTTCGCGAAGCTATCAGTTCATAATGTTCCTCAGCCGCGCTCGTGAATGCTTGCTCTTCCTCAGAGTCTGTATGTTCAGGCAGCTCTGTTTGTATCTTTTGAATACGCTCGATAAGGAGCTCGACCTCGCTCTTTTGACGTCCGTCAACATCACGCTCAGTTATTTCAACAATATCTTCTATTTTTTGTGAGCATGCTCCTGATTTAAAGAGTGCAAGCTTAGCAAGCGCAGGACCAACTATCTCATACAGTATGCCTGCGGCAAGAATTACTGTTTCGAGCGCACTTCCAAGGTCGCCGCCTATTGCTCTTGATCCCATAGCAACAAGCGGAATGGCAACACCTGCCTGAGGTATAAGAGCAAGCCCGAGATTGTTTCTTACTTTCTTCTCTTTTTGTGCAACTATACTACCGATAAACGCGCCGGAGTACTTACCGATTATACGAACGATAAAGTATGTAACACTTATAAGCAATAATGGAGTTGCGCCAACGCTTCCCATTGGAGTAATAAGTGCGTCGAGTCTGAAAGTAAGACCGCTTCGGACAAAGAACAGAAGCAATATCGGCGGTCTGAAATAATTAAGCTGTTTAAAAAGCTTATCATCGTCACTTATGTTTATATATATCATACCCATAGACATGCACCCGAGAAGCGGAGACACGTCAAGCAGAGTACATATGCCGCAGAAGCCAAACAAAAGCGCTATAGCAATAATAAGGCGGTTATCTGTTGAACGCTTTTTCTGTATCATAAGCTTCATGAAAACACCAAATAATCCTCCAAGCACTATAACTCCAAGATTTATGATCACAGGTTCAAGTATGGAACGTGGCTCGATCAAAGAAGAGTTAAGCGATGAAAGCGCTATAGAAATTGCAACACTGTATGCAAGCAGACCTATAATATTGTCTATTGCTACCACCTGTAAAAGCGTATTGACAAAATCGCCTTTAGCTCGAAGCTGGCGTATCGTCATCATCGTTGATGTAGGCGCGGTTAGAGATGCAAGTGCAGAAACTACCACACTGAAAGCAAAATTAAGTCCTAAAACAAAATATGTAAGTATAAAAACAAGGGCCGAAGCAAGCGTTCCTTCGAAAATAGCGGTGAGAACAACCCTTGAGCCGTTTTTCTTTAAAAGATCAAAACGGAAGAATTCGCCCATACCAAATGCTATAAAGGCAAGGGCGATATCTGCAAGAAAGTCCATTCCTTCTATTATACTTTTTGGAATAAGATTTAGAAAATAAGGTCCTATAAGTACGCCGGTTAATATGTACGCCGTTACGTCAGGAAGCTTTATAAGCTTTGTTATACGCGTTGAAAGAAAACCGAACATAAGTATCATTGCTATTGATATTACAACTACCGCAGTTGGTGACGTTATGTTCATATATTCGTATATTGATTCTTGCATATGATCCTCCCTTCTTTATTTTATAAAATAATATGTATTATATAATAATGTATGAATTAAGTCAATAGCAAACAGCATTGTTTACATTCTGTACACATTTGTTTGTCTAAAACAAAAAACGCCTCCTATATGGAGGCGTCCGTTATACATAGTATTCTTTTCCGCTCTCAAGACATATAGCACAAAGAGGTTGATCTTCGGCCTCTCCGCAGTTAATGGATATATTACTGTTTTTCCTAACCACTCTCCTTTGCCCGCCTTCAGTATTTTCTAATACTGTATGCCCTGATATTATGATAGCGTCATCAAAATAACATTTATTCATATCTAACTTTTCAAGAACAAGCTCCTCCGGAGAATAATCATCAAGTTCTCTTTCAGAAGAAAACTGCCCAAGACCGGCATGTACTAATATATATTTCTGGGAACCAATATATATCTCTTCATATAGCGGCAGATCTTCAAGGTACTCTATCAGCGCTTCTCTTTCATCGTCTTCAAGAACAGCAAGTCCGTTCGCCGTGGTATTGCCGCCTATCTTTAGCCATTCATCAACCATTTGACGAAAATCTGCATTTTCCTTAGTTGAATTTTTTGCTCTTTTTATTATTTTAAGCGCGAGGTATTCGTGATCCCCCAGAATTGGAAAAACATTTGCTCTCATGCTCATATCGCGAAGAAGTTCAACCGGGTATTTACCTATATCTATCATATCGCCTATTACATATAGATCATCGTTATCTTTAAAATTTATTTCTTTCAGCATTAATTTATACTTATCATATCTTCCGTGAATGTCACTCATAACATAAGTCATATATATCACCCCCGAGTTAAAATTCTACTGATGTTATTTTTATTATTGTGAAAATAATTATACTGCACACGGTATGTCATATTTTGTAAACAAATGAAAATAAAAACAAATCGCGCAAGTCAGTGCGCGATTTGTCTCTTTATTATAAAATTTATAATTATGCTTTGAATAAAAATACTTATAAAAGCAAGTCCAACGCCATACATATCGCTTGTAACTATAAGGGCAAGAATAATAATTACAAGATCACATAAAAACAGGGCGCTTCCAAGACGCAGATTTTTAAATTTTATTCTGACCAAAGTTGCTATAAGATCCGTGCCGCCCGTAGTATAGCCAAGTGAAAATATAAGACCCATTGCCACACCCATAACAGCTCCGCCCGCAGTTGCATTAAATATTCTGTTTTGAACAACTGCTTCAAGGTGGGATAATATTTCCGAACTTATACCTGTTATCATTACACCTATAAATGCCCGTTTTATATAATTTTTACCGTAAACGAAAGCATTTGCTATAAGAAAAGGAATATTTAAAATAATTACCGTTGTACCTACAGGTAATTTGAATAAAATATTGAGTATTATTGCAAGGCCTGTAAACCCTCCTGCAACTATTTGAGAGGGCACAAGAAACACGTTAAGTCCTATTGCAAACAGAATTGATGCTATGGTAAGAATAAGAGCGTTTCTTATCTTTGTACTCATGATGCACCTTCGTTTATAAGCTCAGAAACCGTAACGAATCGATAGCCCTGCGACTGTAAAATTGGAATAATTTTTTCCAAAGCTTCAACAGTGGGACTTTCTCCTGTTACAAAATCATGAAACAGCACTATGCTTCCGGGTTTTACCCTCTCAATCACACTTTCGCAGATTTTATCAACTTCGTTATGTGCCCAATCAAGAGTGTCTATATTCCATAATATAACGTCATAGTCAATAGACCCGACAGCTGATGCAATCATATCAGAGCACCAACCTTCAGGCGGTCTGAAAAGCTTAGGTCTGTATTCTGCTATTTCATAAAGCTCGTTTTCTGTCGATTCAAGTTCTTCTATAAGGCGCTTTTGGCTGAGTTTACGCATCTTAGTGTGATTATAAGTGTGATTTCCTATCTCGTGACCAAGTCTTAATTCTCTTCTTATTATATCAGGATTATCATGCGCCATTGCTCCTACAACAAAAAATGTAGCCTTAACATCATATTTCTCAAGAGTGTCAAGTATCTCATCCGTTCTGAATTTATGGGGCCCGTCATCAAAAGTAAGCGCTATAAGCTTTTCTTCTGTTTTTGCACTATAATATATAGTTCCCGCCGGCCTGTACTCTTCTGCTGTTACAAACTGAATCAACAACCCTGAAGACAACAAAAACAGGATCGGTTTAATTACTAATAATATTTTATTTTTTAAGTTCATCAAGCGTTCCGAATCTGTATCCCATACTCTTGAGCTTAACTATAAGCTCATCGAGTATAGCTGCATTTGTGGCGCTTGTTGGATGCAGAAGCATAACCTCTCCGTTATGAATATGCGCAAGTATTTTTTCCATAGCTTTCTGTGTGTCAGGTTGTTTTGAGTTATCCCAATCTGCGTAAGCAAAGCTCCAGAAAACAGTATGGTAACCAAGCTCATCTGCGTGTCTTAGGTTTTCTGTATTAAACGATCCTTCGGGGGGACGGTAGTATTTATCTATCGTATTACCGGTATATTCAGTATATACCTTTTCAAGCGCTTCAAGTTCTTTTGCAAACTCATTTTTATCTGTTACAAGCGACATATTTTTATGACTTGCAGTATGATTGCATACAAAGTGTCCTTCTGATGACATTCTGCAAACAAGCTCGGTATTTCTCGTAACAAGGTTTTCAAGTATAAAAAAAGCTGCCTTTACATCATGCTTTTTAAGTGTGTCAAGAATTTTTTCAACGTTGCCGTTTTCATAACCGGCATCAAATGTAAGGTATATAACCTTTTCATCTTTTCCAATATATGATGCACTATGCCCGTTTATAGAAGTAAGATCTCCCTCAAGTGCCGGGCGCTTGTGCTCTTTATTGTTTTTCACGTACCAATGTATCGTATTTGAATCTTCAGCAGAAATTATACATGAAAACATTGATACCATAGTAATTACAAACATAACTATGCTGATAATTTTTTTCATAATTGCTCCTTTCTTTTGTTTTAAATTGCAGATTTAGTTTTTGCAGTTTCTTTGTTTGAAAACCCGTAATTTAGAGGAAAGAAAGCTAATTATTAAAAAACTATTGACTTTATAGTTCAAAAATTGTAAAATATTTCTGTAATTTTATTAAAACATATAAAGGAATTATAAAAATGAAAATGTGGGCTGGCCGCTTTAAAAAACAGATAGACAGCGGCGTTAATGATTTCAACTCTTCTATTGCTTTTGACAAAGTAATGTATAAAGAAGACATACGCGGCTCTATTGCGCATGCAACAATGCTTGGCGAATGCGGCATAATAGAAAAAAGCGAGGCAGACAAGATAGTTTCTGCCCTTGGTGAAATACTTAAAGATATTGAAAACGGAAAAGTTGAGTTTACTGCAGACGCAGAAGATATTCATATGAATATTGAAGCTATCCTTACAGAGCGCATTGGCGACACAGGGAAAAGACTTCATACTGCTCGCAGCCGTAACGATCAGGTGGCTCTTGACATAAGAATGTATCTTATTGCCGAAACTGCGCGTGTAAAAGCTTCTGTCCTCGGACTACTTGAAGCTATATACAAAAAAGCTTGTGAAAACACAGACACGGTTATGGCCGGATACACACATCTTCAGCGCGCTCAGCCTGTTACTTTCGCACACTATATTCTTGCATATTCGGAAATGCTTCGCCGCGACTATGACCGTCTTTGCGATACAGAAAAAAGAATGAACGTAATGCCTCTCGGTTCAGGCGCTCTTGCTTCAACAACCTATCCTATAAACCGTGAAAGAGTTGCCGAGCTTTTAGGGTTCCCTGCGGTTACCCGCAACAGTATTGACGGTGTATCTGACCGAGACTTTGCTGTTGAGCTTGCAAGTACTCTTTCTATTCTTATGATGCACATGAGCCGTTTTTCTGAGGAAATTATCTTATGGTGCTCATCCGAATTTGGATTTATAGAACTTGACGATGCATTTTCAACCGGCTCCTCTATCATGCCTCAAAAGAAAAATCCCGACGTTGCCGAGCTCGTCCGCGGTAAAACAGGACGCGTATACGGTTCGCTTATCACGCTTCTCACCCTTATGAAGGGGCTTCCGCTTGCATATAACAAAGATATGCAAGAAGATAAAGAAGCGATTTTTGATGCTATAGACAATACCGTATTGTCGGTAAACGTGTTCACTTCTATGTTTGAAACCATGACGGTTAAAGCGGATGTTATGCGTCGCTCTGCCGCCAAAGGATTTATAAACGCAACCGACTGTGCAGACTATCTTGTAAAAAAAGGCCTTCCTTTCAGAGATGCGTACAAGGCTGTTGGTACACTTGTTGCAAGATGCATTGAGCTTGATACAACGCTGGAACAGCTGTCAATGGATGAATACAAGCAGATATGCCCGGTATTTGATAATGACGTATACGATGCGATCGACCTTGATACGTGTGTAAACGGCAGAAAGGTAACAGGCGGTCCTGCTAAAGAATCTGTTAACAAACAGCTTGAGATTCTTAAAAGCTTTTTGAATGAAGCAAAATAAAATAAAATAAAATAAAATAAAATAAAAAACTGACGTGTAAAACGTCAGTTTTTTATTTTGCAAATATTGTCAGAAAAATTTTTAATGTACTCAACAGCACCGTTTTTAAAGAGACCGGAAATTTCACTGTATGCATCAGCCAGGATCTCCGGTGAGCGCGAATGTGTATTATGACAGTCCGAAGATACTACCGATATAAGTTCTTTCTTGATAAGCTTTTTAGTAGTTTTTATGTAAAGCTTTTCAAACAGACTCGAAGCATCAAGCTGCAAGATTGCACCAAGCTCAACAAGTTTTTCCGCAGCTCTGATATTTTTAATCACAGCAGGATATCGCTCAACGTGAGCAATAATCGGAGTTACATTAAAATAGTCTATAAAATTGGTAAGCATGTCTATGCAAGTTTTTTCCCATTCATTTGAAAAAGGCAATTCTACAAGCACGTATCTTGTATTTTCTATACAAAAATTATCAACTGATTCAAGATTAAGAACCCTGGGTGTAAGTCTAAGCTCACAACCGGATAATATTGTAATACCATAATCATTTGCTATCGGAGCAAGTTTTGACATACGCTCTTTACGAATGGCAAAGAATTCATCAGGAGAAATATTTGTATAATCAAAATGCGGAGTACATACTGCAGATGTAATACCGATGCATTTCATTATCTCAAGCATCGCGATACTAGTTTCAATATTTTCGGCGCCGTCGTCAATATCGTATAACAGATGGGTATGTATGTCTGTCATTATTTATAACTGTAATATCTGTATTTTTTTGAATAACCCTTGGTATTGCTGTTTACGACGTCATTTAAAACAAATCCGAGAACGGACACGTTTGCATATTCAAACTGAGTAAGTACCTTTTTCGTTTCGGGATGCGTGCTGAAAGAAGAACGAACGACTACTATAGTTCCGTCAACGTACTTAGTTAGTGCAAGAGCATCAGAAACTACGTTAACTGGAGGAGTATCAAAAAGAATATAGTCGTATTTTTCGCTAAGCTTATCAAGTAGATTTTTCATAGCCTCACTTGAAATAAGTTCAGCAGGATTAGGCGGAATAAGTCCGGCAGGAAGTATCTGGAGATTAGGCTTGTTTGTTTCCTTGATAGCCTCGTCCATACTGCACATTCCTGAAAGAAGATTGGAAAGCCCGACGCGGCTTTCAAGGTTAAAATATCTGTGTACCCTCGGACGTCTCATATCGCAGTCAATAACAAGAGTACGGGCTTCTGTTTGAGATAGTGTTACCGCAAGGTTTATAGTGGTTATAGTCTTACCCTCGCGCGGATGAGCACTTGTTATTGAAATTCTCTTACAATGCGATTCAGAACTCGCAACCGAAAATTGTACATTAGTTCTGAAAGCCTTATATGCTTCAGTAATCTGGAAGTTGGTAGTACTGTCAACCGTGTTTATAACACGTGTTTTATTTCTTGTTGCTCTCACCGTATCTACCTCCGTATGTTGATTTTTTATTATCCTTGATCACTTCATCGAAGTTAGGTATAACGCCAAGAATCGGAACATCATACATTTTAGTAAGGTCATTTTCGTCGCTGATTCTGACATCAAACACTTTAAACAACACGATTATAAGCGCAGATACAATTGCTCCGAAAAATGCTCCGACCATTGTGTTGCGGTTGGTTACGTTATTTATGCGTCTGATCCTCTCAAACTTAGGCTGATTCGTAACCTTAAGTGCATCAAATCCTTTTATTTCATGAATACGTTTAGGAGCAAGTTTGGCAAGTTCATCTGCAACAGCATAAGCATCTGCAGGATAAGGTGAAACAACAGTTGCAACGAAAAGGTCAGTATCAGACTGCTCGCTATACGATATCATTGATGATAAATTGCTTGCCTTATAATCAACTCTGCATTTTCCATCAAGATTTTCATCAAGCATGTCAAAGAAGTCATCATTATCAAGAAGCTCCATGTATGTTTTCAGTGCTTCTCTTGCATACGTTGTTGTCTGATAAGCGGTTGCCGCTGTTGTAGTTTGGGCATTTCCGAATTCAGGCGCAACATAAAACTGAACCGTCAATCCGTACATGGGGGTAATATTAAAGTTGCTGTGCAAAAACAGCAGTACTGCGCAAAGAACGGAACTAATAAGTATTATCCACCAGCGTTTAAGCAATATCTTCAAAATGTCGAGTATGCTCACTTCAATGGCTTCCATCTCAATTTTTTCCATATCTTTAACATTCCTTTCGCTGTCTCATTTATCATAACGAGACGAATTTTGTCTGCACATAGCCAAGCCAACAAATTGAAATATGTACAAAAACAATCTATTATATTATATCAGAGACCCTTATTCATTGTCAATAGTACAAATACTATTTGTAACGAAATAAATTTTTTTAACAAAAAGTATTGCAATTTGGCAAAGTTTGTGCTATACTAACCCCGTACGTTTATGCGCGTACGAAGTAAGGACAGTCCTCTGCAATGCTCTGCACGAATGTCCGGATTATAAGGAGGAAGCCAAAATGGATCTTATCAAGGCTTTTACAAATGAGCAGTTAAAAACAGAAGTTCCGAACATTGTTGTTGGTAACAACGTTAAGGTACACATCCGTATCGTTGAACCCGGCAAGGGTAAGGAAGCAAAGGAAAGAATTCAGATTTTTGAAGGTACCGTAATCGCTAAGCGCGGCGGCGGAATCTCCGAAACATTCACTGTAAGACGTGTTGCTTACGGTTGCGGTGTTGAAAAGACTTTCCCTGTACACTCTCCGAACATTGCAAAGATTGAGACCACGAGAATCGGTAAGGTTAGACGTGCTAAGCTCAACTATCTCCGCAACAGAGTCGGCAAGAGCTCTAAGGTTAAGGAGCGCATCTGATTGCGCCATAACCCGACACTTCAATAGGATTGCGTAAAAGAACTGTATCTGTCTGCGACGGTAACAGTTCTTTTGTCGCTTTACCTAATTCGACACAAAACAAGGAAATAAGCAATGGCAGATATATTTGAACTTTTTAAAAAAATACAAAAAGAACCCGATATGACGCGCGAGCCGGTAAGCTATATAGTTGCAGGCCTTGGTAATCCCGGCGAAAAATATACGCACACCCGTCATAACGCCGGCTTTATGGCTCTTGATTACATCAGCGAAAAGCACTCATTTAACATTAATAAAGTTAAATTTAAATCTCTTTGTGCTGAGGCAGTAATTTCCGGCAAACGTATACTTTTTGTAAAGCCGCAAACATTTATGAACAACTCCGGTGAGGCACTTCGCGAAGCATCGGCATTTTATAAAATACCGTGCGAAAATATAATAATATTATTTGATGATATTTCGCTTGAGCCGGGAAAAATACGTATCCGCAGAAAAGGAAGCGCCGGTGGTCACAACGGTATAAAAAGCATAATAGAGCATCTTTCCGGGGATAATTTTCCAAGAATAAAGATCGGCGTTGGGGCAAAACCGCATCCCGATTACGATCTTGCCGACTGGGTTCTTGGCGAAATTCCCAAAAATGACAGAGAAATCTTCTTCTCAGCACTTTCAGATGCAGCTGAAGCACTCAAGTTATTGATTGAGAATAAGGCTGATGAAGCCATGGCCAAATATAATTAAACACCACATGTAAAGAAAGCAAGGCAAGCATGAGACTTATTTGCGATAATATCAAATCAGAACGTGAGTATTCTGAATTTTTAAAAGTACGTGAACGACTGAGTTATGAGCGTATGCGCCCTGTTACTCTTACAGGTCTTACAGACGGTGCAAGGGTATCATTTTACTCATCTGCGATCAACGATCTTTCGGGTGAATGCCCCCTTCCCCCTCTTATCATTGTACCCGATGAAAAAGAAGCGCTAAAGGTTTCAAACGTTCTGACTGACTGTGGTCTAGAACCGCTGACCTATCCTCTGAGGGATTTTAATTTTCACAACATTACAGCCTCCCATGGATATGAGCATGAGAGGCTTAAAGTGTTGTCTGAGCTTGCGTTGTCCGGCACATCGGGAGTTATTATCACAACACCTGATGCCGCATTACAGATGACTATGCCGCCGGATTATTTAAAAGAATGTACAATCCGGCTAGCGCTTGACGAACCTTACGACAGAGATGAACTTATACGACGTCTTCTTATGGGCGGATACGTACGTACTGAAATGGTTGACGGCGTTGGTCAGTTTGCCGTTCGCGGAAGCATTGTGGATATTTTTCCACCTCTTTATGAAAGTCCTGTCAGAATCGATTTTTTTGACACAGAAATAGATCAGATCGGTTATTTTGATCTTATATCCCAGAGAAAGACCGAAAATCTTGTAAGTGCAACTATTCCTCCGGCAAGAGAACTCATAGCATCCGCCGAAAAACGTGAAATAATAAAAAAGACACTTGAACTTCTTATAAGACGTACAAACGAAGAAAGAACAAGGCATGAATTAAATGAGGAGCTTGAATCTGTAAAGTCCGGTCAGGAACTTTCTTTCATAGATAAATTTCTGCCGCTTATATATGATGAGGCATACTGCTTACTTGATTACTATGTAGATAAATCATTAAACAAATCCAAGCGTCCGCTCATTTTCATGCAGGAAAGCAATTCATGCAGCGAACGTGTAAAAGCATATGAGTGGCATCTGGCACAGGAGCTGACTTCTCTTTCGGAAACATCAAGCATTTCTGCTTCTATTGGTATCTGGGCAAAATCGCATGGCGATTTTGAGCAGTTCTGCGATATTTGCGGTTTTGTTGTTGTCGATACTTTTGCCGGATCATCCGACAGACGAAGTGCGGGACTGTTTACTTTTGATTGCAAACAGACTGTCAATTATTGCGACAATTTTGAGCTGTTATGCGAAGATCTGTCAACGTATATGAGCCGCTCATATAAAGCTGTCGTTCTCTGCGAAAACGAAGCCGCCGCTAAAAGCATAAGCGCTTCTCTTTTAGATGCCGGATATAATTCTGTTCTTATCGACCCATCAAAGCCGTATGATACGCTGGGCAAAAAAACGGTTTATGTTGTTACGGGCACAGCAATACCGGGATTTGAACTGACAAGCACAAGATTTGCTCTTCTGAGCATGCTACCATCGGGCAGTTATTTAAAATCCGTACAAAACATAAACAAGCGTAAAAAAACAAAGCGTGAGCAGGAAAAGCAGATACTTTCATATACCGATCTTCACGAAGGCGATTATATCGTACACGTAAATTACGGTATAGGCAGATACGTTGGTATACAGAAGCTCACCACAGACGGAGTTACAAAAGATTATATCAAGCTTCAGTATGCAGGTGAAGATACTCTGTTCATACCAACCAACCAGCTTGATAACGTTACAAAGTATATCGGTGCAAGAGCTGAGGACGGTAACGTCAAACTTTCAAAAATGGGAGGCGCCGACTGGTCAAAAGCAAAAGTACGCGCCAAAACTGCCGCTAAGAGCATGGCAAAGGAGCTTATAAAGCTTTATGCCGAGCGCCAGACGCGCGAAGGTTATGCTTTCAGCCCCGATGATGATGCTCAGACACAGTTTGATTCGACGTTTGAGTACGAGGAAACCGACGGCCAGATAGCAGCTATTGCAGACGTAAAGCGCGATATGCAAAGCAAGGTGCCAATGGACAGACTTATTTGCGGTGACGTTGGTTACGGCAAAACAGAAGTCGCTCTCAGGGCAGCATTCAAAGCCGCGATGGACGGAAAGCAAACTGCCGTTTTAGTTCCTACAACAATACTTGCATTTCAGCATTACCGTACTTTTCTCTCGCGTATGCGCGGATTCCCCGTGAAATGCGAAATGCTTTCAAGCTTCAGAAGCGCAAAGCAAAACGAAGACACGTTAAAAAAGCTCAGACGCGGAGATATCGACATTATTATCGGTACACACAGGCTTATCTCAAAAGACGTTAAATTCAAGGATCTTGGTCTCGTAGTCATTGATGAAGAACAGCGCTTCGGTGTTGCACAAAAGGAAAGGCTTAAAGAAATATCATCGAACGTTGATATACTGACCCTTACGGCAACTCCTATTCCCCGTACCCTCAATATGGCAATGAGCGGAATAAGAGATATGTCCATACTTGATGAGGCCCCGGGTGACCGCTTTCCTGTTCAGACGTACGTGCTTGAGCATGACGAAATGATAATTCACGAAGCTATACGAAAAGAACTTCGCCGCGGAGGACAGGTGTTCTATCTGCACAATAACATTGACAGCATTGCCACTATTGCAGGTGTTTTGCGTACTGCCTTGCCGGACGCACGTATTGCTGTAGCACACGGCAAAATGGACAAGGACCATATAAGCAATATCTGGAGAGATCTTGTTAACGGCGACGTTGATATTTTAGTCAGCACCACGATCATTGAAACAGGAGTTGACGTACCGAATGCGAACACGCTTATAATAGATAACGCCGACAAGCTCGGGCTTTCTCAGCTTCATCAGCTCAGAGGCCGAGTTGGAAGATCAAGCAGACGCGCATATGCTTATTTCACATATCCGAGGAATAAAGCAATTTCAGAGATAGCAACCAAAAGGCTCTCTGCACTCAAGGAGTACACCGAGTTTGGCGCTGGCTTTAAAATTGCTTTGCGCGATCTTGAGATCAGAGGTACGGGTAATCTTCTTGGTTCAGAACAGCACGGACACATGGACAGTATCGGGTATGACCTTTATATAAAAATATTAAACGAAGCCATACTTGAAGAAAAGGGTGAGGTTGCCAAGCCTAAATTCGAGTGTTCGGTGGACGTTAATTTTGATGCATATATTCCCGAAAGGTATATTAAAACAAGCACAGGAAGAATGGAAATGTATAAAAAGATCGCTCACATCGAGACCCGTGAGGATTTTGACGATGTTGGCGACGAGCTTGTGGACCGCTACGGTGATCCGCCAAAGCCTTGTATAAATCTTTTATACGTTTCACTCATGCGCAATCTTGCGGCAAATGCGAGATTTACAAAGATCGAGCATCGTGGAAATATAATTACTCTGTTTCCCGAGCGCATTGATTTTAAAGCATGGTCTGAGATAAGTGAAAAATACAAAGGTGCATTTTTGCTTTCGGCAAGCTCAAAGCCTACAGTTATATACCGTGAACGAAAAGGCTACGATGCTCTTGAAATTATAACAGAAATGCTTACGGATTATAACAAACTCATTTTACAGTACAGCAGCGAAAAGGAAGGATAAAAACATGTTAAAGAAAATTGTTTCGGTATTACTCGTAATCGTTATGGTTGCAAGCATGTCTGCATGCGAAAGCGACGATTATGCTATGAAGTATAATAATACGACCATTTCAGAAAACGAATATCTTTACTGGCTATCGTCATATAAAGCAGTGTTTTTAACGTACTATTTAAACGGAAACGACTCACAGGAAGTCTGGAGTTCAGAGCTCAGCGACGGCATCACAGTTGAACAGTTTTTAAGCGAGATCGCAAAAGAGAATATTAAGAACAACATTGTTTGCATAGACCTTTTCGATTCTCTTGGATTAAAGCTTGACAAAACTGCTATAAATGAGTCTGATACGTACATTAACTCGCTAAAGGAAACTGCCGGCGGAGCAGATGCTCTTAACAGTGCTCTTTCCGCATACGGAGTTAACGATAAGATGCTGAAGGATATTTACAAAACCGACCTAAAAATAAAAGCAGCACAAGATGCACTCTTTGCCGAGGGCGGCGAACTTGAAATAACCGAAGAAGAGAAAAAAAATCATTTTAAAAAAAACTATGTTCGCGTTAAGCATATCTATATAAATAACGTTAAGGATTTTGCGCGTGACGACGAGGGTGATCTTATAATTGACAGCGAAACCGGAACATACAAAACACGCGATCTGACAGAAGCTGAAAAAGCAGAAAAAAATACGCTTGGCGAGCTTATTTACTCAGACGTCCTTGCCGGCGGTGACTTCGATATACTCATGCAGGAAAATACTGCAGACACCTATATGAACATATACAAGGACGGTTACTTTGTAACGTCCAATTCAGCATTTCTTCCCTCCCCCCTTATTGAAAAAGCTTTTGAAATGGCTGACGGCGAAATTGCTAAAATAGACAGCGAGATAGGTATACACATAATTAAGCGCGAAAGTCTCATAGACGGAGCATACAATGATTCCAACAATGCCGTTTTCTTTTCGGAATTTGACTCTACAATAAAGAATATGAAGATGTCTGAGTATCTTTCTGCGCTGACACCTGATGTTATCATTAACGAAGACGTTATAGGCGCGTTTGACCTCAGAAGCTGTACCCCAAATTACTCTTATTAAGCAAAAGGATTTCGGAGAATAAACATGAAAATTCTGATGACTCTTATGGGTCTGGAAATAGGCGGCGCTGAAACTCACGTGGTTGAGCTTGCATGTGAGCTTAAACGTATGGGACACACGGTTGTTGTATCTTCTTCAGGCGGCGTGTACGAAAAAGAGCTTAACGATAACTCTATAAAGCACGTAAAACTCCCGCTGGCCACTAAAGACCCGATTTCACTTACACGCTCGTACTTCGGGCTTAAAAGACTTATCAAACAAGAGAAGTTTGATATAGTACACGCTCATGCAAGAATACCCGGTGTAATATGCGGTTTACTCGCAAAAAAGCTGAAATTCAAATATATAACAACAGCGCACTATGATTTCAAGATCAATCTGTTTTATAAAAAGGTTACCAACTGGGGAGAATATCAGCTTGCGGTAAGCCACGATCTAAAAAATTATCTTATTGAAAAATATGGAGAAAATCCCGATAACATTTCGGTAACAATAAACGGTATTGATACAGATAAATTCACAAGCGAGCTTGACAATGCAAAAATATTTAATGAGTTTTCAATAAATAAAGATGTCAAACGAGTTCTGTACGTTGGCCGTATAGACAAGGAAGTTGCGCACGCCGCTTTAAGGCTTGCCGAAGATGCTTACAAAATTGCACAAAAGCACCCCGGCACACAAATTATAATTGTTGGCGGCGGCTCTGCGTTTAATGACCTTGAAGAGTATGCAAACAAATCCAATATAATTGCAGGATATAAATGCGTTACACTTACCGGACCCCGTACAGATATATCTGCTTTTACGGCCATGTGTGACGTATTCGTCGGTGTGTCGCGTGCCGCACTTGAAGCAATGGCTGCAAAAAGACCTGTTGTGCTTGCAGGCGCACAGGGATATATGGGCATATTCGACGAAACTAAGCTTGAGGTAGCACGTGCAAACAACTTTACCTGCCGAGGGGAAGTCATTCCTGACGGGGACATGATTGTAAACGATGTATGTAAGCTTTTAAGCTATGATGATTCGGTATTAAAATCGCTTGGCGAATACAATCACGAGGTTGTTAAAAAATATTACTCCGTTTCAAAGATGGCAGGCGACTATCTTAAGGTTTATGAAAATGCAGGCTCAAGCCGTTATGAAAAAGCAGACGTGATCATAAGCGGCTACTATGGTTTTTCAAACCTCGGCGACGATACTCTGCTTCGTTCGCTTATAGGCGCGCTCAGGCGCGAAAAGCCTGATATCAAAATAACGGTACTCTGCTCAAAACCGGAAACGATGAGTTCGCTCTATGGCGCAAGATGCATAAACAGATACAATATACCCGCTATACTCCGCGAAATGAGAAAAGCAAAAATACTAATAAACGGCGGCGGTAATCTTATCCAGGACGGAACAAGCAAAAAAAGCTTATTCTATTACACCGGCATAATGAAACTCGCTAAAAAATGCGGACTGAAAACCGTGCTTTATGCAAATGGTATAGGACCGCTCTATAACGAGATAAGCCGCAAACGTGCAAAAGACGCAATTGACAACTGCGATCTTATAACGCTGAGAGACCCCGATTCTATCGACCTGCTTAAAAATATCGGTTGCGCGGATGCTGCAAAAAAAGCAAAGATAAGCGCCGACCCTGCTTTTTGCGGACTTGAAAGCGACCCAAAATGGATAAAATTCATTCTTGAGCGAGAGGGTCTCAATAAAGATCCAGGATACTTTATGGTGTCAGTCAGAAGCGGAAACACTCTTTCAAAAGAAGATTTTGATGAGAGAGTTTTAGCCGAAATGACCAAAGCTATAAAAGCCATCAGTGAAAAATATTCCCTTTGTCCGATATTCGTACCGTTTCAAAGTAAAATAGACGATGATATGACAAAGGCACTTTACAAGGCAAGCGGTAAAGGTATAATACTCTCAAATCTTAAAGCAAGTGAGCTTTGCGGAATAATCAATATCTGCAAGTTCACGTTAAGCATGAGACTTCACCTTCTTATCTTCTCTGCATCCGAGGGCATACCGATGATAGGCTTGTCATACGATAAAAAAGTCGATTCATTTCTGAATTATATTGACTCACCGAATCTATTGGATATAAGAAGCTTTAAATGCGAAGATATCATAAGAATGGCAGACGATATAATGAAAAACTCAGAAAACATTAAATCTGCTCTGTCAGAAAAAGCAAAAAAATTCAGAGCACTTGCAGAAGATGATGCAAAAGAAGTAATTAAGCTTTTATAAAAATAGCATGCACAGCAAAAATGTTGTGCATGCTATTTTTCATTTTTTGTATTCTTTAATCATTTCGTGAAGTGCATCAAGCGCATCTCCAAGTCCCCCGACCTTGTCAATAAGTCCGCATTCTACTGCAGCATAACCGTCTATTATACTTCCGATATCCGTTGCCATTTCATCGGTGCGCGACATATATTCCGCAAGCTTTTCTTTAGTAATTTTGCTGTGAGCGGTAACAAACGAGCATATTCTCTCCTGCATTCTGAAAAGATACTCAAACGACTGCTCTACCCCGATAACAAGCCCTGTTGTACGTACGGGGTGAATAGTCATAGTAGCACTCGGTACGATAAAGGATTTTTTTGCGGATACCGCAAGCGGCACGCCTATTGAGTGCCCTCCGCCAAGTACAAGCGAAACGGTTGGTTTTCTCATTGTTGCAATAAGCTCGGAAATTGCCAGTCCTGCTTCAACATCACCGCCTTGGGTATTCAGTACAACGAGCAGCCCGTCTATCTGTTCGCCCTCTTCTACTGCCGTCAGAAGAGGAATGATATGCTCGTATTTGGTTGCCTTTTGTGTGTTGTCAAGAACGTAATGTCCCTCGATCTGGCCTATTATGGTAAGACAGTGTATGTTAATACCGTCTGAGCGAGTTGTGACACTTCCGCTTTTTTCTATATTGTCAAGCATCTCTCCCGTACCCTTGCTGTTGTCAAAATCGGTCTTTATATCATTTTTACTGTCAATATTCATCAAAAATCCCCCGTTTCGGTCATTTTAATTAAAATTCTTTTATAGTTTTTGCAAAATATGTGAGTTTAATTCTTTACAAGTCGGATTTTTTGTAGTATAATATATCTGTTAATCTTTAAACAATTAAAGGATGGTCGAAAAATGGACAACAAAATCTTAATCGAAACCTCGGCAAGACACGTTCATCTTACAGAAGAACACATCGAAATCCTTTTCGGTAAGGGTCATACTCTTACAAACAAGAAGGATCTGAGCCAGCCCGGTCAGTATGCATGCGTTGAGCGTGTTAACCTCGTTGGCCCCAAGAAGGAAATCGCAGGCGTAAGCATCCTCGGTCCTGCAAGACCTGCTTCTCAGGTTGAAATTTCCTTCACTGATGCAAGAACACTCGGTGTTACTGCTCCCGTTCGTGAAAGCGGCGACGTTAACGGCTCTGCTCCCGTTAAGCTCGTTGGCCCCGAAGGCGAAGTTGAGCTTGCTGAAGGCGTTATCATCGCAAAGCGCCACATTCACCTTACACCCGAAGACGCTGAAAAATTCGGCGTTGCAGATAAAGAAATCGTCTCTGTTAAAGTTACTAACAACGACCGCACAACTGTATTCGGCGACGTTGTATGCCGTGTAAGCCCCAAGTTTGCGGCTGCTATGCATATCGACACGGACGAAGCTAACGCTGCTTGCGCATTCGGCGAGTGCTACGGCGAAATCATTAAGTAAAAAACAGGTTTAACCTGAAATAAATAATAAGGAGATATAACAATGATCTATTCACATGAAGTTGAAAACATGTGTGTTGTTGCCAAGGGTCCTCACCACGGTCCCGCACCTATCCCGGAAGAGGGAAAGTGGGTGCAGGCAAAGGAAATCACCGACATTTCTGCTTATACACACGGTGTGGGCTGGTGTGCTCCTCAGCAGGGCGCCTGCAAGCTCTCACTCAACGTTAAGGACGGTATTATCGAAGAAGCTTTGGTTGAAACAATCGGTTGCTCGGGTATGACACACTCTGCGGCTATGGCTGCTGAAATCCTCCCCGGCAAGACTCTTCTCGAAGCTCTTAACACAGACCTCGTTTGCGATGCTATCAATACTGCTATGCGTGAACTCTTCTTACAGATAGTTTACGGCCGTTCACAGTCTGCTTTCTCTGAAGGCGGTCTCGTTATCGGCGCAGGTATGGAAGACCTCGGTAAAGGCGAACGTTCCATGGTTGGTACAATGTACGGAACAAAGGCTAAGGGTGTTCGTTACCTCGAAATGACAGAGGGTTATTGCACAAGAATGGCACTTGATGCTGATAATCAGGTAATCGGTTACGAATTCGTATCACTCGGCAAGATGACCGACTTCATCAAGAAGGGCATGGAGCCTAACGAAGCATACGAAAAAGCTAAGGGTACATACGGCAGATTCGCAGACGCTGTTAAGTACATCGATCCTCGTAAAGAGTAATAAGGAGGTAATGTATAATGGCAAAATTTGAAGGTTACGAGAGACGTGAGGCGAAGATCCTCGCAGCTCTTAAAGAATACGGAATCAACTCCATTGACGAGTGCAAGGAGATCTGCGATGCTAAGGGAATCGACCCGTACAAGATCGTAGAAGAAACACAGCCCATCTGCTTTGAAAATGCAAAGTGGGCATACACAGTAGGCGCAGCTATTGCAATCAAGAAGGGCTGCACAAAGGCATCTGACGCCGCTGCCGCTATTGGTATCGGTCTTCAGTCATTCTGCATCCCCGGTTCTGTTGCTGAAAACCGTAAGGTTGGTCTTGGCCACGGAAATCTCGGTTCAATGCTTCTCTCCGAAGAAACAGACTGCTTCTGCTTCTTGGCAGGACACGAATCATTTGCAGCTGCTGAAGGCGCTATCAAAATAGCTCTTAACGCTAACAAGGTTCGTAATAAACCTTTGCGCGTTATCCTTAACGGTCTCGGCAAGGACGCCGCTATGATTATTTCAAGAATCAACGGCTTTACATACGTTCAGACACAGTTTGATCCTTATACTGAAGAAGTTAAGGTAGTTAAGGAAACAGCATACTCAACAGGCGACAGAGCAAAAGTTAAGTGCTACGGTGCAGACAGCGTTCCCGAGGGCGTTGCTATAATGAGACTCGAAAACGTTGGCGTTTCCATCACCGGTAACTCCACTAACCCCACACGTTTCCAGCACCCCGTTGCAGGAACATACAAGAAGTGGTGTAACGAAAACGGCAAGAAGTACTTCTCTGTTGCATCCGGTGGTGGTACAGGACGTACACTCCACCCCGACAACATGGCAGCAGGCCCTGCTTCCTACGGTATGACAGATACAATGGGCAGAATGCACGGCGACGCACAGTTCGCAGGTTCTTCATCAGTTCCGGCTCACGTTGAAATGATGGGACTTATCGGCGCGGGTAACAACCCCATGGTTGGTATGACCGTTGCTGTTGCAGTTGCTATCGAAGAAGCTTGCAAGTAATTTAGTATAATACTACAAAAAGCATCGCCGCAGTTTTGCCGTGATGCTTTTTTTGTATCCAAAGTCGAAGATTTTGTCCAAGTTTCTATGTAAAAGTATCCAATGCTATATTGATTTGCATTAAAAGTTATGTTATAATAAACATGTATTAAAAAAACACAAAATGTTTTGGAGGAATTTATGAAAAAGTTTATTATAAGCATCCTTATTATCGCTTTTATGCTTTTTCTGTGTATTTGCGCATCGGCCGCTACTCTCGAAAGCTTTGAGCTCAATATTCAGGCTTACCGTTTGCTCGCTGGCGAAAGCATAAAGCTTACTCCCATAGCATCTCCGTCTGATGCAGAATATACCGTTACATATACAACTGACAGTGAAGCTGTTGCCAAGGTTGACAATACCGGTAAAATCACAGCGGTTGCTGCGGGCGATACTTATATTACTGCTACAACAGACACAGGTCTTACATCAAAATGTCACGTGTTTGTATACGATGAAAATCTTCCTGCTCTCAAATTTATTGCTTCCGACTATACCGGCGAAGTAACTGAAATTGTAGTAAACGCACTCGGCGACTCTATAACACAGTTTGCAAGTAACCGTCCTCCTGTTGGTAACGTATACAATACCGGAAACTATCACGACTGGTGGGGAAAATGGTATCACGTTGATAACGTAAATTACGGTATTGGCGGCACAAGAATCTCAGGTTCAGGCGACACAGCATTCGTAAACCGTTATGTTGAAATGGGCGAAGCTGATATGGTAGTTGTAATGGGTGGTACGAATGACTTTTGGGGTTGGCCCGCTCCTCAGATCGGTGGAGAAAACGACCGTCAGAAAACCACAATCCGCGGTGCCGTCAGACTTCTCATAGAAGGCCTTATTGAAAAATATCCAGATGGACAGATCGTATTTTTATCTCCCACAAGAAATGCACTTGATGCAGAAGATGCCACAACGACAAACGGCGACACAAAAGACGATTTTGTAAATGCTATTACAGATATCTGTAACATATATAACATTCACATTGTCGATCTTTTCTACCCCGAAGAGCTTGACTTCAGAGAAGCAAAGCGCGAAGACGGCTACTACGGCGACCTTATGCCTGACGGAACCCACCCAAGCCCCGAAGCCCACAAAATCATAGCAAATTATGTACTCGCTGACCTTGAAGCTGCAGGAATCATTGAAGTAATAGATTCTGTAATAATTGAATCCGGCAAATGCGGTGACACTCTCGAGTGGACTATCGACCACAGAAATGAGCTTGTAATAACCGGCACGGGTGCTATGGCTGACTATGAAATAGCCGGTGCACCGTGGGCAGAATATGCAACTGATATAGTAAAAATCACCTTTGACGGCAACGTAACGTCAATTGGTAATAATGCTTTTGCAGGCATGAGTTCTCTTCCGTTAATCAATGTTCCCGGAAATACGACAACAATCGGCACATCCGCATTTGCAGGATGCACTTCGCTTAAAAATCTAATTATCCCCACTCTTGTTACAAACATTGGCGAAAATGCATTTAACGCTTGCTCAAACCTTGCAGTTGTAACAATCCCCGAATCGGTAACTGCTATCGGAGATGGTGCATTCGCAAACTGTGCAGACACACTGACCATCCGTAGCTTTACAGGCAGTGCTGCAGAAACGTATGCAAGTACAAACTCAATCACATTTATTGAAATAACGGGTGACATTCCCGGCGACGTTGACGTTGACGGTAAAGTAGATTCCATAGACGTTATCAAGCTTGCAAGACATCTTGCAACCTGGACGGGATACGAAAATATCAACATGACAAACGCTGATGTAGACGGCGACGGTGAGATCACTGTAAGCGACTCTGCTATACTTGCAAGACACTGGGCTGGTTGGATCAAATATCAGGATCTTCCCTATGCCGCATAAATACGTTTAATAAGCTTTAAAGCAGACATTGTGCAGAATGTCTGCTTTATTTATGCCAATTTTAGTTGACACTTCCAATCGCATATGATATAATCATTCATACAAGCATATAGTTTTGTGTAACAACTATGATTGAATATATTATTATACTTAAAGGAGTATTTATGAAAAAGTTTTTAATTGTCCTGATAATTGCATTGTTTATTTGCTCCTTAACCGGGGTATCGGTTTCTGCAGAGGAAACAACCGGAAGTTTGAGTGATAATAATTTTCTTGTTATTAAAGATTATAAAGATATTGTGCCCAATGATCATATAATTTTTTCTGCATTCATCAACGGTGTTGAGGAAACGATTAAAGTAAACGCCGTTTATTCGTTAAATGAAAGCGGTGAGCATGAATTAAATGACATCACATTGCTTGACAGTGCTGAATTATCCAATTTTGCAGATAGTGTATTCGGGCTTTATTCATATACAATTGGCACAAATGACTACTATACAATAACGGAATATGCGGCTCCCCTCAAATTTGCAGATTACTTTAACACAGCCAAACTTGGTGTTGCTAACTTTAGTGAATGGCAAACAACGTGGTCTAATGTACCAAATCAAAGTCGAAAAGATCTTATCAGATTTAACCAAGACACTGTCATCTATGTTGTCAGCAAAAACGACAAAAAAGTCGAAATAATAACACCTGAAAGCAACTTTACAATCAATTTTGATACTGACATGACGGGCGCAACTTTTGCGGCCGACAGAATTGGCTATGGTGATCAAACTACACTTAATCCTACTGTCGAGAAATACGGCATAATGCACGGTGTGGCATCTTTTGTTTACTTTGTAACAGATGCTAATTTTACTCCGCCCACCACCCCTGCCACCCCTATAGGTTACAAAATTGTATATATTGAATCCGATCTCGAAAGTACTAATTTTGGTACTCCGGAAGATATCAAGTTTGATAATGGAGATCCGAATACCAAATATTACAAGTATACGCCTGATAATGAAGCGTATTATCTTTCTACCTTTAGTTCCATAAACGAAATCTACGTTGACGAATCTTACAGTAAATCCACCAATAATAAACTTGTTGCAGGCGTGTATTTTCTTAATCAAAACAACATTGTTGCCGACCACATTGAGATCTCCGACATTCAACCCTCAAACACTTTAAAAGACGGTGAACTTTCTGCCAAATTCTACGTAAAAAAGATTAAATCATCTGAAATCAACCTCTACGACTATGCACAGATTAGATTTGATATCGAGGATAGTGACCTGTCATCTTTAAAAAAGACAGCTAATATACAGACAATTATATTTAAGTTTTTTGAATATGACGGTGAAAAACTTTCCTCGGTCAATAAGCATGATACAGCTCTCTTAGAGTACCTGAGCAAAAATTTTTATGATACTAAATCCGGAACAGAAATTGCGGCAGAAGTGCTTGTGGCCGGAAATACCTATTCAGGCTTTAATTCCGAAACAACATTTCCAAACAACACTTTCCGTGGAATCGTATATAATTATGTGGTAGACACAGGTGATAATTCATATATAATAAACTACAACAGCAACGGAGGCACAGGTACTCCTCAAGCTCAAATAACAGACCTTGGCATTGAGTGCACAATAAGCAATAAAATACCGAGTAAACCAGGGTTTACTTTCCTTGGCTGGTCAACATCTGCTAATGGTGAAGTCGAATTTGATTCTGGTGATTCATATTCGGGGAATACTTCTATAACACTATACGCTGTTTGGGGTCCACTTTTTGGCGACGTTGACGTTGACGGTAAGGTAGATTCCATAGACGTTATCAAACTTGCAAGACATCTTGCAACCTGGACGGGATACGAAAATATCAACATGACAAACGCTGATGTAGACGGCGACGGTGAGATCACTGTAAGCGACTCTGCAATACTTGCAAGACACTGGGCTGGTTGGATCAAATATCAGGATCTTCCCTACATGGAATAAACTTAATAAACATTTCTTTAACCTCTTCGGATTTTCGCCGAAGAGGTTTTTCTTTCAATTGACAAAAGGCATAAAATATGGTACAATGTAATTCACAAATACATTTGGGAGGCAACCATGAAAAAAACAATAGTCATTACCCTTTTATCAATAATGACATTCATGCTTCTCTTAACAGGCGTACAAGCCTCTGAAGTTTTAAGCGGTCAATGCGGCGAGGGATTAACATGGTCACTTGACGGCTCAGGTACCCTTAGTATAAACGGAAACGGTGAGATGTGGGACTTCGCTGAATCTTCTGCTCCGTGGGAATCCGAAAGTGACTCAATAACAAGTGTTAATATAGGCAGCGGTGTATCATACGTAAACGCCGGAGTTTTATCAAATTTAAACGAACTTACCGTTATCAATGTTGATAAAGAAAACGAAATCTATTCAAGTGATGAAAACGGGGTACTTTTTAACGCAGATAAAACCATCCTTATAAGCTTTCCTGCCAATAGCAACTTGACAAGCTATAACATGCCCGAAACTGTTATCGAGATTACTGAAAAAGCATTTTACTGTGCAAGAAATTTAACTTCAGTTACTATTTCCCAAAATGTAACTACTATTGGTAGCAGAGCGTTTCAGTGGTGTGACGCGCTAACTGAAATTGTTATTCCTGACTCTGTGACTTCAATCGGCGAGCACACCTTCTACGGATGTTCCTCTCTTGCAAATGTAACTCTAAGCAATAATCTCGAAACTTTAGCCGATGGCATTTTCTATGCATGCCACAGTTTGAATAATATAGCCATACCAGACTCAGTAACTTCGTTCGGAACAGAAGCGTTCTATTTTTGCTCTTCTCTGACAAGCATAACTATTCCCGCTCCTGTTACATCTCTTGGCGAGCGTGTTTTCTGGGAATGTTATTCACTTGCAGAAATTTGCGTTGATGAGGCAAATGAGCATTTCTCGGCAGACGAGTTTGGCGTACTTTACAACAAAAGCCAAACAAGGCTGATACAGTATCCTGTTGCAAGCACAGCTGAAACATACACAGTCATTGAAAGCACAACCGAGATAACAGGCGATGCTTTCACAGGAAGCGGATCACTCAGTAAGGTTATTCTCCCCGATACATTAAATACAATCGGCAGTTATGCTTTCGCATACTGCTATAATCTTTCAAGCATAAATCTCTCCGATGCGCTGACAGCTCTAAACGAGGGGATATTTACCGATTGTTCAGCACTCACAGATATTTCTCTTCCTGAAAATATTACATCTATTGGTGATAATGCATTTTCCTATTGTTATAATTTAACCGATATTACCATACCTTCAAGCGTTACGTATATCGGCACATCAGCCTTTTACGGATGCGAAACATTTGAAAACGTTATAATACCCGATTCTGTGACAATACTGGGACAATACGCGTTTGCTGACTGCTATAATCTCAAAAACGTCACTATTGGCAGCGGTCTGAATTCTTTAGGAACGTTTGTATTCTCAGGTTGCACAAAGCTTACTGACATAACAGTATCTTCAGACAATGCAACGTATTCAAGCAAAAATGGCGTTCTGTTTAACAAAGCCATGACAAAGCTTATAAGATATCCTGCAGGAAAGCCGGATACAGAATACACTATTCCGTCAACTGTAATCGATCTCTCCGACCAGGCATTCTTATATTGCAATAACTTAACCAAAGTAATTTTTTCAGATTCACTCAAAACTGTTGGTGAGCACGCATTCTATTATTGCTCTAATCTTTCGGATATAACGTTTGGCGAAGCGCTTGAAACAATAAAAGAAGCGGCATTTTACGGTTGCAGTTCTCTTGAGAACTTTGAGTTTAAAAACAAGCTTAATGAGATCGGAGAAAATGCATTCTGCGGATGCACAAGCCTCACAAGCGTTGTGTTTCCAAATTCTATGACAACCCTTGGCGAGTACTCATTCTCTGAATGCATCAATATAAAGAGCGCCACTATCCCCGAGTCTGTTACCAAATTCGGTGTTTACGCATTCAACGGTTGTCACGATGATCTGACCATATACGGCAAAGCAGGAAGCACAGCCGTTAAATTCGCAAACTTTTACGGATTCAGATTCATCTCAGACTATGGCGACATTGACGGAAATGAATCTATCGACTCAGTTGACGTTATTAAGCTTGCAAGACATCTTGCGAACTGGCCAGGATACGAAAGCATATATGAAGGTAATGCAGACGTAGACGGAGACGGCACCCTTACACCTGATGATCTTATCATTCTCGCAAGGCATTGGGCAGGCTGGATTTCTTATTCAAAGCTTCCCTTTGATAAAGTAGCATAAACTAATCTAAACAAAAAAGAGATCCACTTTCGAGTGGATCTCTTTTTTGTTTTGTATCATTGTCATACTTGGTTTTCTTGCATATTACTGATACTGACTTTTATTTGGAGGTAATTACATGTACAAAGAAAACAGACTGGTACACTTTATGTCCGTCCTACGCCGCAGATATGACGCAAGAGCAACGATCCTAGGCAGCCCTGACTATCCTGATATATATGGTGTTTTGTGGCTGTATCAGACAAACTACGGAGTTATTGTTGCGTGCGAAGTTACCGGACTTCCCTACTCGAAAGATAAATGTAAAGAACATATATTCGGATTACATATTCACGAGGGTATGAGCTGTACAGGAAACGATATAGATCCTTTTGGCGATACGCTCGGCCACTACAATCCTTATGCTTGCCAACACCCATATCATGCAGGCGATCTTTTACCTCTGTTCGGCGCCGGAGGCTATGCAATGTCTGTATTTTTAACTGATAGATTTGATGTTAATGAAGTAATCGGACGTGCTGTAATAGTTCATTCTTCTCCGGACGACTTTACAACACAGCCAAGCGGAAACTCCGGCAAAAAAATTGCCTGCGGGATAATAAAATAATAAATACAGCAGACACAGATGTGTCTGCTTTTTATATAGAAAAAATTAAAAAATATTTATGAAAACTATTGACAAATAATATAATATATATTATAATTAATATAAAGAATATTATTAGATTTATATTTTGTGATATTCAAGGAGAATTTTGATGACAAACGCTAACGGTATATCGCCTAGAAAGAATCGTATATTCGACAATATATTCACCCAAAACAGCAAGAGCATCTCAAAATGCCCAGAGCAAAAAGAAGCATCTGGGGTATCACGCGTTTCAGTTGGCTTTGAAAAGAAAACAAGATATATAAGACGCGTTGCATCAGCTGCAGTTTCTGCTCTTCCCCACGCTCAGCGTAAAGCATATGTTGCCCCGGATGCTCAAGTGCTTCTCACGCCCAGCGCTATAAGTCAGGCGGCACAATGGGAGCTGATGTTTGATTCAAAAGAAGATTCTCTTGATAAAAGAGAACGTGTATCGCTTCGTGAAAGAATAAAAAAAGCCGCACACCGTGAAAGTGAATATTACACGTTGTACGGAGTAAACACCGGAGAAATATTCACAGAAGAAATTGAGATTGACGTAATGTCAGGTGCGGCATTTGCGTCAGCTACTGATATAAACAACAAGGAAGCCTCATGCGAAGGTTTTCCGAAAAACGACCGTGCAATGCAGAGCGGCGATTTTTCCTCCCGCTGCTCTGCCGCGGCTGTCGCTTTTAAAAAAATGCATTCGGGCATCTGGATAAAATTCAAAGATTTTGCATATAAAGTAAATAACTTTTGGTTATAAAAAACTCCTAACGGAAAAAGGGTAATCGCTAAAATGCGACTACCCTTTTTCTGTTTATTTTTCCCAAAGCGGTGTTGACAAATATCTCTCACCGTTATCCGGAAGGACAACCACTATCATTTTACCCGCATTCTCTTCTCTGCCGGCAACCTCAATGGCCGCGCTCAGTGCCGCGCCGCCGCTTATACCGCAAAGAAAGCCTTCCGTTTGCGCAAGAATTCTTGCCGCAGTGTATGCCTCATCGTCGCTGACACACTTAATTTCGTCTATAAGCGATTTATCGAGCGTATCAGGCACAAAGCCCGCCCCTATACCCATCAAGCCGTGTGGGCCAGGTGTGCCGCCCGAGAGAACAGCAGATGTTTTAGGTTCAACTGCAACAGTCTTTATTGTCTGATTCTTTTCTTTTAAATAGCGTGCGCATCCGCTCAGCGTTCCGCCTGTTCCGATACCTCCAACGAGAATATCAACTTCGCCGTCAGTATCATTAAAAATCTCCGGTCCTGTACTGTTATAGTGCGCCTGGGGATTTGCAGAATTCTCAAATTGGCCCAGAATAATAGCTCCGGGGATCTGTTCTGCAAGCTCATACGCTTTTGCAATAGCTCCGTTCATACCAAGCTTGCCCTCTGTAAGAACTATCTCTGCCCCATATGCACTAAGCAGTTTACGTCTTTCTATGCTCATCGTTTCGGGCATTGTAAGTATCGCCCTGTAACCGCTTGATACTGCGGCCATAGCAATTCCTATCCCCGTGTTTCCGCTTGTAGGTTCAATTATAGTTGCGCCCGGTTTAAGAGTACCGTTTTCTTCGGCCTTGCGGATCATATTGACACTGACTCTGTCTTTAACACTTCCTGCCGGATTCATATATTCAAGTTTGGCTACTATTTTAGCTTTAGAACCGTAATACCTTTCAAGCCTGTTTAAACGCAAAAGAGGTGTATTGCCAACAAGCTCTGTTATATCGTTATATATTTTCATCGTTTTCGCTGTTTTCCTTTTTTAAAGATGTTTCTTTAACACTCTTCTTATCTTTTTTTACTAAAGAGCGATATCTTGTTTTCTTTTCCCTGCATCAGCCTCTTTATGTTGTCTTTATGCTTGAAGATAACGATAGCAGCTATTAAGAAAGTACATACAGTCGTAATAATATCAACCTTGCCGCCGTTCAATCTGTTTATCAGAACAGGGTATAGAAACATGCACATTACAGAGCCGAGGGAAACATATTTGTATCCTATAACTATGATGGCAAATACCGCAAAAAGTATAAGAAAACACAGCGGACTCGTGCAAAGTACCGTAGCCGCAACAGCAGCTACTCCCTTTCCGCCCTTAAAATTGAAATATACGGGATAAATATGCCCGAGAACACTTCCAAGACCCGCTATGTATGCACCCGGCTCTCCCATAAGCAGACGGGCAATATATATCGCGATAACCGTTTTTAGAATATCGCCTGCAAGTGTAAGCAGAGCGGCGGCCTTACCGTAGGTTCTCAGTATATTTGTCATTCCCGCGTTCTTACTGCCGTGATTTCTTATATCATCATGATATATAAGCTTTGAAACAAGTATAGCACAGTTAACACCGCCGAGAAAATAACCTATAGCTACGCATATAATCCCTATAATAACAACGTGTAATATAACCTGGATATCCATATTATTATCCTTTCATCAAAAGCTTAGTCAGAGTCATCTCCACGCTGTCTTATGACAAGACGTATCGGTGTTCCTCTGAATCCGAAAACCTGCCTTAGCTGATTTTCAATATATCTCTGATATGAAAAATGGAAAAGCTCTGCATCATTACAGAAAATAACAAACGTAGGAGGTGCAACCGCAGTTTGCGTCATGTAGTATATTTTCAGCCTTCTGCCCTTATCAGAGGGTGGCTGAACACGTGCGGTACAATCGTTGAGTACGTCATTAAGCATACCGGTGGTAATACGAAGCAATGACTGCTCATGTACGTAGTTTATAGTTTCAAATAGCTTATTAAGCCTTTGGCCGGTTTTGGCGGAAATAAACAATAGAGGTGCATATGTCATATAAGACAGCGACGTATATATCTTATCCGTCATATGAGTTACAAGCTTATCTGTCTTATCTTCAATTGAATCCCACTTGTTTATCGCTATTATGCACGCCTTACCTGCTTCGTGTGCTATTCCCGCTATCTTTTCATCCTGCTCGGTTATCCCCTCGTTTGCATCAGCCATTATAATACATACATCAGCACGCTCAACGGCCATTTTGGCTCTCAGTACGCTATATCTTTCGATAGCGTCGTTTATTTTGCTCTGACGTCTGATACCTGCGGTATCGATAAACACGTATTTCCCGAATTCGTTTATAATCTTAGTATCGACAGCATCTCTCGTAGTACCCGGTATATCAGATACTATAAGTCGCTCCTCACCCGTAATCTTATTTATAAGAGAGCTCTTGCCTGCATTAGGCTTACCGATAACCGCAACCTTTATTGCATCATCGTCATCATCATCCTCTGCCTCTTTGGGAAGGTACTCAAGTACTCTGTCGAGAAGGTCTCCCGAGCCCGTTCCGTGAACCGAAGAAAGAGCAACGGGATCTCCCTCTATACCAAGCTCGTAAAACTCATAGTATTCCATAGGAAGCCTTCCTATGGAATCTATTTTATTAACCGCAAGCACAACGGGCTTGCCGCTCTTTAAAAGCATAACGGCTATTTCCCGGTCGTCCGCTGTAACACCGACGCGCACGTCTGTCATAAATATTATAACGTCAGCCGTTTCTATCGCTATCTGCGCCTGGTTACGCATCTGCTTTAATATTATGTCATCTGTCTTTGGCTCAATACCTCCCGTGTCCACAAGCATAAGCTTGCGTCCGCTCCATTCAATATCATAATAAATTCTGTCGCGTGTAACACCGGGGGTATCCTCAACGATCGATATTCTCTCGCCGGCAAGCTTGTTAAACAGCGTGCTTTTGCCAACGTTAGGTCTGCCGACTATTGCTATTATTGGTTTTGACATTTTATAATTCCTTTCCTCAGGATATATGGCAATTATCAGGATATCAAATCTTTAAAATACTTAGTCATATACCCTTTATCTGTAACATCGCCTTCAAATTCAGCAACGTTTCCGAGTACCTGTACCGTATCTGTTATGACTCCAAGCGCCACACCATTCTCACTCTGTTTTATATAAAACTCAGGATATATAGAATAAAGGGCATTATATTGTGATATTATATCCTTAAAATTTGTTTCTTCAAGCAAATTTTTATATCCGCTTGTTTGTACAAAAGAACCGTTTGTGAAATCTTTTTCAAAATTCTTATAGTCAACTATGCTATCCAATCCTATAAGTTTCGCGCTTATAAAATCAATGTTGATGCCGTATGAAAATGCAGTTTCGATTGAACTGCCTTCAACAGTTATTGTTCCACGGCACAGCGCTGATATAAGCTTATCGCTTTTATATGTTACATTAAATGAGTCTATATCGTAATATACTACTGAATCTGCTCCTGTCTGCGATATAAAAGTTTTTCTTTTATTATTAACATATGAATATATGAGCGCGTTCACCTTTTCCTCGGTCTCTTTATCACTATAGCCTGAAATCTGAGGATATATCATATTTGCTATGTACGAATCCGTCTGCAAGCTTTCCTGCTTGATCTCAACCGAGAAAAGTTCAACAGGTATTTCGCTCATGGCACTTTCCGATTCGGTTTCACTATCCGATAATTCTGTTAAAGCATCAGTATTATCATTTGTTATATCACGGTCATTAAAACACGCGCACACAAAGATGCAAACAAGAAGCAAAATCAACAAAAATACAATTTTTTTCATTCGTTTCCCTCCACAATTCAATACAGGATATTTGAAACAATATCCGCACCGTCATTCGACACAGCAAAAGCGGCGACGCCAAGTTTTTCACCAAGTTCTTCGAGCGACATATTGTCAAGAAAAAGCTCACCCTCTCGCCTTACGGCAACTGCCGGAACAAGCAACCTTTCCCCAAGACTTTTGTCTTTCAGCTGAGTATATATATCGCTTCCAGTAAGAAGTCCTGCTACGGAAATATTTTCGCCAAAGAAATCATTTTTTATCTTGTATACGCGGCACTTTGTTTTGCCTTGGGTCATTTTTTCTATTTTTTCAACGGTGCGGCAAATAAAATCATATGCAGCCTCGCCCGTTGCAATAGAAAGCTCTCTTATCTTTTCAAGTGTTTCGACTTCTGTATATGAAAGTTCATCATTCACCTCGTCCTCCGACGAGCGTATCGTGCCTATTCCGTCCTCAAGCTGAGGATAATCCTCATAATAATCAGCTTCGGGTAACGGCATTTCTGCTTTGAGATAGAACTCGTCTGCGCAGAAAAACAGTCTTTTTCCGTATTCAATCTTGCATCTGTCACCAAATGCATTTACACTTTCTATTATTTCTGCGCATTCTTCTTTGGTAAACGGCTCAAGCGGATAAAGCTTATCTCTGTATTTAGTAAGACCTGCCGGCACCACCGATACTCCGATAAGCGTATCATGATACTTTTCCATCTTACGCATTGTATATGTGAGATTATCACCGTCATTAACAGATCGGCATAAAACTATCTGGAAATTAAGCTCTATTCCAGCCTCGTGCAGCCTGTCTATATATGAGAGTACCTTACCGGCATTCTTGTTTTTCATCATCTTAACACGTAGCTCGGGGTCCATGGTGTGAACCGATATGTTAACAGGGCTCATGCGCATCTCTATAATACGGTCTATATCCTCATCGCTCATGTTAGTAAGGGTAACATAGTTACCCATTAAAAACGAAAGTCTTGAATCGTCGTCTTTGAAATATATCGTTTCCCGCATACCTCGCGGATTCTGGTCCACAAAGCAAAAGATGCATTTATTCATGCATGACTGCTTTTCGTCCATAAGATAAGTTTCAAATTCAAATCCGAGTTCGTCATACTCGTCTTTTTTTATTATTATGGTTTTGAGTTTTTCGCCGTTTCTTATATATTCAATTTCGAGCTTTTTTGCAATAGTTCTGTATCTGTAATCAAGAACGTCGCGGATTTCATATCCGTTCACGCTAAAGAGCATATCCCCGCCCTTTATTCCTGCTTTGTCAACATAGGAATCAGCGCAGACTTCTTTTATAAGTACCATATAAAGCTATCCTTTCAATTTGGGGGCATGCACATAAATAACCACTTTAGATTATAACATCAGCGCTCTCTTTTGTCAACAAAAGCTTTTATGAATATATTGTGATTTATACTGTTTTGGCGAAACTCCAATTATCTTTTTAAAATTACGGTAAAACGTTGAAAAATCCGCATATCCGCAAAGTCCGTATATAGCCGTTATTTTGTACCCCTCTTTTATGTAACGACACGCTTTCTTTATTCTGCACATGTTTAAGTAAGTGTTAAATGAGTACCCGGTTATCTCAAAAAACAGCCCGCAGAAGCTGCTTCTTGACATAGCACTTCGTCTGCACATTTCCTCAAGCGATATATTATCTTCATAATTTTCTTCAATATAGCGCACGCAGTATAAAACATATTCCTTATTATTTTCAAAATAGGCATTGATATGTTCTGCTTCTTTTTCAAAATAAGAGCGCGCTATAAGGGTTATAAGCAACAGTGCATATGCACGGATTATCTCGGTAAAGCCAAATGACTTTTTCTTAAACTCCTTGAACATATGCTCCAAAGTGCTCTCAACTAAAATTATCTCATCGGGCGCAAGAGAAAACTTCGGCCGTACACTTAAATACTTATCAATTTGGAAATCGCGAAGAAAATTAGCAGCTATTTTATTTGATATAGATATATCGCCAAAGAAATCGGGCATGAAGGAAAATGCGTAAAATACACACTCATCATCAGGCGATATATAATGTTTAACTCCCGGCGGAATTATAAACATATCTCCGTGTGTCATAATTGAGGATTCGTTTTCAACGAAATGCTCAAGTTTTCCCTTGATTATATAGTATATCTGAAAATACTCATGGGTATGCGGTTTTCTTGCCTCAACCGTCTTTTCAACCTTATGTATATAGAATCCGTCAGTAGAATCCTTGTAATATGAAAGTATAAAATTCTTGATATCCATACCGTACCTCCTTTTTTATTTTAGCACACAGCTAGACAAAATGCAATAACAAATCAACAAAATGCAATATACACGCTTTGCTGTTATGCTAAACTTAAAGTATAAGAATAAATAATTGGAGGTATATATGAAAATCGTATCGCTTTGCGGACTTCTAGGTTACGGATACAGCGAAGAAGCACTTGATATTGCTTTTAGCGAAAACGTCGACTACGTTGGTGTTGACGCAGGGTCAACCGATCCGGGCCCGTATTACCTTGGCAGCGGAAAATCGTTTACAGACAGAGCCGCTGTTAAAAGAGATCTTGCTCTTGCTCTCCCTAAGGCACTTGAGCAGAGAGCACCGTTTATAATAGGTACCGCCGGAGGTGCCGGAGGCGCTGTTCATACAGACTGGCTTGTTGAGATAATAAAGGAAATAGCCTCAGAACAATCGCTTTCCTTTAAGCTTGGTATAATATACAGCGACGTTGACAAGGATTATGTGTTAAGTAAACTGGATGCCGGCAAAGTCATACCTATGTGTGAGACCTTCAGTCTTGATAAAAAGGCTGTAAATGATTCTGAGAGAATAGTAAGTCAGATAGGGATCGCTCCTATACTTGACATGCTAAAAGAAAAGGTTGACGTTATAGTTGCAGGCCGTGCATGCGATACTGCAATATATGCCGCTCCCTGTATTTATGAGGGCTATGATCCCGGTCTTGCATTTCATATGGCAAAAATTATGGAGTGCGGTGCTATGTGCTGCGAGCCCGTTGCGGCGGCAGATGTTATGCAGGGATATATGCACAAAGACTATTTCGAGCTATGTCCTGCAAACCCCGCAAGACGATGCAGCGCACAGCGTGCGGCAGCTCATACCATGTATGAGCAGACAAACCCGTTCATGATATACGAACCTGACGGCGAAATCAATCTTAAAAATTCTAAGTTTGAGCAGATTGACGAGCGCACTGTAAGAATATCGGGTTCGGTCTTCACTGAAGCCAAAGAAAAGACCCTCAAGCTTGAGGGCGTAAAAAAAGTCGGCTACAGAACTGTGTGTATCGGTGGCATTTACGACCCTTTGACTATTGAAAATTTTGATTTTATCGAAAAAACAGTCAAAGACTTTGTAAAGCAAAATGCATCGTTTTCACCTGACGATTATACTTTTATGTTCAGACGCTACGGCTCTGCAGAGTCAAATATGGGTATAGTAATCGATGTTGTTGGCAAAACGCAGGAAATTGCTGACACCATATGCTCCCTTGCCCGCTCTCGTACCCTTCACTGCGATTACATTGAAAGAAAGTCGAGTGCCGGAAACGTTGCTTTTCCATTCTCTCCCTCAGACATTCACGTTGGTGAGGTTTATGAGTTCTCTGTATTCCATCTTGTAAAAGTAGACTCACTTTCTGAAACTGTAAAGACAAAGATAGAGGAGGTGGGAAAATGAAGCTTATAGAACTCGCAAGGATACTGCGCAGCAAGAATGCGGGGCCCCTGTATATTACATTTGATTTAATGTTTGATAACAGAGAAAAAATGCAAAAAGCTTTAAACGGTATCACAAAAGAAAAAATCGAAAAAGCTTACAACGTTGACCAAAAACTTATTGATATCATTTCGTATGAAATCGTAGACTCTATCAAAATAACTTTCCCGAGAAAGTGTATCAGCGGCAGTATTCATGACGATGACGTATACGGATGCCAACAACACATGCCGCTTGCAAATATAGAAATATGATGAGGTGAAATATATGTACGCAGATAAGGATTATATAATCGCTCTGAGACGTGAACTTCACATGTATCCTGAGATCGGTTTCGATCTTCCAAAAACCATCGTGCTGGTCAAACGAGAACTTGAGAAAATCGGTGTGGATTATACAGATACGCTCGGTGAGTCAAGCATAGTTGCAACAATAAACCCCGAGAAAACAAACTTCACTATCGGTATTCGTGCCGATATGGATGCTTTACTCATAAATGAAACAAATGATGTTGACTACAAATCCAAAATTGACGGTCAGATGCATGCGTGCGGGCATGATGCTCATACAGCAATGTTACTTGGCACAGCCAAAGCACTCTACTCTATGCGTGACAAAATAAACTGCCGTGTCAAGCTTTTATTTCAGCCAAGTGAAGAGGGTGTTCGAAGCGGTGCGGGTGAAATGGTCAGGTGCGGCGTTATGGACGATATTGACGTTATCATCGGTATGCACGTTGAAAACTGGCTTGATTCCTGCAAAATAGGCGTATGCAAAGGAGCTTCAATGGCATCAAGCAGAAATTTCCGCATTGATTTCAAGGGTGCTACCGCTCATGCTACACTGCCTCACACAGGAAAAGATGCTCTTGCTGCGGCTGTCCGTACATACAATAATCTTCAATATATGCTGACACGTGAGCTCAGTCCGTTTGCAAAATACGTATTTTCTATCGGCAAGCTTTCGGGCGGCACTACACAAAATGTTATCGCTGACCACGCTTATATGCTCGGTACGATTCGCACCTTTGATATGGAAGTTGACAGCTTTTTGGATCGCAGAATGCATGAAATTGCCGAAAACACCGCAAAGGAAACGGGCATTGAGGTAGAAATTCAAAGCACTCTCAAAGCGTTTGTTCTTTATAACAATCCCTATATCGCAGACCGCTTTCTTGAATCTGCCGCAAAGGTAGTCGGCAAAGACGGCATCGTAAACATGCCGGAGAAGCTAAGCTCTGAAGATTTCTCGCAGTATCTTACCAAGAAGCCCGGTGTATTTATAAGACTCGGAACAAGAAACCCCGATAAGGGTTGTACTACTCTTCCTCATAACAACGATTTTATGATAGATGAAGATGCATTTGTTTTTGGAAGTGATACGTGCGTTCAGTTTGTTCTTGATAACATGGACGGAATTGACCCCGTAAAAATATCCGAAAGTGATGAAAGGGTAAAGGGGTAAAGGAATAATGAAATATACGATATGCAGTGTTGGGGATGCAATACATACCTCAGACATGCCCTCAGACTATAATATAAAACCAATAAAAAACATTGTAGAAAGTGCTGATATTCGTCTGTTTAATCTGGAATATGTGCTATCAGAATCGCCTGCATACGGTTCAACATATTGCGGCGGTACGTGGCTTGCGGCTAAAACAGACTCGCTTGACGATTTGCTCGAATACGGATTTAACGGTTGCTCTTTTGCAAATAATCACACAATGGATTATTCTTATGACGGTATGTTTTCAACGCTTGAAGCTGTAAGGTCAAGAAATCTGCCCGTGAGCGGCGCAGGAAAAGACCTTATTGAAGCATCAGATTATGCTGTAATAGACGCGCCAAATGGCAAATGCGCTCTTATTTCAATTTGCTCTACGTTCAATGATGCGGCACGTGCGGGAAATCCGTCCGATACCGTCCCCGGCAGACCGGGGCTAAATCCGCTGAGATTTTCGACTGTTTATGAAATAACCGAAGAACACATGAAGGCTCTCAAGGAAATGTCTGCAGGCACAAAAATTGACGGTAGGCGTAACCGTTCAAGAGTCGGCGGCTACACGCCAATGCCGCCCGATGGTTGCTTTGGTTTTGGCGAATACAATTTCCGTATAAGCGAAGTCGAAGGTAAAACCTCAAAGGCTAACGCACGCGACGTTGAAAGAACAACAGACAGCATCAAAAAGGCACTTATAGAATGTGACTACGTTGTAGTCAACGTGCACTCACATGAAATAAAGGGCGACACCGACGATACGCCTGACGACTTTATGGCAGAGTTCAGCCGCAAATGTATAGACGCAGGCGCTTCTGCCGTTATAGGCACGGGCACACATCAATTGAAGCCTATTGAAATTTATAAGGGAAAGCCGATATTCTACAGCATCGGAAACTTTATTTTCCAAAGTGATGAAGTATTCTGTATGCCCGAAGATTTCAGGGAAAAATACAAGCTTGATAAGGGACTTTCACCTACTCAAATGGTTGCAGCAAGAGCGGCACTTGGAAACGGCGGACTTCATGCCGATGCGGCTAATTTCCGTTCGCTTATTCCTTATATAACGTATGACGAGTCAAAAGTCACTGATATAAAATGCTATATGCTAAAGCTGAATGAAGATAACGGTATGCCTTATCTTGCAGACTTTGATGAGCAAAAAATAATTTTTGATTACATGTGTGAAAGATGCAAGCCATACGGCACAGAAATTGTCCTTAATGACGGCTACATAGAGGTAAAAGTAAAATGATAAGAATTGATATATATGAGAAAGCTCTCTTTGAAACTATAAAACGGGGAGCTACAGAAATATCGCCCGATGTTAAAGAGGCTTTTGAAAAAGCAATTGAGCGTGAGAGCAACACCGATGCAAAACGCGGACTCTCTGCAACACTTGAAAGCATGAACATGTCAAAGGTCAGAGAAAATCCCCTCTGCGTTGACACGGGTTGGCCTATATTCTACTTCAAGATAGGAAACAAGTGCGAGCTTGAAGGCGGCTTTGTAGAGCTCGAAAACGCCGCAAGAAGATCCGTTGCAAAAGCAACCGAGCTTGGTTATCTTAGAGCAACAATGAAGCATCCGCTAACAGGATATGACCCCGGAAACAACATAGGTATGAATATACCGGACTTTACATATCAGTTCGTTGACGGTGAT
>SVSR01000013.1 GCA_015064205.1 Oscillospiraceae bacterium
AGATAAATTTTGCAATAATATGTTAAACATTTGATTAACTTATTGACTTTTCTGTTTTTTACTATATAATATAGAATAGTTATATAAATACACGTTGCTGCTGTTACTGTTTCAGCAAGCAACATTGAGGCACAAATATGAAAAAAAATTTAGTTGTTGTAGGCTTTGGAGGAATGGGCTCCTGGCACGCAGATCACGCGCTTGAAAGCGACGTAGTTACACTTAAAGGAATTTACGATATAGACCCGGCAAAATCGGCGCTCGCAAAATCACACGGTATATACGCTTATTCTTCATATGATGAGGTTCTTGCCGACAAAGATGTTGATATAATAACAGTTGCTATACCAAACGACCAACATAAAGACGTTGTTGTTGCAGCTCTTAATGCCGGCAAACACGTTTTATGCGAAAAACCTGTTACTCTGTCAACCGAATTACTTCTTGAAATGATAGACGCTGCAAACAAGAACGATAAGATGTTCTCTGTTCACCAGAACAGAAGATTTGACGTTGATTATCTTGCAATGAAAACAATACACGACAGGGGCGAGATAGGCGATATATTCAATATTGAATCCCGCGTTCACGGCTCACGCGGTATTCCGTCAGACTGGAGAGGAAAGAAGGAATTCGGCGGCGGTATGATATATGACTGGGGTATCCACCTTATAGACCAGATCATGATGATAAAAGGCAAGGATATCAAAAAAGTATACTGTAGGCTCGATAACATAACCAATAAAGAAGTTGACGACGGTTTCAAGCTTGAACTTTACTACGGTGATTCTTCGCGTGCTTATATTGAACTTGGTACATATAACTTTATAGCACTTCCGCGATTCTATATGCAAGGTACTAAAGGAACTGCAATTATCACAGACTGGCGAGAAAATGCAAAAATCGTAAAATGCAAGCATTGGCACGAAAGCGATGTATTGCCCGTAGAAAACGCTGCGGGTCTTACCAAAACTATGGCTCCGCGCGACTCTGTAACAGTTGATGAATACGAATTTGAAAGGCCCGTGTCGGACGTGCATGATTATTACCGAAACTTCTGTGATGCAATTGAAAAAAAAGCCGATCTTATGGTGTCAAACGAAGATATGCTTTTTGATATCAAGGTCATGGAAGCAGCATTCAGATCTGCAAAGTCCGGTCAGGTAATAGATTTTTAATTATGTTAGATTTGCTTACACTTGAAAAAAGCTTTTTGCTCCCGCATCTTAAAGAAGGATCTGTTGTTGTAGACTACACTATGGGCAACGGCCATGACACCGCGTTTTTATCCCACTCTGTTAAAGAATCGGGAAAAGTATACGCCTTTGATATTCAGGAGTCTGCTTTAATAAGTACCGCAGAAAACCTAAAAAAAGAAAATTGCCCAAATAATTACAGACTAATATGTGCATCCCACCACAGAGTTCGCGAATTCGTTAACGAACCGGTTAAAGTGGGCATGTTCAACCTTGGATATTTGCCTGGCGGCGACAAAAGAATAACTACCCTAAGAGAAACAACTATAGAAGCGGTTAAAGCAGCTATCGAACTTATGGACACAGATGCAGCACTTCTCATTGCAGTATACCCAGGACACGATGAAGGTGAAATTGAAGGCGAGCTTTTAAGCAGGCTTTTTAAAGAGTATTCGAGGTATAAGTATTGCATAGGCAAATTCAGGCTATGTAACTCTCCAACCTCACCATACTTTTTTATTATTGAAACCAAATAAGAAAAGGCAGACAAATTCAAAATTTGTCTGCCTTTTAGTTTTTGTTTATCCTTGATGATATTGCACCGATAAACTCATCATCAGCTTCAAGCTTTATCAGTATGATATCATCATTTTCGTGATATATAAGAGCGAATTTATTATGAGATAAGACGTTTTGTCTGTAATCAAACGAATTATCCGGCTTCAACGCTATTTTCTCGTAATCATCTGAGTAAAGGCATTTAACAAGGCTGACACTGCACACCGTAATCTTTTTGTTTCCCTGAACTTTTATAATATTAAGAACAGAATCACCATTATCATAATCGTCTATTACGTAAACAAAGTCAGACAAAACGTATCTTTGCATTATCTGAATCGCCAGAATCAAAAAAGCAAGGCCTGTTACCTGCAAAATATACGGATAGATTTTAATAATTGAACTTAAATGAAAAAACATTAATCCTAATGCCAAAAGTGCAATAGAAATATGTGCGTTTTTTCTCTTTTTCGGTACAGCAAAAGTTAACATGTAAACTTCCTTTTTAACGTAATTTAAACAGTAGCATGAGTAATCAGTATGTTCTCTTTCTGAATTTCTATTATGCCATATGAAAATTTATTGTCACGAGGACGTGAAATACTACCCGGATTAAATATGTACATAGGTTTATCAGAGTCACTTTCCGGCGGAAGATATTTATAATACTGCTCATGTGTGTGCCCAAACAAAACTATATCGGCATTCTTGCCGCGTGCAGCATTTATAAGATTATCAAAAGTACTTTTAACAGAATATCTGTGGCCATGGGTAAGAAAAAATCTGAATCCCATAAAATCAACAATTACTTCACTCTTAAGTTTTTTACGGTCAATAAAACCTGTTACATATTCTTCGTAATTGCCGTCAACATAGCAAATCGGAATTTGAGGATAGAGTCCGTTTATATCCTTGACGCCATCTCCCAAATAAAATATGCAGTCAACAGTACCTGCATTAAGATGCTTTTCTATTGCAGATTTTAATAATCTATTGTACTGATGTGAATCAGAAAACACCAGGATCTTCATAGGACACCTCCTTATTGGGTAATTTAGGATTTTAGGTAACTATTTGAAAAAAAACTCATATAATATTAACAAATAAACAACTTTGGAGGAATTTATGCAAATTGATAACAATATAAAAAACAGCCTGCTTTCTCTTGACGACAAATCCCTAAAAAACGTTATAAATTCACTTGCGGGCGCCGCCGGAATGAACAATTCCAAAATAAATATTTCAAATGATGATCTCATTAAATTGCGAACAGTAATCAAAAATGCAACAGACAAAGACGCAAACGAGGCGCTAAGTATCATAGGCGACGAAAAAGCTCGCCATATCATAGAAGAAGCTCGCAAAAGAGGTGAGACCGAGTGAGTGAAAGTCCAAACGATTTGGAGAAAAAACTAGCCGGCATCTTATCAGATCCTGGCGCTATGTCAAGTATCATGAGTATTGTTAAAGGGCTTGGTGCTAACAATCTGCAAAATAACAATACCAAAATTGAGCCTGAGAATACTGAGGTTGAGGCGTTCGCTCCAACCTTTAACGATAACATCTCCCCTGTCAGTGCGTTTTCAAAGCCGCACGGTCACAAAAATGGATTTGAGAACCGAAGCATTGGACTGTTGTTAGCTATAAAACCTTTTTTAAGCCATGAAAAGGCACAGAAACTTGACATGATAACACAAATACTCAAAGTTGTAAGCCTTACGGAGATATTCAAGTAACTGAGGTGATAAAATGTATGTAAAACGAACTTTGCCAGTACATTTTCCGACAAATTACAACGGAAATTTATCAAATCAAATAAACATAAGAGAAGAAAAAGAAAAATACAAAGAAGCCCTCTCAGAAAATAATCTACATAAAAAATATAAGGTCAAAAAAAACGTTAAATGTTTAAACAGCAAAGAAAAAGAATCATCTATTTTAAGCAATGCATCAAGCGATGATATTCTTTTGCTCGGCCTCATTATATTCTTGTATGTCGGGTGCGAACACTCAAAAGAAAACATAATACTTATTGGAGTTCTTGCGTATCTTCTGTTAGGAGATAAGCTAGGTCTTTAATGAGTTGTTTTTTCAAAGTCCACCAGCGAATAACTATAGTACAATTGATCGCCTATATATGAATCGAGCTTTACAATCATCTCAGTATCAAGTGAAATATAGTACTCTTCCCTTTGTAAAATATCAGGATAAGTAAACACGGCCTTATAAAGGTTATACTCGCCGTCGGATACAAGCGAAATATTATAATCGATAACATTTGCTTCTCCATTGATTATACCATTACAAATATCGGAAACTGTATCAATAGAGGGAATTGAGCACAACGACTCAAAGCTGAACAGGTCACTTTTAGCATACTTTACTGATCTCCCCCTAATCTCATCTTTAACCTCTATTTGTTCGCCGTTTGAAATTATACTTTCAAACAACACATCTCCGGTGTATTTTTTTATATCATATACATCAAGGTCTTTAGTTGCCCTTATTCTGACCGTTATTTCTGTGTCAGAACTTTGGTTAGTTATATTAGATGAAATAGTATAACTATCATAGGGATTGCAAGCAGAAAGTATTAACGTAAGCTCCTCGGGAGTAATTTCATACATAAGCTGAAAATTATCTATCTGCGTTTTTTCAGCAAGATTTTCATAAAGTACTTCATCATCACTTAAGATATTTGTGAAATGCATGTTATTATTCATCTTATCTGCAAGATCAATAAAGGTTATAAAATCAAAAATATACATAACGTATATGAGTAGCGCAAAAGCAAGCGTAATGCATACTGTTATAAGAATTGTCCCCTTAAAGCTTATCCCTGAGCTTTTTGGGGCTTTTCTGTTTTTTTTATTATCACTTTTCATGACTCAGTATCGTCCTTCGCACCGTCATTTCTTGCTTTAGCATTTATCTGTTCAAGCATATCGCTTTCAATACCAAAGCCTTCCTTTGAATTAAATCCGTATTTAGAAATCAGGAGAAGGTAAACACCCAGCACTGCAAATCCAACAGCAAGAATAACAAGAGCCTTACTCGGATTTTCAGATGTAAATGTCACGGCAGATAAGCCGAGAATAGCGCATATCGCATAGATTATATATACGCTCTGCTTATGGCTGAATCCCTGCTCAATAAGTTTATGATGTAAATGATTTTTATCAGGGGAAAACGGACTTTTATGCTTAAGAATACGCCTTGTAAATGCATTTACCGTATCAAATAACGGAAGAGCAAAAACAGCAATAGGAACAAGAAATGAAAGCACTGTATGCATTTTGAATACACCTTCTACTGATAAAACGGCAAGTGTATATCCCAAAAACAGCGCTCCGGTATCACCCATGAAGATTTTTGCAGGATTGGAGTTGAACGGCAAAAATCCAATGCATGATGCCGCAAGGACAGCAGTTATGATGGCGCTATGCGCGTCTCCCTTTATAAGAGTGATTAGAAAAAGCGATATTGAACCTATTGCACTAACACCGCAGGCAAGACCGTCAAGACCGTCAATAAGATTTATAGCATTAGTAAGTCCAACAATCCATAAAACCGTAAGCGGTATAGCCCAGAATCCAAAATGTATATATTCACCGAATAAGTTTATGAATTCAAGTTTAACACCCCAAAATACAGCTATGAGAGCCGACAGTATCTGCGCTATGAATTTTAACCATGCATTTATTGGCTTGATATCGTCAATCACACCCACTAAAACTATCAACAAACCGCCCGTATATATCGCTAACAGGTTTTCACCGGGCTTGCAGAAAATTAGTGTTGATATAACAAAAGCTGCAAATATAGAAAGCCCGCCGATTCTCGGTATAGGTCTCTTGTGCATTCTTCTGTTATCCTTAGGTACGTCAATCGCACCGATAACATATGCAAGAGCGCGTACTGCAGGGGTTGTTGTAAATGCCAGAAGTATGGCGAGAAGCACAGCACACAGACCGTTCATCAATGTTTCGTTTATCATAGATTTTACTTCCTTTATCTGACTTGAATAAATCCTACCTTTTTCTGAACCTTGGAAAGCGTTTTACGCGCAATTCTGAACGCCTGCTCAGCATTTGTTCTCATGATTGATTCAAGATATGCCTTATCAGCTATCAGTCTGTCAAATTCTTCCCTAACGGGCGCAAGAGCGTCAGCACATGCTTCACCAACGGCAATCTTAAAATCACCGTATCCGCATCCGGAAAATTCACGCTCAGCTTCTTCGATAGACTTTCCCGTAAAGCTTGCGTAAATGGTGAGAAGATTGTTGATTCCGTCTTTACCTTCTGCATATCTTACAGAAGTGTCGGAATCAGTAACAGCTCTTTTAAATTTTCTGATTATAGTATCCTTTGTGTCGAGTATACGAACAACGGCATTTTCATTTTCGTCAGATTTGCTCATCTTCTTTGTAGGCTCAGCAAGAGACATGATCTTAGCGCCGTTTTTAGCAATATACGGTTCAGGTACCTTAAATGTTTCTCCGTAAACACTATTGAATCTCTGAGCAATATCGCGCGTAAGTTCAAGATGCTGCTTCTGGTCAACCCCAACAGGTACAATATCTGTCTGGTACAGTAGAATATCTGCAGCCATAAGGGTCGGATAAGTAAACAAGCCTGCATTGATATTATCAGCATTTTTGGCACTTTTATCCTTAAACTGAGTCATTCTTGAAAGTTCACCAAACATTGTATAACAGTTAAGTATCCACGCAAGCTCTGCATGAGAGGGCACGTGACTCTGAACGTATAATATGTTTTTCTCAGGATCTAGCCCAGTTGCAATATAAAGAGCAAGCGTTTCGTAAGTACGTCTTCTCAACTCTGCCGGATTTTGTCTTACGGTTATAGCATGCTCATCAACCACGCAGTAAAGGCAATTATAATCGTTTTGAAACTCAGCAAAATTCTTTATTGCTCCAAGATAATTGCCGATCGTAAGATTTCCGCTGGGTTGTACACCCGAAAATATAGTCTTTTTTTCACCGGAAAATTCTGCCATTGTAAACACCAAACCTTTTTCACTTTATAAACTGCTTAACGGTATCTGCAAGAAGCCTTACACCGTTAACTATCTGCTCGTCAGACGGAGTCGAATAATTAAGTCTGAAAGAGTTTGAGGGGGCTTCTGTATCGCAGTTAAAAGCAGTGCCGGGTACAACTGCAACTTTATTAGCAATAGCTGCTTTTGTAAACTCTGATAAATCAATTGTGTCAGGAAGTGTGCACCAGATAAACAGTCCGCCTTCAGGACGCGTGTATTTAACGCAATCAGGCATATTTTTGTCAAGCTCGTCAAGCATAAGATTACACTTTCTTCTGTAAAGCGATCGTATTGTTTCAATATGGGCGTCAAGATCCCACTCTGTCATATATCTGTAGCAAAGCATCTGGAAGAAAATGTTGGTGTGAACGTCCTCTACCTGCTTTGCAACAACAGCCTTTGAAATTATCTCTTCGGGTGCACACATAAATCCTACCCTCATACCTGCGGAAAGTATTTTCGAAAACGAACCGCAGTATACAACGAGGCCTTCGGTGTCCATGCTCTTTATAGTAGGTATCTCTTCTCCTGCAAAGCGCAATTCACCGTAAGGGTTGTCCTCAATAACAACTATACTGTATTTTTTTGCAAGCTCATATATCTTTTTACGCTTCTCAAACGATGTTGTTATTCCGGCTGGATTCTGGAAAGTAGGAATAAGATACAAAAGCTTTGCATTCTTTGTTGTTTTAAGTGTTTCTTCAAGTTTTTCTATATTGATGCCGTCATCCTCAAGATCAACACCAACTGTATTAACACCGTTTGAACGAAAAGCATTCAGCGCACCGATAAACGTTGGATTTTCGCATATAACAGTATCGCCTTCATTACAAAAAGCTTTACAAGTAAGTTCAATTCCCTGCTGACCGCCTGTTACAATTACTGTACTGTCAAAATCACGGCCAATTGAGAATTTGGTTTTAAGTCTATCTGCAACAACTTGTCTGAGCGCAGGATATCCCTCGGTAAGGCTGTATTGAAGCGCCGTTACAGGAGAGTTTTCAAATATATCAGCAGAGATCATTGATAACTCTTTGATAGGAAAGCTTTCGGGCGCCGGATTACCTGCGGCAAATGATATTATGCTCGGATCACTTAAACTTTTGAAAATCTCTCTGATAGCAGACGGCTTAAGAGATGCAAGTTTATTAGAAAAATTATATTCCATAAAATAAAGTTCCTTTCTAAAAAATCGCAACATGGCGACGGATTACAAAAATATTTATTATATTATATCATGCTGAAAATATACTTTCAAGTGTTTTAATAAAATTTACTTGAAATTTATATATATATATGCTATAATTTATACTGTTAAATTGCGTTTAAAGTCTGGAGCAAAATTTCATGGAAAATAAAAAACAAACTAATTCAATTCTTTTTTCGATAAAAGAAAAACTGCTTACATCTTTAAAAAAATTGACCTTCTCCAAAATTATAAAATTCATATTTGTTCTATTAATAATAGCCGTATATACCTTGCTTTTGGGAAGAATGTTTCTTGCCCGTTATACCGGCTCCATGGCAAAGTATGCATGGACAAACAATGCTATAAAAACATATGAGCAAACAACGGATTTTACGCTTATGACACAAAATCTTTCAAAGACTATAGACGATAACGGATATTTCAGCATCTCTAACTACGTATATATTCCTGAAATCAACGAAGTTCAGTTTACGGTGAGGTATAATAACAGTACGGTTGATACGCTTGAAAATTTCTATACAGATGTATCCGATATAGGCGAAACGTTTGTCTTTACACTAACTGATAATAACGGAAACGTATACGATTCTTACAAATACCTATCAAAATCAAATCTCATATATAATTTCAGGCGCTTAGTATTTGAAGGTGTTGATTTAAGTAATGCGGGAACACTTTATTTAAATGTTTATTACATCAACGATGTTTCGAAATCATCGAAAATATATACAAGTTTCCAACTTTATAATGAAGATGCAAACAGTTTTGAAAGCAATTTGAAAATCAATACTAACAAACCCAAAGAAGCAAAATTCACTCAAAGCCCCGTATTCAAGTATAACGACAACTGACAAAGGAGTTTTTAAATGAATACCGAAATAAATTCAAGAATATCCGCACTAAGAGAAAAAATGAAAGAGCGCTCGATCAGTGCGTGTATTATTCCGTCCTTTGATTGTCACAATTCAGAATATGTAAACGACTGCTTTAAATACAGGGCATACTATTCCGGATTTACAGGATCGGCAGGCACACTTTTTGTCACACTAACAAAAGGCTATCTTATAACTGACGGAAGATATTTTCTTCAGGCAACAAATCAACTTAAAGGCACCGGAATTGATCTTGTGCGAGACGGGGTTGAAAACGAGCCTGATATATTTGCTCTTATTAAGCAAAACCTTTCAAAAGGCGATTCATTATTTTCTGACGGCAAGCTTATGACTTGTGCCTTCATGGATAAGCTTAATGAAGTTGCAAAAGATATTGGCATAAACATAAAGACTGACAACAGTCCCGTAATTGCTGCCCTGAATAACTTCCCCTCTCAAACTTTTATGACAATTAATTCTATCCCCATGAACATTTCCGGCATATCTACCTTAGAGAAAATATCACATCTCAGAGAAAAAATGAGAGAATACGGCTCCGAGGCTCATATAATAACATCACTTGAGGAAATCGCATGGCTTCTAAACATGCGCGGTAACGACGTTAAAAACACACCTGTGTTTTATGCTTATTTTTATCTGACACAAAACGAAGCTTTCGTGTTTCTTGATAATGCAGCCGCAGCAAACGTAAAAAACGAACTTGAAGCTTGCAGAATAACACTTTGCAATTACACAGACTTTTACACTTTCCTTCAAAGCAGAAACGAAAATAGAGTACTGTGCGATAAACAGCAGGTGAACGCTTCTGTAATTACCTCCCTTTCAAACAATTGTATAGTTATTGACAAAACAGACCCCGTCATACTTGCAAAAGCAGTAAAAAATGATACTGAAATTGAAAATCTTCGCCGTATTCATATCAAAGACGGTATCGCAGTTGCAAGATTTATGCACTATATAAAAACTTGCAATAAGAATTCTCTGACAGAAATGTCTGTAGCTGATGAGCTTGAAAACTTCCGCAAGGTCTGCCCCGATTATCTCGGACCAAGTTTTGATACAATATGCGCTTACGGTAAGAATGCCGCGATCATACATTACAGCGCAACACAAGAAACGGATACCAGACTCGAAGATAACGGCGCGCTCCTTGTTGATTCGGGCGGTCAGTACCTTGGCGGTACAACCGACATTACACGTGTTTTTGTTCTGGGTGGCGTAACTGAGGAATTTAAGATTCATTATACTGAAGTCATCCGATCTATGATCAGGCTTCAATCGGCAGTTTTCAAAAAAGGAACTAAGTGCGCTGTACTGGATATGCTTGCACGCGACGGTATATGGAAGCTCGGCCTTGATTACAGGCACGGTACAGGCCACGGAGTAGGATACATGTTAAGCGTTCATGAGGGGCCTAACAGATTTTATTATGCAAACACACAACCTGCCCTTGAAGTCGGCATGGTAACATCTGATGAGCCGGGTATATATATTCCCGAAAAGCATGGAATAAGACTTGAAAACGAGCTTTTATGCAAAAACATATCAGAAACAGAATACGGTCAGTTTTTAGGATTTGAGCCGCTTACTCTTAGCCCAATAGATCTTGATGCGATAATACCCGAATTTCTGGATAACAGCGACAGGCTTGCGCTTAATGCATATCACAAAGCTGTCTTTGAAGCACTATCCTCTCAAGCAAACGACGATGAAATTGAGTGGCTGAAATACTATACAAGAGAAATTTAACAACTTTTCATATGTGTTTAAATAAGCTCAAAAAGCATTGACATCAGGTATTAAATACTGTATAATGCAGTCAGCCAGACACATTACTACTAAAGGAGATTTGCATGAAAAAAATCAAAAACAGAAATGTAAAAACCGTGTCAAGCCTAAAGGAACTTGTATATTCAAGCCACGAGTATTTCGGCTCGAAAACATTGTATGAGTATAAAGTTTCAAAAGAATCTAAAAAATATTCCTATACAGATCTATATACTGACATGAACTCCTTCGGCACAGCTTTAACAAAGAGAGGCTACGTCGGAAAAACCGTTGCGCTTATTGGCGACACAACGCCTTATTGGTCGTTAACTTATCTAACTGTAACAAGCGGTAACGGTACGATAGTTCCGCTGGATCGCGAGATTTCCGAAGAGTCAATATGTGACTTTATAAACCTTTCAGAATGTTCTGCAGTTGCATATACCGGCAGCTTTAACGGAAAAATAGCAAAACTTGCAGACAAGATACCCGGCGTTACACTTTTTATAAGACTGAATGAAGATACAGACGGAAGCGACAATGTCAACGGTGTTAACATAATTGATATATCAACTCTTCTTGATGAAGGAAAGGCCTTAATGGATTCAGGAGATACTGCATTTACTTCAATTGAACCTGATACGGAAAAATGTTGCTCCATTCTATTCACTTCCGGTACGACCGGAACAAGCAAGGGTGTAATGCTTTCTCAAAAGAATATAACAACATCTGTTAACGCGGCTTGTCAAGCAATGCCGTATGATTCAACAACTACCCTTGTATCGCTTCTTCCAATTCATCATACCTATGAGTTTACGGCAACTCATCTCGGCGGCATGAATATCGGTGCAAGCATCTATATCAATCCGGCACTAAAATATGCTTCCCGTTCCATGCAGTATTATAAACCTACTGCTATAACGGTAGTACCCCTTTTCCTTGAAACAGTACACAAAAAAGTATGGACCAAGATCAATGAGAACAATATGGCTAAAAAAGTAAAGCTCGGTATGAAAATATCAAAGCTTGCTCTTTTAATTGGAATAGATTTAAGAAAAAAGCTCTTTTCAGACGTACGTGCGGCATTTGGCGGAAATATTAATTCCATCGTTTGCGGTGGCGCACCCCTTAGTGAAGCATTGGTTAAGGATTTTTATGCTTTCGGCCTCCCGATATATGAGGGTTATGGAATAACCGAATGTTCACCTCTTGTTTCGGTTAACCCCTACTATGCCCCAAGAATGGGATCTGTGGGCACTCCTGTTAACGGAACCGAAGTTAAAATAGATGCAAGTTCTGCTGATGAATCAGGACGCGGAGAGATACTTGTCCGCGGCGGAAATGTAATGCTCGGTTACTATAAGAACCCTGAGGCAACAGCAGAAGTTTTCACAGAAGACGGCTGGTTCAGAACAGGCGACATCGGATATACCGACTCAGACGGATATATATATATAACCGGCAGAAAGAAAAACGTAATAATTTTATCTAACGGTAAAAACGTGTATCCGGAAGAAATCGAAGAAAAGCTTTCATCTTGTTCATACGTTAAAGAGATCGTAGTCATCGGCAGAAAGGATACCGATGGTTCCGAAACGTCTATCGTTGCAGTAGTATATCCCGATTTTGAATCATTTGCCGATCTCAGTGCTGAAGAAGTCAAGGAGCGTGCCAATACCAAGCTTTCTCAGATAAACGCTGAACTCCCCTCTTTTAAACAGGTTTCATCAATTGAATTCCGCGACGAGGAATTTGAAAAAACAACAACTAAAAAAATCAAGAGATTTCTTGTAAAATAAGGAGGACATCATGTTCGAAGAATTAAAGACCATTTTATCCGAACAGTTAAAAATTGCACCTGAAGAATTAAAGCGTGAAACAAATCTCAGAAGCGACTGCGGCGTTAACTCGATCGAACTTGCCGAACTTGTGCTTGAACTTGAAGACAAGTACGACTGCGAAATTGATGAAAAAGCAATTTCTAAACTCGCAACCCTTGGCGAAATTGCCGACTATCTTGAAAAAGAGCTTAACTGAGGTGCGCCTTGTCTGAATTACTGAATTCGCCATTGTTTTTCACCCTTGTTTCGCTTGTTTCAATAATAACGCTTGCCGCTATTATTCTTTATATTACCATTAAGATCAAATCAAAAAAGAGAGTTCGTGAAATTGAGAATTACGGAAAGCCAAGTGAAGAAAGGCTGAAGCAAACACTTGAAGAAGCATTTTCTGCAAATGCGGTATTTACTAACGTTTATATTCCGTATATAAACTCGGGACGCGACAGATATGCTGAAATCGATGCAGTCGTTGTTCTCAGAAGCGGAATTTTTGTCATTGAACTAAAGAGTCACAACGGAAAAATAATAACAGGCGACACAAGAAAATGGACTCAGATATACAATGATAAGCGGATCACGTTCTACAATCCGATTTATCAGAATGAAACTCACATAAAAGTTATAAAAGAGATTCTTCGCAACGAAGGCCAATATAAAGTTCCGATATATAATATTGTTACCTTCTCTTCAAATAAAGTAAGTTTTACAGAAGAATACAAAAATATTGTTAAATTAGACGATCTGGTACGATATATAAGGAAAACCGGCAAAGCCGAAGCTATCTCTATAAGACAGACAACGCGGATACGTACAATTCTGCGTTCTTATATCAGAACAGGAAGAAGAATAGAACTCAAACACAAACGATTTGTAAGAAAGCGTAAATAAAAGCAGGCAACGGGGAGTCATTCCCTGTTGTTTGTCTTTATTTAAATGGATAAGCACATGTCTGATCAAACATTAAAAGAAAAATATTTAAACACTAAACGAGAATTATTTGATACATATTATAAGCGTATGAACGAGCACCAGAAAGAGGCTGTTTATACAATTAACGGTCCTCTGCTTGTTTTAGCCGGTGCCGGAAGCGGAAAAACAACCGTGCTTGTAAATCGTATTTCCCACATAATCAGATACGGGAACGCCTATTATTCAGACATCGTCCCCGAAAATATAGCAGATGATGATATTGAGAGAATATCGTCATATAAAATCCTTAATAATGAAAAGCTTGCTGAGGCTCTTTGCGAATTTGCCGACTCACCATGTCCCCCTTGGGCCGTTTTAGCAATAACCTTCACAAACAAAGCTGCAGGTGAGATCAAAGAAAGGCTTGAAAAGGTTATCGGAGATGCTGACGCCGCATCTGAAATATGGGCCGGAACATTCCACTCTATTTGTGTGCGAATACTCAGAAGATATGCCGAGCTTGTCGGATACTCATCAAACTTTACTATTTATGATACCGATGACACCAAAAAGCTTATTACTTCCTGCATGAAGAAAACAGGGATAGATGAAAAGATAATTGCGCCTAAAGCGGTTATGGGTGTTATAAGTCGCGCGAAGGACAGGCTTATTGATTCAAAAGCTTTTTATTCAGAAGCAGGAAACGATTATAAGTTATCTAAAATAGCACAGATATATTCAGAATACGAGCGCGAGCTCAAAAGTGCTAATGCACTTGATTTTGACGATATAATAATGCAAACCGTTTTATTGTTATCCTCACATGAAGAAGTGAGAAATTACTATCAAAACCGTTTCAGATACGTATGTGTTGATGAGTTTCAAGACACCAATATCGCGCAGCTTAAATTATGTGAGTTAATCAGTGCAAAACGCAAGAATATTATGGTCGTTGGAGACGACGATCAAAGTATATACAAATTCCGCGGAGCAACTATTGAGAATATTCTAAAGTTTGACCGCGATTTCGCCGATTGTAAAGTTATTAAACTTGAACAGAATTACAGATCAACTTCCAATATACTTAATGCGGCAAACGCCGTAATAAGCAACAACAAAGGACGCAAAGGCAAAACTCTGTGGACAGATACGGGAGAGGGTGAAAAAATAACTCTCAAGTCTCTCCCAAATCAGAATTTTGAGGCTCAGTATGTAAGCGACAAGATTCTTGAAGGGATAAAGAACACCGGCAAGAAGTTTTCAGACTTCGCTATTCTCTACCGTATGAACAGCCAATCCGCGCCTTTTGAAAGCGTGTTTACCAAAAGCGGTATACCATACAGAATGCTGGGCGGACTCAGATTCTTTGACCGTAAGGAAATAAAGGATATAGTCGCATATCTCTGTGTGATCTCAAACCACCGAGACAGTATCAGACTAAGACGTATTATTAACGAACCCAAAAGAAAAATAGGCGATGCCACACTTGAAGCCGTTGAAATATTGGCAACACTCGAGAAAACCTACCTGTTCGACGTTATGAAACGCTCTCGCGAATACATACAGCTTTCTAAGGTTGCTGACAGGCTTATTGCTTTTACAGACTTTATAGAGCGTATGACAGCCTTATCCGCGGTTGTTGGCATTTCCGAACTTATAAGTACCGTAGTTAATGACTCGGGCTACAAAGACATGCTTGTTGCTGAAGGCGAGACCGGTATTGACAGATTAAGAAACATTGACCAGCTTATCACAACAGCATACGAATACGAAAATGCATCAGATCAGCCATCTCTTTCAGGCTTTCTGGAAGAAGTCGCACTTGTAAGCGACACAGACAACTACGATGAAGAAGCAGACGCAGTTATTATGATGACGATCCACAGCGCTAAAGGGCTTGAGTTCCCCGTCGTCTTTTTACCCGGTCTTGAGGAAGGAATATTTCCGGGACTGCTTTCTATAGAAAGCGACGAGGAAATTGAAGAGGAACGGCGTCTTGCGTACGTTGCGATAACCAGAGCGAAAAAAAAGCTCTATATTCTTAACGTACGTGAGAGAATGATGTTCGGTAAAACCAGATACAATCCTCCGTCAAGATTTTCAGAAGAGATTCCCGAAAAATACGTTGACAATGAAACTGAGATGTGCAGAATAACTCCTGATATGAGTGTCTCAAGCTCAGCTTACAAGCCAAAGATTTCAAGCGAGCTTACCGCGCCGCATAAAAACGTTTCTCCGCTCAAACGTCAGCCTACCGAAGTTTACGCTCAGGGTGAGCGAGTCGTGCACGCAACATTTGGCGGCGGTACTGTTTTATCAGTAAAAAAAATGGGCGCGGATACTCTTTATGAAATAGCATTTGACACGGTTGGAACAAAAAAGCTGATGGCAAGTTTTGCAAAGCTAAAAAAAGCATTTAATAACGAGGAAATATAAAATGGCCAAGAAGAAAAAAATTGTACTCATTATATCAATTCTCCTTATAATTATTGCTTTGCTAGGTTCAGTTTACATGTATTTTGAAAAAGACGATCAGGCAGAATTTGTTGCTTCATTTGTATACAACAGTAAGTATGAGCCTCCCTCGTATATCTTTTACACCCCCGATGAGGCAGATATATTTACCGACCCTGACTATTTAAAAGTTGTTCCTTATATTTACTACACAGACAATTCTCTTACAGTTTGTATTACAGATGAGGACTATACATCATACGGGCCTGTAATGGAGCTGTTCGGTAAATATTTCGATGCACTAAAAAAAGGCAACGCTTCCCTGTTCACTTCACTGCATTCAGAGCGATACTTAAAAAATAATTATAAATGGGAATACATAGCACCTCAAAAGTTGTATGACATTAACGTTGAATACCTTTTTGAAAAAGATATGACAGACGAGCTCTACGGAAAAGTTACAAAATACGTATATAAAACGAACTACAAGATAATGAAAAATAACGGTACATTCAGAAGTGATATTCCAAGCGATGCATCAAGGCCGTTGTATTTAGAGCTTGTTTATAAAAACGGCGAGCTGTTTATAGATGCTTGCGGTGACTCATACAATATATAATTTAAATAAAATTTAACTGCGGATAATATCCGCAGTTTTTGTTTTTAATAATGGTCATAAGTTATGACAACGCATATTACTGATAATGGGATTCTATATAGTAATCCAATAACACCGTCACAAAGGAGCATAAAATGAATATTGCATTTATTGGCGGAGATTTTAGAATGGAACATGCGTGTGATTATCTGATAAAAAAAGGATATCACGCCGAATTATTAAATTATGATGCATACCCGGATGCTACTGTAAGAGAATATCTCAAACTGACAAATTCTGCTGACGTGATAGTTTTGCCGGCGCCCGTTTCTACAGATAATATCCACATAAACAAAACATCAAGATCATCCGACGGTATAACAATAAATGAGTTATTTAGAAATACAAAAGACAATATTATTGTTTTCCACGGCAGATTAAATGATGTAAGCAAAAAATCCACGGTTAAATATATTGATTACCTTAATGATGAAGCCTATCTTACCGATTCGGCTTATCTGACTGCCGAAGGCACTGTCGGTCAACTTCTTTCAAACTATAAAAGAGCTTTATACAAACGCAAAGTCCTCCTGGTCGGTTGGGGCAGAATAGCAAAATTTCTTTATACTCAGCTAAGTTATTATACAGATAAGATAAGCGTGGTTTTAAGAAACGAAAAAATAATCAGTGAGCTTGCCTGCATTAATATAGTTGCAAAAAATTTTGAATGTCTTGCAGAACTTGCCATAGAAAGCGAAATTATAATCAATACTGTCCCCGCACCTGTATTTGTAAACACAATACTTGAACAGTTGAATAAGCAAACTTATATAATTGATCTGGCGTCACTTCCCGGAGGCATTGATTTCGCTTATGCAAAGAAGCTTGGGCTTGAAACTCATCATTTACTTGCACTTCCGGGAAAATGCGCACCTGCAAGCGCCGGAACTGCTCTTGGGAAATGCATATATACTCATTTGTGTAATATAACAGATACCGAAAGGAATGATTTAACTTAATGATAGGATACGCAATATGCGGATCATTCTGCACACATAAAAAATCTCTCGAAGTATTAAAAGAACTAGCCTCAAACTTTGGAGATATACTGCCTATAATCAGCTTTAATGCAGCAAACACCGACACAAGATTCGGGAGTGCAAAGGAACTTATAAAGAACGTTGAAGATATCTGTAACAGAAAAGCAATTCTTACGATCGAGGACGCTGAACCTATAGGTCCGAAAATCAAGCTCGATATTATGATAATATCACCGTGTACGGGTAACACGCTTGCAAAGCTTGCTCACGGTATAACCGATACTCCTGTGACCATGGCGGCAAAAGCTCACATGAGAAACTCAAGGCCACTGCTTATATCGCTTGCAAGCAATGATGCGCTTAGTGCAAATTTATGTAATATAGGTACGCTTTTAAACAAGAAAAACATATACTTTACCCCTATGCTGCAAGACGATATATTGAAGAAACCGCACTCACTTGTTGCGAACTTTGATTTAGTTGTAACAGCTGCCGCAAAAGCAATAGAGGGAGAGCAAATACGGCCTGTATTCAAAGAGCTCTCTATCTGATTTTATTTATAATAAGTTTATTTTAAATCTCTTGACAAGTACAGAGTGTAATACTATAATGTTCATAGCGATATGTTTTTGAAAGGATATTATACTATGTATTACATTGGAATCGATCTGGGCGGTACTAATATTGCCGTTGGTATTGTAGATGAAAACTATAAAATTGTAATAAAAGGCAGTGTACCCACGCGTGCTGAGCGCCCCGGCGAAGAAGTTATAAAGGATATGGCAGAACTTTGTGCCAAGCTTGTGAATGATGCAGGACTTACTTTTGACGATATCATATACGCAGGTATAGCCTCACCCGGAACTGTCAATCCCGAAACAGGCTATATAGACTATGCAAATAATCTTAACTTTAAGCTGTTTCCTATTGCAGAAATGCTTATGAGTCACATCCCATTAAAGAAGGTTTATGTTGAAAACGATGCAAATGCTGCTGCAAAAGGCGAGGCAGTTGCAGGAGCTGCAAAGGGTGTTAAGAGCGCTGTTATGGTAACTCTTGGTACAGGTGTCGGCGGCGGAATAATCATAGACGGCAACATATATTACGGATTCAATCACGCTGGCGGTGAGCTCGGACATTTTGTTATAGAATATAACGGAAGGCCTTGTACTTGCGGCAGAAAAGGTTGCTGGGAAGCATACAGCTCTGCAACGGGTCTTATAAATATGACTCGTGAAAAGATTGAACAATGCAAAGAATCCTGCCGCGAAACACTTATGCATGAGATTGTTGAAAATGAGGGCAAGGTCAGCGGCAAAACGGCTTTTGCTGCTATGAAAAAAGGTGATACAGCAGGAGCGGAGGTAGTAGATATGTATATAAACTATCTCGCATGCGGCATAGCGAACATCATCACCACCTTCATGCCTGAGGTTATAGTAATCGGCGGTGGTATCTGTCACGAAGGCGACAATCTACTGAACCCCCTTAATGAAAAAATAAATAGAATTCTTTATGAAAACAGCAGTCTTTCAAGACCCGTTATAAAAACTGCAGAGCTCGGCAACGATGCCGGAATAATCGGCGCCGCAGTTCTCGGTCTTTAAATTAATGAAAAGACAAAAATGCAGGCAATAAGCCTGCATTTTTTATTTTATTTTTTCTATTTCAACGCCTGTATAATAATGAGTTAATATATCAGAATAATTATATCCGCCCTTTGCCATCTCGTTTGCACCCTTCTGACTCATGCCTATACCATGGCCATATCCGTAAACTGTAAAAACTATTTTTTCTCCATTATCATCAACTACAAAATCGCATGATTTGAGCGAAAACATGTTTCTGATTTTTTTTGCACTGATTTCAATATCGCCCGCTATAATTCTGTCGCATCTTCCGGTGTCATTGAATTTTAAAATTATGTTATCCGAGTTACCAATATTTCTGTCAAAAGAGTTAAACAAATCCGCTTTTGAAACATATACAGTCTGAACGTCAATCGGCTCAGATGTGGGAACTGATAACAAATAAGGTGTATACGTTCCCCATAAATTATATGAGCTTTCTGTAGCGTTTGCTGAAGAAGCATGATATACAGAAGTGCAAAGCTCATTATTGTATGTTATTACCACTCCATCAGTAGATATTACAGCCTCAGAAACCTTTTCGTATGCCTTTTGATATGATTCTTCTCCATATCTTTCAACATATTCGTCTTTATTTAAAGCCGCGCTGCAATGTGTAGGATCATTACAAACAATATTGTTATCATGTCGGGAATGATCTTCTATCTGTTTAAGCGTATATGTCCTCGCGGCAATCGCCTGAGCTTTAAGGGCTTCTATTTCATAAGTATAAGGCATTTCTGACATAACTGCCATTATCAGATATTCTCTCAACGTTATATCTATGCAAGTTTTGCTGTTTTGAAATTCAATAATTACCTTATTATCATATTGTTCACCAAGTACTTTAGGCATAGGAACATACCTGTACTCAGAAATACTCTTATTCTCATCAAGACAAGCTTGAGGGCGAAGGGTTTCATCAGGCGTTGATTCTATTGAAAACTCAGGAATATATCCAATATTTTCATTTGCCAAAACTATTATTTTAGTACCAACAATAAGAATAAGAGCGACAACAAGAGTTAATATTGCGCTGATATTTTTTCTTTCCATAGCTTCATCCTTTTATTTAGCTAAACTTTTGCAATTTGTTAACTATTTGCGAACTATTTGCAAGAAAATAAATTTCTCTTGCATTTTTGTTTTGTTTGTGATAGAATATATCTAATATATATTCAATTCGGGGGAAATTATTACAGTTGATCCCTTAAATAGCGGAGGCTCATAATCATGGAATCGAAATTCGACGTTCAGAATGAACTGCTTTCTGAATTCAAAAATAACTGCAAGGAAATATACGATATACCTAAAAAATACTTTACTCATTACAATGTAAAACGCGGACTGAGAAATCCTGACGGAACAGGCGTTATGGCCGGTATTACACGTATAGGCAATGCTCACGGATACATCATAAACGAAGGCGATAAGTGCTCTATTGAGGGTGAGCTTTACTACAGAGGTTACAGAGTTGATGAGCTTATAAACGGTTACGTTAATGAAGGCCGCTACGGCTTCGAAGAAGTTTCATATATACTCTTCTTTGGTTCTCTTCCCACACCTAAACAGCTGGAGGATTACGATAAACTGCTTGATACTTACCGTGAGCTTCCTCCACGCTTCACCGAAGACGTTATCATGAAAACTCCTAACCGTTCTATAATGAATAAGCTTGCAAGCTCGGTCCTCGCTCTTTATTCATACGACGAAAATCCCGACGATACTTCGTTTGACAATATAGTGCGCCAAAGCATGCAGCTTATGGTTCGCCTGCCGATCATTGCGGCTCAGTCGTATGCGGTATACAGAAATGCGTTCTGCGGCGAAAGTCTCATGATACACAATCCTCTTAATAATCATAATACTGCTCAGAATTTTCTCAGAATTCTCCGCGAAGACGGAAAATTCACGGAAGAAGATGCCCGACTTCTGGACCTTTGTCTTATTCTGCAGGCTGAACACGGTGGCGGTAACAACTCCACGTTTACATGCCGTACAGTAACTTCCTCCGGCACAGACACTTATTCAGCAATAGCAGCAGCTATATGTTCTCTTAAGGGGCCTCGTCATGGTGGTGCAAACATTAAGGTTCAGGAGATGTTCGACTGTATCAAAGCGAATGTTAAGAATACAAATGACGATGAGGAAGTGGCGAAATTTTTAAAGAAAATAGCTAACGGTGAAGAATACGATCATAGCGGACTCATATACGGTATGGGGCACGCTATTTATACACTTTCCGACCCGAGAGCGGTAATGCTTAAAAAATACGCTCAGGAAATGGCTGAAAAGCGCGGCTTCGGCGATGATTTCAGACTTCTTGAAACCATCGAAAGACTATCTCCCGATATACTCAGAGAAAAGCTCGGCCTTGAACGGGATATATGCGCTAATGTTGACATGTACTCCGGCCTTGTATACCGCATGCTCGGAATACCCACCGAGCTCTACACTCCCCTGTTCGCTATAGCCCGCATAGTCGGCTGGTGCTCACACAGAATTGAAGAGCTTATGACTGCAAAGAAGATAATACGTCCTGCATACAAGGCTATTACTCATCATACACCGTACGTTTCAATGAACGAAAGATAATCCATTATTTACCAATAAGTTTAATTTTATACATAAAAATCCCTCTCGTCATCGAGAGGGATAAATAATGTGGGGGGTATTATGAAAAAAGGACTCGTTCTTGAAGGCGGAGGCATGCGCGGACTGTTTACTGTTGGCGTTACCGACGTGCTGATGGAAAACGGTATCACTTTTGACGGGGCAATAGGTGTATCAGCAGGAGCGGCATTCGGATGCAACTATAAATCGGGTCAGGCAGGAAGAGCTATAAGGTATAATACGCGGTTTTCAAGAGATAAGCGCTATTGCAGTATCGGTTCACTAATCAGAACAGGCGATCTTTTCTCCTCCGATTTTTGTTATAGGCAGATACCCAGAGAACTTGACAAATTTGACGACGAAGCATACGATAATAACCCAATGGAATTTTACGTAGTGTGCACTGATATAGAAGCAGGAGAGCCTGTATATAAAAGCTGTCCCGTATCAGACGAAGCCATGCTGGAATATATACGTGCGTCAGCATCTCTGCCGCTTGTTGCAAACATAGTTGAGATCGACGGCAAAAAGCTTCTTGACGGCGGTATTACAGACTCCATTCCTCTAAAATATTTTGAAAGTATCGGATATAATAAAAACGTTGTTATTTTAACTCAGCCTAAGAACTATGTAAAAAAAGCAAACAGGGCTATGCCGATAATCAAGAGAAAATACAAAGGATATCCAAAGCTTATAGAGGCAATGAAAAACCGATATCTTGTATATAATAAAACATTAAAGTATGTTTCAGATAAAGAAGTTTCAGGTAATGTGCTTGTCATACGTCCCTCTGAAAAACTGCCGATTGGCAGGGTTGAGCATGATGCAGATACAATGCGTGCTGTATACGAACTTGGAAGATCGGCCGGAGAAGAATCGCTTAACAAAATACGTGAGTTTCTAAAATAAATAAGGCGGCAACAAGCCGCCTTATTTCTATATTGACCTAATTCCAAATATATGATAAAATAAAAAAGCAAACTCACATCGAGTTTGCTTCTGGTGAAGATGAGCGGATTTGAACCGATGACCTCTTGCATGTCAAGCAAGCGCTCTAACCAACTGAGCTACACCTTCTGGTGCCGGTGGCGGGGGTCGAACCCGCACCCTGTCGCCAGGACCGGATTTTGAGTCCGGCACGTCTGCCAATTCCATCACACCGGCGTATGACAAACAAAATTATAACACATTAAAGTAAAGATTTCAATACCTTTTATGAAAAAAAGCAAATTATTAAGGAGGGAAAACATTGATAAAAGCTAAAATGATATTATTCGACAAACTTCCCGCTTCCCTTCTATGCCCAAACAACCAATATATAATATCTCGCGTTAACAGAATCAAGAATGACGATTACAGATCTGTATCCACGCTGGCTTATTCACTGCTCTCTCAAATGTTAAGCGAGATTTCGGGTCTGGACATATCAAATATTACAATCAAAGAAAACGAGCATGGTAAGCCCGATATAGTTTCAAATGAAAATATCCATTTTAATCTGTCACATACAAACGGTGCTGTCTGTTGTGTTCTGTCAGACTCTCCCATAGGCATAGACGTTGAACGAATCGGAAATATACGCAGTTTGATTTCAGACAAATGTTTCACCCCAAGCGAAGCTATGTTAATAAAATCCCCAAGCGATTTTTACGCATTGTGGACTTTAAAGGAATCCTACTTTAAAGCTCTCGGTACAGGAATAAACAAACCTCTCAAAAACATAGAGTTTACGTTAGCAACCCCAATCGAGTGCCGTGATTCAGGCGTTCCTGTGCTATTTAAATTTTACAGCACTATAATTGAGAGCTATGCCCTCTCGATCACCTCAGAAGACGTGTTTTCACCCTCGGATTTAATCATATCGCACATATAAAATAAGCTCTGCCATAACGGCAGAGCTTATTTGTGCTATTCTATAATTATCGGGCAATCACATCTTGAAGATAACTCAGGATTAAGAGAAATCAGCTTTTCAACGGTCGTCTTCTTTTTCTTAGCAGTTTCCCATAAACTTTCATCATGCGATGGATAGTATACGCAAATCAGCGCATTGTCTGAGCCTTTTGCGCACTCCCCGATACTTATACTTTTGCAAACGTTTACGCTTTCTTTACCTGTAAGCAGATAATCAAGATAAATTTCCGCATCCGTATATACTCTTTCATGATCGCATCTTACCCGGTTATCAACAACAACCGTATTTCCTATCATAGACAAAGATTCTTCTATCGCATTTACATTGGATTTATATGTAAACGGAATATTTATCTCCTTGCCTCTGATTTTTCCATCGTCAATGAGCGTTGTTCTTTCACTTATTTTACCTGCTACGCTTACATAATTCCCGCTCTTTTCTGTATGTATATCCGAAAATACGGGAATAGACGCAGATACAAGAGACATATTGTCAAGACCAAGCTCATTTTTTTCTCTTGTATCGGTATATGTAAAATTGTTCTTGATTCTTGCCACCGGCTTTTGCATTGTCTGCATTTCAAATCTACATTCGCTTTCATACTTAGTTGAATATGCGTCTTCAACAAAGTTTACCGTTTCATTTGACATAAGCAAAAGGTCAATATCATAATCTGCATCAAATTCGAGCACCTTCGCTTCGTCATATTGGTTTTTCCCCACATTAATATTTACAGCGGATATATATACCGAAGGTACAATGCTTACAGATGAATCTCCTAAATTCTCAAGCATAGCGCTTTCATCGTCATTTATTGAAATACCAAACGGAATGTCGCGGCTGACACCGTGAAGCACATTGTCCTTATCTTTATATAAAAGATTTACCGCAAAACTACCGCCAAGCTTAACAGGCGCGTCTCTTAGATCAAGATTTCTGTCATCACGAACGTTTAGTGAAACATCATAATGAACTATCTCGCCAATTTCAGGCAGCTTCATATCAAGCTCAATATTGTCGCTGAAGCTATGCTCACACAGTAAAACGGTTTTGCATCTGCATATTTCGCATTCCCCCCACTTATACTGAAGATCAGCATCAGCCGGCGCAGACACCGAAATTTGAGGATATGCACTCTCTTGGATGTCTTCAAACATTAGTGTTTCAATGGCTGATTTTATAGAGAATTTGCGCGGATTAGCCATTCTGCAAGTATTAGATGTGAGGCGTGTGTGCGCTCCGACACCGCTGTTTGCAGGATTTTTATATCTGCATGTTACTTTAAAGTCATCGGTGAAGCTGACGGAGCATATTATATCATCGTTTTCACCGGCGGCCGAAAACATTATATTATACATGATATTCCCGCTTATCTCACCCTCTGCTCCTCCGAAATATTTTTTCAAATCATATATCCTTGCCTGGCAGGACAACACGTTTTTTACATCCGGAAAAGAATCGGGCAAAATATAATCTCCCGAAACTTCATTTGTTATCAGCGAAAGTTCAGTTTTCATATATTGCTCTTTCATAACTACCACCCTTACAAATAATATCGTTACATATATATTCACCGCTGAAAAATATATGCAAAAAATGCCGCCGTAAATTACGGCGGCATTTTATATTATATTCCAAATATTTTAGTAGCAAGCGAAAAGAACAACACCGTTGAGCACGTATCAACAATTGTTGTAATAACCGGAGCCGCCATTATAGCGGGGTCAAGCTTTAATTTTTTTGCAAGCATTGGGAGTATACATGCGATGCATTTAGACATAATTACCGTTGCTATAATAGCAAGACTAACAGTAACGGCAAGCAATATAGCATCTACCATCGGGTCTGAGTTATACATTATAAATATTCTGACACCGTTAACAAGCGCAAGCACCGCACCGCACAATAAGGCTATACCAAACTCCTTGAAAATAACCTTGGCAAAGTCCTTGAGACGTATCTCGCCAAGCGACATTCCTCGGATGATCATAGTTGACGTTTGAGAACCGCAGTTGCCGCCCGTTCCCGTAATCATAGGAATAAATGATACAAGAAGCGGTACGGCTGCAAAGGCGGCGTCGTAGCTTGATATAATTACTCCTGTAACCGTTGCAGAAAGCATAAGTATTAAAAGCCAAAGTATGCGGTTCTTGGCATGTTTAAAGATAGAGGTTTTAAAATATGACTCGTCACTCGGAGCAACCGCAGCCATTTTCTCAAAGTCTTCCGTTGCCTCTTCTTCGATAACGTCCATAGCATCGTCAAAGGTTATAATACCGATCATACGATTATCGGCATCAACAACCGGAAGCGCCGCGAAGTCGTATTTAGAGAACGTGTCTGCAACAACTTCCTTATCTTCATGTGTTTGAACGCTTATAACGTTCGTATCCATTATATCGTTAACTATAGCGTCATCGTCAGCTGTTAGCAACTCAAGTAACGACAAGACGCCAATAAGTTTACGATTCTCTGTAATGTAAAGTGTATAGACGGTTTCTTTATTTACACCGAGCTTTCTAATGATATCAATAGCCTGACGTACCGTGTAATCGCGTCTGAGAGCGATGTATTCGGTATTCATAAGCGACCCGGCGCTATCCTTAGGATAGCGAAGGATAGCGTTTATCTGTTTTCTTGTTTCTGCGTCTGCAGATTTAATGATACGCGCAACAAGGTTTGCAGGCATATCCTCAATTATATCAACAGTATCGTCAATGTAAAGGTCATTTATAACGTTCTGAAGCTCCTTGTCAGTAAACGATGATACAAGTAGCATTTGCATATCGCTGTCCATGTACGAGAATACATCTGCAGCGGCATCCTTAGGTAACAGCCTGAAAAGCAATATAAATTTATCCCTTTCAAGCATTTCTTCATCAAAAAGCGTTTGAAAAAGCTCTGCTATATCTATCTCGTTTATATCTTTAAACGAGTTCCTTATAGCTTTAAAATTGCGCTCTTCAAGATAAGTTAATACGGTGTTTTGCATAGAAATTCCTCCTTCTAAAAGGATTTACCAAAAAGTATGAATTTCAAACACACAAATAAAAATCTCCGTTAAAGCAAGGCTAAACGGAGATAAAAACAACATTTTGCCGTCTTGCTTGTGTGAATCGGCACAAAAGCAAGCTCTGCAGTATTATTTTAAAGACTGCAGAAATATACTCTTATGCGCATTATATGAAATTCTACTTCGCCCGGTACAGTCCATTTTTGCAGTCTCCTTATTTTTAAATTTATGCTTAAAGCACTTTTATATTATACTCTCTTTATTCTTATTTGTCAACACAAAAATGACGGCAGTAATACTGCCGTCATTTTTTAATCGATAATATTTTCGCTCATAACACTGATACTTTTTTCTTCAAGCATAGAAAGCGGATCAACGTAAGCGCCGGAAAGTGTCATTTCAAAGTGGAGATGAGGCTCGCTTGCAATCTCAACGATCGCGCTGTTACCAACTGCTCCGATAAGCTGACCCTTTTCCACCTGCGCACCTACAATGATATCTTCAGGCAGAGTTTCGTTTAAATTCATATAGCTTGAGCAAACACCGTCAGCGTGCTCAATTGTAACGCCGGTTCCCATCATAGGATCGTTTACAATGTGCTTTACAACACCGGCGGCACATGCTGAAACACCGCTTCCCTCTTCGCAGGAAATGTCAATACCCGTATGAGCACGGTAATCATTCATTGTTATTGAGAATACAGGCGTGTCTATTGAATATTCCTTGGTTACGGTACCTACAACAGGAAGATCAAAGCTTTCTTTCTCTTCGCTTACCGTTGGCTTAACTGCTTCATTTTTCTTTTCTTCCTGTTTTGCGGTTTCTGAAGATTTAGTTTCTTTTTTTGATTCGCTCTGAGAAGACTCATTATTGGCTATACTATTCTTTTCTGTGTTTTTCTCGCTGTTATTACCATCTAATATCGTCTGTTTAATTTTGGATGTAATTTGGCTGTCGGAAGATGATTCAACAGGTACTTCTTCTCTTTTTGATGCCATTGTAAACATTGTGATAACAACGATAGCAACAACAGAAAGAGCAATAACAAATGCAAGCATATTATTAGCGCGCTTATTTTTTGACTGTTCCATTTTTACCTTTCCTTTCAAGTACTTGATTTTACAAGCAATCATGTGACACATTAACGTCGGGGGTCACTCCCGTTTTACGATACTATTCTTTACTAATTTATAATAATTTATTCAGAAAAGATAAAAAAGTCAGCTGCATAAAATACCGCTGACATATAGTCCATATTCAAATTACAACCGCGCCGCCATAATCGTAAAGGGGACAATCTTCTGTACACACTATGTTCACTTTATACTTTTCAATAAAACTTCGGATCTTCACGCAATTCGGGTGATATTTTATGTCGCCGAAGAAGTACACTGTATTATTGTCAGCATTATAAAATGATGCTCCGCCGATAAAGCCGTAGTTATATCCGTCAAGTATTATGTGTCCGCTTGAAACGAGAAGCGCATCTATGCCGCACATTTTAGAAGCAGCTACTATTGTTCTGTCTGCACTTATTATAGCCTTATCACCTAGAACCAGCGTTGAGCATTTTGCATACCCTTGTTTTACATTTACTATTTCGACTCTATGCTTTTGACATGCATGTATAACGCTCATATCAAGAGAATCTTTACGAGCAATCAGCTTTTTTTCAACAAGGCATGCATTAAGTAAAACGTCTGACGGATATTTATCTTTCAGATCAGCTTCTGTAAACAATACTTCCTTGCCCTCACACGCTTGCCTGAGTTCGGCAGACTTAGCGTATAGCTCATTTACGGTAATTACCGTATCCCCAATAACAAGCACCTGCATATCAGGGTGAGAGGCGACCGGTAACGGGAGTTTAGCGTTTGCTTCGACTCTGATTATATTGTCAAACCCATAAGCGAGCTTATCAAGCATTTTATCAGGCATAAGGTAATTTATAAGCAAAGACTTTCCCATACAATTCTCCAATTATGAAAAAAGACTGTCCGCAGACAGTCTTATTCTCAATCAATAAATTAAACGGATCTTGTTACCTTGCCGGAACGAAGGCAACGAGAGCATACGTGAACGGTCTTGTTTGTACCGTCAACAACTGCCTTTACCTTTCTGATGTTAGGCTTCCAAGTTCTGTTGGTCTTACGGTTTGAGTGAGAAACATTGAGACCGAAAACTACGCCCTTACCGCAGATATCGCACTTTGCCATTACAGACACCTCCTGTTTTATAACTTCACTGAAGTACTATTCAAAATCAACATGTAGTATTATATCATATATTTTAGATAATTGCAATAGTAATTTCAAATTTTTTTAAAATTTTTGCTTTATTCATGCTTGTTTTTACCGCTTGTGCGCTCAGTCGCATCCATTTGTAAGCATGTCCGCAAGTCCTGTATAGCGAAGTAGCTGCCTGTTATTATCAACCATTTCTTTAACGGTGTTTTCGCTGCCTATCATAACAACCATTTTCTGAGCACGTGTTATAGCAGTATACAAAAGATTTCTTGTTAAAAGCATGGGAGCAGACCTTGTAAGCGGGAGTATAACAATAGGGTATTCGCTTCCCTGACTTTTGTGTACTGTTACAGCATATGAATGTTCAAGCTCGTCAAGCATCGAAAAATCATACTCAGCAACTCTTGATTCAAAAGATATTACCATTGTTTCATTTATAGTGTTTATGTTCTCTATAACACCTATATCACCGTTAAAAATGCCGATACCCTCTGTATCGTCCTTTTCCCATTTAACCGAATAGTTATTCTTTATCTGCATCACGCGGTCGCCCTCTCTGAAAACAACTCCGTGTGAAGTTTTTTCAACCTTATCGGGCTTTGGCGGATTAAGCCGTTCCTGAAGCAGCTTATTAAGATTAACAGTTCCGGAAACGCCGTTTCTTGTCGGAACTATCACCTGTATGCCTCCTGCGGCCTTTTCTCCGTAAGTCTTGGGCAGTCTTTCGGCATATAGCTCAACAACCGTTTGAGCAATATCAGCGTCACTTGTGCGCCTCATAAAGAAAAAGTCGTTTTTCTTGTCTTCAAGGCACGGATACTCCCCGCTATTTATTCTGTGTGCATTTGTAACAATAAGGCTTTCTCTTGCCTGCCTGAATATTTCACTCAGGCATACTGTGCAAAAGGCTTTGCTTTCAATCAGATCAGCAAGAACGTTTCCTGCGCCAACGGACGGAAGCTGACTTGAGTCTCCGATAAAAATAACTCTTGAGCCCGGTTTTACAGCTTTAAGGAGTGATTCCAATAGCGAGATGCCGAGCATTGACGCTTCATCTATAATTATAACGTCAGCGTCAAGCGGATCATTTTCATCCCGTCTAAAATATACTCCCTCATCTCTCTTTTCCATTTCAAGAAGCCTGTGAATTGTCTTTGCTTCTTTTGAAGTGGAATCCGACAAACGCTTTGCAGCCCTTCCGGTTGGTGCGCAAAGAGCAACATCCAGCCCTATATTTTCAAAAATACGTATCAAAGCTCGTACTACCGTGGTCTTACCCGTACCGGGACCGCCCGTTAGTATCATAACGCCGTGTTCTATCGCGTCATTTATTGCCTGTTTCTGCATAGATGCGTATGTTATAGAGTTTTCAATTTCTATCCTCTCTACAAACATACGCGCATCATAACAAGCGAAACCGGCGCAAAGCTTATTCAAAAGTAAAAGCTTTTCTGACGAGTATTTTTCGGCATTATAATAATTTAAGCTATAAATCCTATATATTTCGCCGTCGTAAGACTTTATTATACGCTTTTCTGAGGCAAGGTTAGCAAGCGTATCGCATATCGCTTCCCTTTTTACATTGAGAAATGCTGCGGCGGCGTCTATAAGCTTGTTTTCGGGGATATAGGTATGACCGTTTTTTTCAGAGTATTGTTTAAGCAGATATAGAATTCCGCTTTTAATTCTGAAAACACTGTCATGCGAAACGCCGAGAGCTTTAGCGAGCATATCGCATTTGTCAAAGCTTACCCCACCTATTTCTTCGCAAATGATATAAGGATTTTCGCGTATTATATCAACAGCACTGCTTTTGAAATGATTGAATATCTTTATAGAAAGTGTGGCTGAAAGTTCCCCTTTTCCAAGAAGCATAATATTGCGCACGCCAAACTGTTCTTTAAAGTTTTCAGATATTTCAAGAGCTTTCTTTGCAGATATTCCATGAATATCTGCAAGCCACTCGGGATGGTTTTCGATAACGTTAAAGCTGTCCATGCCATATTTAGCAACGATACGTTCTGCTGTTTTTGGTCCGATGCCCTTGACTGCTCTGCTCGCAAGATATCTTAATATATTATTTTCATCACTCGGAAGCGCTCTGTCGAAATATTCAACCTGGAACTGCTTGCCAAAGCTCTGGTGATTAACCCACTTTCCCGCAAGCATGACCGTGTCGCCCTCATTAACGTAAGGCATTATTCCAACTGCAGTTACACAGTTACCTTTAACGTCAAACAGATCAAGGACCGTGTATGCGTTCTCGCTGTTTTTAAAAACTATTTGCTCAACCGTTCCGACAAGCTCGTCAAGGTCTTTTTCCTTATCTTCAAAAATCATTAAGCTTTTACCGCCTTTTTACAGATTTACGTTTTATCATCATTACAGATAATTATGTATTCATTACCTGAAAAAACATCTTTTGCCAGTTCTCTTGCATACATTTTTTTCAGTTCTTTAGTTTCGGCATCATCAGACTTTTCAATTTCAACCGCTATTTTAACGCTTGAGCGTATTTTTTTATCATACGCAAGATAAAGTGCAATCTGCTTTGACAGATGATAAAGTCCATAGACTGTAAAAACAGCCACTATTATTTCAATAACGGTACTAAATAACATAGAACCTCCATCAGCCGATACGGCAAAATTTCTTTTACCTTCAGTCTATGCCATAAGTACCGTTATTGTCTTTATATAAGCTTTTTAAGCTCGTCTACCAGGTCGCATCTTTCCCAAAGGATATCTGCTTCCTCGCGTCCTACGTGACCGTATGCTGCAAGCTTTTTGTAAATAGGACGTCTTAATTTGAAACGCTCAATTATTGCCGCAGGTCTGAGGTCGACAAGCTTTGTTACAGCCTCGGAAATCTTTGCTTCATCTATTTTGCTTGTGCCGAATGTATCAACAAGAACAGATACAGGCTTTGCAACGCCGATTGCATATGCTATCTGAACTTCGCACTTATCAGCAAGTCCTGCAGCAACTATATTCTTTGCTATATAGCGCGCCGCATATGATGCGCTTCTGTCAACCTTTGTCGGGTCCTTACCTGAAAATGCACCGCCGCCGTGACGTGAATATCCGCCATATGTATCAACGATTATCTTTCTTCCTGTAAGACCGCTGTCTCCGTTAGGGCCGCCAATAACAAAACGTCCCGTAGGATTTACGAAAATCTTCGTTTCAGAATCCATGAGATTTTCGGGTATAACCGGCTTGATCACGTTTTCAATAATATCTGCTCTGATAGTATCAAGTGTCACGTTATCATCGTGCTGAGAGGAAACGACAACCGTGTCTACACGTACAGGTTTGTCGTTATCATATTCAACCGTAACCTGTGTTTTACCGTCCGGTCGAAGATAATTAAGCTTGCCCGACTTACGTACATCTGTAAGCTTTCTTGCAAGCTTATGTGCAAGCGAAATAGGCAGAGGCATTAACTCAGGAGTTTCGTTGCAGGCATAACCGAACATAAGTCCCTGGTCGCCCGCACCAATATCATACTCGTCTGAGCTCTCTCCGTTTTTAGCTTCAAGCGACTTATCAACACCAAGTGCTATATCCGCCGACTGTGTATGTACAGAGCTAATTACTGCACAGGTGTCACAGTCAAAGCCGTATTTTGCTCTATCATAACCGATCTCGCGTACTGTTTCGCGTACTATCTTCTGATAATCAACAACTGCATTTGTCGTGATCTCACCCAGTATCATAACAAGACCCGTTGTTGTGCACGTTTCACAAGCGACACGTGAATTCGGGTCCTGCTCGAGTATGGCATCAAGCACCGCATCCGATATTCTGTCACATATTTTATCAGGATGTCCTTCGGTTACAGATTCAGAAGTAAAAAATTTTCTCATTTATATTTCCTTTCTTTATAGGGAAAAAGACAGCGCCCTTGTTCCCAAGGGCGCGAGTTTTTATATTACTCTCATCTCTCGGGATTTAGCACCTTGCAACTTTTACGTTGCAGGTTGCCGGGCTTCACAGGGCCAGTCCCTCCGCCACTCTTGATAAGATTATTTAACTATTTAACATTATAAGTATAACACATATAAGTGAATATGTCAATACAATATTACACAATTTCTCTTCCGTCGACAAAAACTTTGACAAGATTAAGATTTTTATCAAGGACTAATAAATCAGCGCATTTACCAAGTGCAAGACTACCAGTTTCACAGTCAACTCCTGCTGCTCTTGCAGGATTATATGACGCCATTTTTACCGCATTTTCTATTGGTATACCGATAGAAACAAGATTCTTTACACAATCTAACATAAATGATGTACCGCCGCATATTATACCGTCATCTGTATAAGTTTTTCCGTCACGTACAGTAAGATAGCGTCCCGATGAGCCCATATATGTACCATCAGGCATTCCGGCACCAACCTCGGCGTCAGTAACCACTGTAATTCTGTCGGCTCCAAGCAGCTTGTATGTAGCCTTAACAACATCGGGATGAATATGGAAAAAGTCACATATAAGCTCTGCTTCAATATTGTCAGATGCAAGAACGGCACCGACTACGTTCGGATTTCTGTGATGAAGTCCACTCATAGCATTATAAAGGTGAGTTGCACGTGTAATACCATATTCAAATCCGCGTTTTGCAGTATCAACATCAGCTCCGGTATGTCCTATAGACATTTTCACACCACGCTCAGCCGCGTGACTTATAACTTTTGCTGTACCCTCAACCTCAGGTGCAATAGTCATTATTTTCAAATGTCCGCCACAAGCTTCATAATATTTTTCAAATGCTTCAATGGATGGTTTTACTTCAAGTCCTGGGGCTAAAGCACCTGTTGAACCCCCTATGAACGGTCCTTCAAAGTGAATGCCTACAAGTTTTGAAGAACATCCACCCTTATTTATCGCATCAGCCATACCCCTCATTGTATTCATCATTACATCCGGAGGAGTTGTTGAGATTGTCGGACATACTCCGGTTGTTCCATGCTTTGCCAGGGCATCGGTTATAACTTTATACGCATCGGGTGTTGCTTCCATAAAGCTTCTTCCTGCGCATGAATGAATATGTGTATCAATAAAGCCGGGGACGACATAACAATCATTTGCATCAAACTCTTCGCCACCTTCAATAGTAGCTTCTATTTTATTGATTTTATCACTAAACTCAATATCTGAATTAACAAATCTGAAATTTTCATCAAGTATAAGTGCATTTTTTATTATCATAACATTCTCCTTCATGAAAACATTAGTATTACAGCTTTAACAAATTGTGAGCCGACTGTCATTATAATTCCTGCAGTTGCAACACCAGCTGATACAGAAATTATCGATTTCCATTTCGGCATATCAAAAACTGATGCAACGAGTGCACCGGTCCACGCACCTGTTCCCGGAAGCGGAATCGCCACAAAAACATAAAGTCCAAAAATTGCGTACTTTTCTATTTTCGCACGATTTTTCTCCGCTTTTTCGTAAAGCCAGTTTGAAACTTTTGAAAAAAGTCCTATATTACAGCCGCGCATCCATTTTAGCACCGCTTTTACAAATAAAAGTATAAACGGTACAGGAATGCAGTTACCAATAATACTAACTATAAGTGTTGAAACCCAATCAAGTCCCATTCCGGTTCCTATCGGTACAGCTCCTCTTAGTTCAATAAGTGGAACCATTGATACACCAAAAACTATAAGATATTTTAAAAGCAAACTCACAAGTATTACCTCAATGTTATTTATGTAATATTCCGGAGATACGCTTATAAATAAGCATAGCCAGAATCGAGCACAAAACGCCTTTTACAAGATTAAACGGTGCAACAGCGAAAACTATCATTGTTTTCAGGTCAACTACCCAGGGGTTAAGCGCTTTAGCCATATCTATTATAGCATCAATCGGTAGTTTATACAAGCTTGAAAATGCCGGTATCATTACGTAATAGTTCAAAAGTCCGCCAATAATTGCAAGCGAAAATGTTGATGCAATCATACCTGAAATAGCAGCCTTGATATTCTTCTTATATTTATATATGAACGCCGCAGGAAGCACAAATGCGCATCCCGTTACGAAATTTGCAAATTCACCTACGTATGCCGTAGTTGTTCCATTAAGAATTATGTTTAGTAAATTTTTTAAAAGTTCAATTAGTACACCGGCAACCGGGCCTAGGGCAAAAGAGCCCATAAGTATTACAGCTTCTGACAAATCAAGCTTATAAAACCCCGGTGCAAACCACAGTGGGAACTCAAAAAGCATTATAATTGCACTGATTGCAGCAAGCGCTGCAATTTTGATTATGTATTTTAAAGTAGTATTATTTTTCATGTTATCTTTCCTTCCAAGCGATTAGTTTATACATATTAGAAAGCAGGAAAAGATAAACCGTAATAAAAAACTCCGCGAGACACCGCGGAGCAAACGGCATCTTCTCTCATCCGGACTATACCGTCGGCTCAGGAATCACACCTGATCGGCACTTACGTGTTAGTGGGCTATACCACCGGTATGGACTTACACCATTTCCCGAAGATAATCCTATGCAGGGCTGAATTTCAGCCCTGCATAAGCATCTGTTAATATTTTACCGATTAAATTCGGTGTAAACAAGTACAGCTATGCTGCAAGTGTTTTATTCAGCAATTTCAGTAACAACGCCTGAACCAACTGTTCTGCCGCCTTCACGGATAGCGAAACGAAGACCCTTTTCAATAGCGATAGGTGTGATGAGCTCAACGTTCATGATTACATTATCGCCGGGACGGCACATGTCTGTGCCTTCGGGAAGGTTGATTACGCCTGTAACGTCAGTTGTTCTGAAGTAGAACTGAGGTCTGTAACCTGTAAAGAAGGGCTTCTGACGTCCGCCTTCCTTTTCAGTAAGAACGTAAACCTGACCTGCGAACTTTGTGTAAGGCTTGATGGAGCCGGGCTTACAAAGAACCTGACCTCTTTCAATACCCTTCTTATCGATACCACGGAGAAGCGCACCGATGTTATCGCCTGCTTCAGCTTCATCCATGAGCTTGTGGAACATTTCGATACCTGTGATAACAGTTGTCTTTGTTTCTTCTGTAAGACCAACGATTTCAACTGTATCAGACATCTTAAGCTGACCACGTTCTACACGACCTGTAGCAACTGTACCACGGCCGGAGATCGAGAATACGTCTTCGACAGGCATAAGGAAGGGCTGATCGCTCTTTCTGTCGGGAGTAGGAATGTAGGAGTCAACCTGTTCCATGAGTTCGAGGATAGGAGCGTATACAGGATCTGCCTGATCTGTACTTTCAGAAAGGAGAGCTTCACGAGCAGAACCCTTAACGATCGGAATATCGTCACCCGGGAAGTCGTACTGAGAAAGGAGATCACGGATTTCCATTTCAACGAGGTCGAGAAGTTCGGGGTCATCAACGATATCGCACTTGTTCATGAATACAACCATTGCGGGAACGCCAACCTGACGAGCGAGAAGCACGTGTTCACGTGTCTGCTGGAGAGGTCCGTCTGTACCTGCAACAACGAGGATAGCGCCGTCCATCTGAGCTGCACCTGTGATCATGTTCTTTACATAGTCAGCGTGGCCGGGGCAGTCAACGTGAGCGTAGTGGCGGTTAGCTGTTTCATACTCAACGTGACGAGTATTGATTGTGATACCTCTTTCTCTTTCTTCGGGTGCGTTGTCGATCTGGTCGTATGCCATAGCTTCGATGTTAGCATTGCCGAGAGAGAGTGTCTTTGTGATAGCTGCTGTAAGAGTTGTCTTACCGTGGTCAACGTGACCGATTGTACCAATGTTAACGTGGGGCTTGGTACGTTCAAACTTAGCCTTTGCCATTTTGAATTCCTCCTGAATTATAAATGATTTTGTTTTTTGTTTTTGTATTAACAGCCTTTCGGCTTTTAACTGTGATTACTGATTCTTACCGCGCTTAGCGATAATTGCTTCCTGGAGACTCTTAGGCACTTCTGCGAAGTGGCTGGGCTCCATGGAGTATGTTCCACGACCTTGTGTCATAGAACGAAGTGTTGTTGCATATCCGAACATTTCGGAAAGCGGTATCATCGCTGTTACCTGCTGACCGCCTGCTACGGGATCCATTGACTGAATCTGTCCGCGTTTGGAGTTTACGTGACCCATAACATCGCCGAGATAATCATCGGGAGTAACTACTACTACCTTAACGATCGGCTCTGTGATTACGGGGTCTGCCTTCTTCATAGCTTCCTTGAACGCCATAGAAGCAGCGATCTTGAAGGCCATTTCCGAAGAGTCGACTTCGTGGTACGAACCATCGTAAAGAGTGATCTTTACGTCAACAACGTTGTAGCCTGCAAGTACACCGTTCTGCATTGCGCTCTGGAGACCTGCGTCAACAGCGGGGATATATTCCTTCGGAATTGCACCGCCGACAACCTTGTTTACAAATTCATAACCTGCACCGGGCTCGTTGGGTTCCATTATGATCTTTACGTGACCGTACTGACCCTTACCACCCGACTGACGTGCATACTTGTGGTCAACGTCAGCGCTCTTGCGGATTGTTTCCTTATATGCAACCTGAGGAGCACCAACATTCGCTTCTACCTTGAATTCACGAAGAAGTCTGTCTACTATGATCTCGAGGTGGAGCTCACCCATTCCGGCGATAATTGTCTGACCGGTTTCTTCGTCAGTGTAAGTTCTGAATGTCGGGTCTTCTTCTGCAAGCTTTGCAAGTGCGATACCCATCTTTTCCTGACCTGCTTTGGTCTTGGGCTCGATTGCTACGCTGATAACAGGTTCCGGGAATTCCATGGATTCAAGTATGATAGGATGCTTGTCATCACAGAATGTGTCACCTGTTGTTGTATTCTTAACGCCGCATACAGCTGCGATATCACCTGAATAGCAGGTATCGATATCTGTACGCTCGTTTGAATGCATCTGAAGGATTCTTCCGAATCTTTCGTGTGATTTCTTGGATGAGTTGTATACGCTCTCACCCTTGTTGATCTTACCCGAATAAACTCTGAAGAAGCAGAGCTTACCAACGAACGGGTCTGTCATGATCTTGAACGCAAGCGCCGAGAAAGGAGCGTTATCATCAGCAGGTCTTTCGTCCTCTTCACCTGTATCGGGGTCTACACCCTTGATTGCAGGAATGTCGAGAGGCGAAGGCATGTAGTCGATAACTGCGTCGAGCATCTTCTGTACGCCCTTGTTCTTATAAGATGTACCGCAAACTACGGGTACGATCTGGTTTGCAATAGTTGCCTTACGAAGGGCCTTCTTGAGTTCATCAACTGTGGGCTCTTCACCTGCGCAATACTTTTCGAAAAGTTCTTCGTCTGTTTCGCAGATAGCTTCAACCATTGCCGCTCTGTATTCTTCCGCCTTATCCTTAAGATCAGCAGGAATCTCTTCAACTCTCATGTCCTTACCGAGGTCATCGTAATATACGTCTGCCTCCATGTTCATAAGGTCTACAATTCCGCGGAAGTCTGATTCAGCTCCGATAGGAAGCTGTATCGGAATAGCATTAGCCTTAAGTCTGGACTTCATCATGTCTACAACTCTGTAGAAGTTAGCACCTGTGATGTCCATCTTGTTTACATAAGCCATTCTCGGAACCTGGTATTTGTCAGCCTGACGCCATACGGTTTCAGACTGAGGCTCAACGCCGCCCTTAGCGCAAAGTACGGTTACAGAACCGTCGAGAACTCTGAGCGAACGTTCAACTTCAACTGTGAAGTCAACGTGACCGGGGGTATCGATAATGTTTATACGGTTACCCTTCCAGTAACATGTTGTAGCAGCAGAGGTAATCGTGATACCTCTTTCCTGCTCCTGCTCCATCCAGTCCATCGTCGCGCCGCCGTCGTGAGTTTCACCCATCTTATAGGTCTTACCTGTATAGAAAAGGATACGCTCTGTTGTGGTGGTCTTACCGGCGTCGATGTGAGCCATGATACCAATATTCCTTGTATTATCAAGTGAATATTCTCTTGCCATTTGTTTCTCCTTGTTTTTGCAGTTGGGTTATTAATATCTGTAGTGTGCAAACGCCTTGTTTGCTTCAGCCATACGGTGAGTTTCTTCCTTCTTCTTAAAGGATCCACCTGTGCTGCCCACTGCATCAATTATTTCAGCCGCGAGTCTTTCGGCCATGGTTCTTTCGCCTCTTGCTCTCGAATATGTTGTGATCCAACGAAGACCAAGAGTCTGACGTCTCTCAGGTCTTACTTCCATAGGAACCTGGTAAGTTGAACCGCCGATACGGCGAGCCTTTACCTCGAGAACGGGCATAATGTTTTCAAGCGCTTCATTGAACGCATCAAGCGGGTTCTTTGAAAGCTTTGCTTCAACGATCGCAAACGCATCGTATACGATCTTCTGAGCTACGCCCTTCTTGCCGTCAAGCATAATGTTGTTGATAAGCTTTGTTACGAGCTTCGAATTATACAAAGGATCCGGCAGAACGTCTCTTTTGGAAATTTTTCCTCTTCTGGGCATTGTACTTCCCTCCTTCATAAATAAATGAATTCATAGGTACTCGAAAGTTTTCTCCCGTTATTGCTCCGCCAGAAGAATTTCGCGGTAGTAGATATAAACACACGCATTATTTCTCTGAGGAAACATAACTTATGATTTTTTCTTAATACCTCGCAGCTTTTCGCTGCATTTTTGTTTGTGAAGCCTTTACCGTTATCGGTAATTACTTCTTCTTCGGACGCTTTGCGCCGTACTTAGAACGAGACTGCATACGGTTGTTAACGCCTTGTGCATCAAGAGTACCACGGATAATGTGATAACGTACACCAGGCAGGTCACGTACACGTCCGCCTCTTATAAGAACAACTGAGTGTTCCTGAAGGCTGTGTCCGATACCCGGGATGTAGGTTGTCGCTTCCATGCCGTTTGTAAGTCTTACTCTGGCAATCTTACGAAGAGCCGAGTTAGGCTTCTTAGGGCTGGTTGTGGTAACCTTAGTGCATACGCCTCTCTTCTGGGGAGAAGGCTGGTCGACCGCTTTCTTAGTAAGGCTGTTGAAGCCCTTCTGAAGAACAGGAGCCTTAGACTTATACGTCTTTTCCTGACGGCCGTGCTTTACAAGCTGGTTAAAGGTTGGCATACTGCACCTCCTTAAAGAAATAATGTGATGTTTATATCTACAACCGCTTCCTACAAGGTCTTTAGACCGAATATGACTCGGATGTATTCGTATTTATACCGCGTGAATTGGGCATAACTACCCCTTACCGCAGAAATACACTCTATTATAGCATTCTTTTCGGCTTTTTGTCAAGAATCTGAGTGCGATTTACAAAAAATTCAAAAAAATTCTCTGTTATGCACAAAACATTTGCATTCTTTTTTATTATTTGTGCCCAAAAGTGATAATTATTCAGTATCAATCAACCGCCATCGCTATATAATCAGCACCATAAGTTGCTATATAGTCCTTTCTGGCAGGAAGATCGTCACCAAGCAGAGTGTCAAATATCCTTGCCGTTTCATAAGCGTCTGCTTCGGTTACTCTTATAAGCCTTCTGGTTTCGGGATTCATCGTCGTATGCCACATCATCTCAGGCTCGTTCTCACCAAGTCCTTTAGATCTCTGTATCTTATATTTTGAATCTCCAAGTTTTGATATAATATCAATTTTTTCCTGCTCATTGTAAGCAAAATACGTGTCGTTTTTGCAAGTTATTTCGAAAAGAGGAGACTCTGCAATATATACCCTTCCCTCTTTTATGAGAGTCGGTAGCAGGCGATAGAACAATGTTAGAATAAGAGTTCTTATCTGGTATCCGTCCTCATCCGCATCTGTACATATAATTATCTTGCTCCAGCGAAGTGAGCCAATATCAAATGCGGGAAGATCGCTTTTCACCTTTTCGGTAAATTCAACACCGCAGCCGATAACTTTTAAAAGATCCGTGATTATCGGGCTTTTAAATATCTTATCATATGCGCTCTTTAAGCAGTTAAGGGTCTTGCCGCGCACAGGAATTATTGCTTGAAATTCCGAATCACGTCCAAGCTTTACAGAAGTGAGCGCCGAGTCTCCCTCAACTATATACAATTCTCTGATCTCGGGGTCGTGGCTTCTGCAGCTTACGAACTTTTCAACTCTGTTTGCTATATCTATATTACCCGTAAGTTTCTTTTTAAGGCTGAGCCTTGTCGTTTCGGCGGTTTCACGGCTTCGCTTGTTAAGAAGTATCTGCTCACCTATCTTCTTTGCATCAACAGGATTCTCGATCAGATAAATCTCAAGATTCTTTTTTATAAATTCTGTCATTGCATCGGCAATGAACTTATTGGTTATAGCTTTCTTAGTCTGATTTTCATACGAAGTCTGTGTAGAGAAGCTGTTGGTTACAAGCACAAGCGATTCTTTTACATCGTCAAAAGTAATCTTTGCTTCATTTGTTTTATATGCTTTCGAGTTCTTAAGAAACTTATCGATAACGCTGACAAAAGCAGCACGTACAGCCTTATCGGGAGAGCCTCCGTGCACTAAGAAGCTTGAGTTGTGATAATACTCAATACAGCTTACATTCTTCGAAAAAGCAAACACTATATCTGCTTTGAGCTTATAATCCTTCTGATCTTCTCTGTCTCGGCCTTTTGTTTCAAGCGTCCATGCAACATTCGACGTTAGCGTATCCTGACCTGCAAGCTTTGTCAGATAATCCGATATACCGTTTTCATATACATATTCATAACGTTCGGTAGTATTATCGTCGTTCTGATAATTCAGAACGAATTTAACGCCCGCATTAACTACCGCCTGTTTATCAAGAAGCTCTGTAAAGTACTCCTTTGATATGTTGATATCCGTAAAGACCTCAAGGTCAGGTTTCCAACGGATTATAGTTCCGCTTCTCGCTTCTTTTTTAGAGAGCTCAGTAACCTCAAGCTCACCCACGGGATTGCCTTTTTCGAACTTCATCACCGAAAGGGTTTTGCCGTTATAAGAACGAACGTTCATATATTCTGAGCTATACTGCGTTGCGCATGCTCCAAGTCCGTTTAGTCCGAGTGAATATTCATAATTGGCGTTCTCGTCGTTGTTGACATATTTACCGCCTGCATACATCTCGCAGAAGATAAGCTCCCAGTTGTATCTCTGTTCAACTTCGTTATAGCCCATAGGTATACCGCGTCCTCGGTCCTCAACCTCATAAGAGCCATCGGCAAATACGTTTACGGTAATCTCCTTACCGTGGCCTTCCCTTGCTTCATCAACTGAATTTGAAAGTATTTCAAAAAATGAGTGTTCGCAGCCCTCAAGTCCGTCCGAACCGAAAATTACCGCCGGACGTTTACGGACTCTGTCTGCTCCTTTGAGCGAGGTTATACTGTTATCGCCGTATTCAACAGGTGTTTTTGTTTTCGCCATGTTCTTATCCTTTCGGTGATTTTTTAACATCTAATGATTATTGTATCACAAATCTTTTCTTTTGAAAAGAGTTTTTTTGTTTTTAATCTCAAATCAAGTCTACAAACAATATCAATAATGTTGACTTGAACATTTATAGGTGATATAATATATTGTAAATAACCCGGTTTATATTGCTTTCTCACGGGAATAATACCCTTAGCGCCTATAGCAAAGGAGCCTCATTTTGAAAAGCAAACGCATCCGAAGCAAAGCTTCAATGATTCTTGAGCTTGAAGCCCTGAGAATAAAAAACAAATCAAACGAAGCTCGCATCGAATCTCTTGAAGAAAAACTTGAAAAAGCAAGCGTTGCTCTGCAAACCATAAAAACAGCTTCGCAGGATACAGCAATAGACAATTACGAAAGCTACTTTAAGTATAAATACAACTCATTAAAAAGCACAGCCGTCTGGAGCACTGCAGGACGTGTCTTTACGTATTCAAGACGTTCTCTTTTCGTGGCAAAACTTTTAAGATATGCTTCCATCATAATAGCATTTGTAGAAACGAGCGCGGTTTTTCTCTTATTTTCAACTATATTGCTTATTGCGCTCCCGGCCATGCTATTACTTGGGCTTATACTTATGATCGTTGATGTTATATCAGGCAAAAAGAATAATGATAAAATATTAACAGCAGTCCGTGATAAAAAAATCCTTATTTTGATAGCACACAAAGGTTACAGAAAAAACAGAAACACCTATTTTGATTCGATGGTACGCGAATATGCTAAAGAAGGAAGATACTGTGTTATAGTTGTTTCAAAATCACTTGTTGACGGTCCATTTTTGACTGCAAAATTTCATAGCAAAAATCTCGTAATGATACGCGAGAGCTATTTCTTCAGGTTCAAACGTGCCATAAAAAAAGCTAATTTGTACAAAGAAAAAGTAATTATTGTATACTGATTAAAATCAAGGAGTAAAAAATGCTCAATATAGTGTATGGGCTTCCGGGAAGTCCTAAAAGTAGCCATATATATTCACTTGCGCTTAAAAACCTGAACGCCGGCGGCACAAGTATTCTCGTTGTGCCTGAGCAGGAATCTGTTTCAGCCGAGCGTAAGATATACAATATGTCGGGCGACGTGCCGCTTCTTGGTCTCGAGGTTTTAAATTTTGACAAGCTAGCCGAGACAGTCTTCAGAAAATGCGGTTTTCTCTCGTACAAATATATTACCGACAGCACTAAAAAATTGTTGCTTTCAAGGTTACTCAGCGATATTTCCCCTGCTCTTTCAGAGTTTTCATCCCGCCATGATGACTCGAATTTTATTTCAACAATGCTCTCTCAGATAAATGAGTTCAAATATGCAAAAATAACACCTGAAACACTCGCACAGACTTCCAAACTCATCAAAATCAATTCAGGTAAATTCTCAGACAAACTTATAGAGCGTATAAACGAGCTTGCTCTTATTTTCGCATCCTACAATTCAACTGTAAACGAGATGTCAAGCGATCCTTGCGACAACCTTTCCAAATGCGCTGAGCTGATACTAAACAACGATCCTTTTAACGGCGCTTGTTTCTATTTTGATTCTTTCAACGGTTATACCGCGCAGGAATTTGACATAATATCAGCGCTTCTTCATTCTCGTGCCAGCGTTACGGTTACGTTGACTCACCCGGGCACGGACAACGCGGATGAACTGTTTGAATTTACGGATATTACCCGTAACAGGCTCAAAGCCTGTGCCCAAAAGGAAAATTGCGAAATCTCAGAAACAATACTTGACAAAAATACATACTACAAATCTGATTCTATATCACATATTGCAAATCACTTTACAACATCATGCGAAGCCGAAAAATATAACGGCAAGCCAGACATTCAAATAATATCTTGCTCTGATATATTTGATGAATGCGAGACTTGCGCCTCTCTTATAGCAAATGATATCCGAAGCGGAAGGAGATACCGCGATATAGCAATAATTTTCAGAAACCCCGATAATTACAAGGGTTTCATTGATGAAGCACTTGAACGTTACAGTATTCCCTGCTTTTTCTCAGACAAGACCGATATACTTGAAAAGTCGTTAACCCGTTTCATTTTCGCGGCTCTTGAAATTTGTAACAACGGCGCAAAATATACGGATATTATTACATATCTAAGATGCGGCCTTACTTGCCTTTCAGAATATGAAACAGACATTCTTGAAAACTATGTTTCCACATGGAAGGTTTCGGGTAAGATATGGTACAGCGACGACGGTTTCACCATGAATCCGCGCGGATACATGCCGCTAACAGCCTCTGATGCAGAAGCCCTTGATAATATTAACGCTCTGCGTAAACGCGTTATGAACGGCATAGAATCTTTGCGCCAAAAATTAAAAGAATCCAAAACCGTTACAGATTATGCAACATGTATTTTTGAGTTTGTTAGCGAATCAGACGTTTGCGAAAAACTTGCTGCACGCGCAAGATTAATGGAAGAACAAAACGAAACAGTTTTAGCCCTTGAAGAAGCCGGCTTGTTAAGTGCACTTTCCTCTGCTCTTGACGAACTTGTCTCATCAATAGGAGACCATGAGTGCTGCCTTGAAGAATTTATCAAGCTTTTAAGAATGATCCTCTCTGATACAGAAATTGGAACGATACCACAATCTGCTGACATTGTAACAATAGGGGACGCTTCACTTCTACGTTTGCATGACATTGAAAACGTTTATATGCTTGGCTGTAATGAGGGACAGTTTCCAAAAAGCATCTCAGCTCCGGGTATTTTGTCCGCAGAAGAGAGAAAAATTCTTTTCGAAAACAATCTTGATGATATTTTGTTTGATCCTGCAAATGAATCCTTGAAAGAACTATTCTATTTCTATCTTTCCGCAACTTCTCCTGCATCAAAGCTCACGTTAATGCACATAAGACGCAATTTTAGCGGCGAGGATCTCTTCGAGTCTTCTGCATTAACACGCGTCTCAAACATGTTTGATGGCGCTGTTATCGACTCGAGCGACATAGATGCTTTAAACAGAATTGTAAACACAGACTCTTTCATCGAGCATATTCCATATCTTAAAGAAAAAACAGATATTTCTGTGCTTGAGGAATTTATAGAATCAGATCCTCGGCTGAAGGCTGAGTGTGACGCTTCTGAAAATTTGTTACCGGTAACTGACGAGCACATTTCAAAGAAAGCCGTTGACTATGCTTTCCCGGGTGACATAAGCATTACGCAATCTGCAACTGATCTCTATGCAAAGTGTCCTTTTTCTTTCCAATGCAAATATGCCCTCAAGCTTAAAGAAAAACCGACAGATTCAATTGAATTTTCAGATCTTGGAACACTGATACATTCGATTCTCGATGATTTTCTCAAAGAGGAAGTTAATCAGGAAAAGGAAAGTATTTGCCTTGACCGCGAAATAATATACGAAAAGATCAAAAACATTACCGATAAGCGATCAAAAATACTTTTGGAATTTACCGCAGTAGAAAAACGTGCACGTGTTGCGCGGATGCTTGAGCGTGTTGCCGACATAACTGCACTTACAGCCGCCAATCTCGCCGAAGAGTTTGCACAAAGCGGTTTTACTCCAACGTTCTTTGAGTTTCCGATCAGCACAAGCTCAAGCCAGGGGCTATTGCCTATAAAGCTGAAACTTGAGGATAACAGTTATATTCTTTTGGGCGGAATTGCCGACAGAGTTGATACAATGGTAAAATCAGGAAAGCTCTATATACGCGTTGCCGATTATAAAACCGGAGCTCGCAGTTTTTCCCTCGAAAGCATACGTATGGGATTAAACCTGCAGCTTTTGATATATCTCTTTTCCATCTGGGAAAACGCTGATGTCGGCTTTAAAACAACGGTTGGCGCCGCACCTGATGCTGAAGTCATACCCGCTGCGGCCGAATACGTTATGACAACGCCTAATTTTACCCGTGTAGACGCTGACAGTGAAGATTTTGAAAAAAAGCTTGAAAAGATATTCAAAAGAAGCGGAATATATATTGCCGATCCTGAAATAATTGATGATATGGACAGATCAACAAGCGGCAGATATGTACCTATAAAATCAAATAACACACCTCTTTCGGGCTCAGAGCTTGCAACGCTCGACGAATTCAACGATCTAAAAAACGAAGTCAGCGGTATACTCACAGAGATCGGTAACGGAATCAAAAGCGGAAATGCCGCAATATCTCCGATCGAAAAAATACCCGGAACGGATTATAGTGCATGCACATACTGCCCTATGAAGCCTGTGTGTAAAAATGCGGCTTATAACAATGCAACTTATGTAAACGAAGAAAACGATACTAATAACTACTGATTTTAGTTATCACTAAGGAAGATAAAAATGGCCAATAATGCTGTAAGTTGGACGCCGATGCAATCGGCAGCGATCGAAACAAGAAATAAAACCCTGCTCGTTTCTGCCGCGGCAGGCAGCGGAAAAACTGCGGTACTGACGGAGAGGATCGTAAAGCGTCTTTGCGATAAAAACGACCCTGCAGACATATCGCGCATGCTTATTGTAACCTATACAAAAGCCGCTGCAAACGAGCTTAAAGTACGTATATCAAAAGCCATATCGGGCGCTATCGCAAAAGACGTTACTAACAGACATCTGCGCAAACAGCTTTTGCTGTTATCAAGCGCAAAAATATCAACGATACATAGCTTCTGCTTTGACGTTGTCAAAAGTAACTCTAAAGCCCTTGGATTGCCTGCGGCTATAACTATTGCGGGAGAGCCGGAGCTTCTGATACTTGCCCGTCAGATAATGTCGAAAGTTATTGACGATGCATACAACAATATTTATAGCCGCAGGCAATCCAAG
>SVSR01000014.1 GCA_015064205.1 Oscillospiraceae bacterium
CCGTATGTCGTCTGCCTATATTTTCAAGAATATTATTATTCAGCGTCTGCGGATTGATACTGATACGCGTTACACCGTATCGCTTTGCTATTTTAAGCTTTTCTTCGTCTATCGTATCCGGCCTTCCGGCTTCAAGCGTGTATTCCATAATCTTTGTGGTATTAAAGCACCTTTTTATACACGAAAGCAGTTTTTCAAGCTCTTCTGCTGAAAGAACGGTGGGTGTTCCGCCGCCTATGTATATCGTAACAAGCTTCTTCTTTGCCCGCTTCATCTGAAGTGAGGCACGCTCTATATCCCGGCACAGTCTGTCAATATACTCAGGTATCATAGAAAGTAAGCGCTTAGTTGAATATGATACAAAACTGCAATACGTGCATCTCGTCGGACAAAACGGTATTGAAACATAGAGGCTGCATGTATTTTCATCAACACAGTCAAGTATTTCGCGTTCATTCTGCGCAACGTCAAGGCAAAGCGTGGCCTTTTTAGGATTTACAAGATATTCGCGGCGAAGATAACGGCGCACAGCAAGAGGTGTTTTACCCGAATCAAGCAATTCGAGAGCAAGCTTTGCAGGGCGGATCCCAACAAGCATCCCCCATGCAGGCGTTATTCCAAGAAGTTTTTCTCCGGCATAATATACCGCCGAACCGAGAGCAAGCTTCGCTCCCTTTTCATCGCTGACCGGCGCCTTTATTTCATATTCGGATTCGTGCTCTGCATTTTTGCCGCCCGCGCTCATTTTAACCTTTGCCTTGATTATATCACCCTCGCGGTCTACATCATAATCAAGTACAGGCTCACCCTTTTGCATAGGCTGACTTTCGGAAAATTTTTCTCCGGGAAAGAATAGCATGCAAAGGGACTGAACATAATATCTGTTTACGCTTATTTTTCCGATACTGTTGATTTTCATATTCAAAATCCTTTATTTATAAAGATTTTTATTAGTCTGTAATTATTTTCTGAGTACTTCGCTGTCAACACATATAGTAACGGGACCGTCGTTTATAATGGTAAGCTTCATATGCTCGCCAAAGCATCCGCTTTCGACCTTTTTCACTTGTTCTTTTGCATAAGCTATAAAGTACTCATAAAGTCTGTTTGCTACGTCAGGCTTTGCGCCTGCAAGGTAGTCTGGTCTGTTACCGTGCTTATAATTTGCATTAAGCGTAAAGTTTGAAACGACGAGCATTTCTCCCCCAACGTCCTTTAAGGACAGATTCATTTTATCATTCTCGTCTTCAAAAATACGCATTTTTACTATTTTATCGCAAAGCAGGGGAACATCGTCTTCCGTATCATCATGTGCAACACCGAGAAGTATGATAAGTCCGTGGCCTATCTCGCCTATCATGGTATTATCAACTTCCACTTTGGCACTAAGAACTCTTTGTATTACAGCTTTCATAATTCACCCCTCTGATATTCAAGAACCGAATCCGCGTCTTACGTCATTTATTCCGTTTACAGCTTTAAGTCTGGAAACGATCGATTTTACGTGCTCAAGATTACGGCATGCGATACTCAAGTTTATTACTACGTCTCCGTCTGCCTTTGTCTGATAATTTATAGACAATAGCGAAACCTTCATTTCGGCAAGCGCCGCAGAAACGTCGGCAAGAAGCGTCAGATTATGAACGGCATATATCTGTACGAATGCGTCATATGTCTGTCCTGCCTCTATCTGTGCTGCGGTATCCCAATGTGCATCAACAAATCTCTCATTGTCTTCACCGCGTTCAATAGCATTTTTAATATTGGGGCAATCGTGCTTGTGGATAGATATGCCGTATCCGCGGGTTATAAAGCCGATAACCTGATCGCCGGGAAGAGGGTTACAGCATTTTGCAAATTTAACGAGGCATCCGCTCTGACCGTCAACAATTATACCGCCGCCCGATTTATGCCTCTTTGTAGGCATCTGCGTTACGATCTGCTCGGGAGTTTTCACAACAGTCTGTACCGTAGGAAGAACAATGCGGTCAAACTCGTCCTTAAGTCTTCCTGATATTTTGGATACAGAAAGTCCCCCATAGCCTATGGTATTGCAAAGATCGTCCTCGCTCTTGATACCCATTCGTGTTGCAACGTTAGTAAGTATCTCAGAGCGTTGTGCATCCGTGTATGCTCTGCCGTACTTTTTAAATTCTTTATCAATTTCCGAACGGCCGACAACAATATTTTCGCTTCTCTTTTCCTTTTTGAACCACTGTCTTATCTTTGTTCTCGCTTCGCTGGTCTTAACGATCTTGAGCCAGTCTCTGCTCGGTCCTTTGGATGAGGAGTTTGTCAGTATCTCAACGATCTCACCGTTTTTCGGAATACTGTCTATAGGTGCAATAGCTCCGTTTATCTTGGCACCGATCATCTTGTTTCCAACAGCAGAGTGTATCGCATATGCAAAGTCGATAAGCGTTGCTCCCTGCGGAAGCACGATAACGTCGCCCTTGGGGGTGAACACAAATGTTTCATCATGGAAAATATCAATTTTGAGAGTGCTTAAGAACTCATCCGGATCCATTGTTTCGTCGTTTGTTTCAATAAGCTTTGCAACCCACTCAAGTTTGCGGTCAACTTCTTCCCTGCTCTTGATTCCGCCGGATTTATATTTCCAGTGCGCGGCGATACCGTACTCTGCTATCTGATGCATCTCACGTGTTCTTATCTGAACTTCGAATGGTATGCCGTCGTGTCCGATAACCGTGGTATGAAGCGAACGGTAAAGATTGGGCTTAGGTGTTGATATATAGTCCTTGAATCGGCCGGGTATAGACTTGTATATCTCGTGCATTATACCGAGAACCGTATAACATTCAAGCTCCGTATCAACGATAATACGAAGCGCGTAAAAGTCGTATATCTCGTCAAAGCTTTTGTTCTGGTTATACATTTTCTTATAGATACTGTAAACCGTCTTGACACGTCCCTCAAGAGTAAACTTGATATTATATTCATTAAGCTTTGCGGATACGCTCTCGCGGCATCTTTCAATAAAGTCTCTGTTTTGTCCGTATTTTCGGTCAATATCCCCTCTGACCTCATCAAATCCGATCGGATCAAGATAGGAAAGCGAGAGACCCTCAAGCTCCTGCTTTATCTTCTGCATACCGAGTCTGTGCGCAAGCGGCGCAAAAACGTGCATCGTTTCAAGCGCAGTCTCACGTCTTTTCGCCTCGGGCTTTGCATCAAGAGTACGCATATTGTGAACTCTGTCGCAAAGTTTAATAAATATTACGCGTATGTCTTTAGACATAGCTATAAGCATTTTACGCAGATTTTCTATTTCTGCTTCTTCCTTGTCTGCAACGTTGAACTGTACGTCCTTTGTAAGACCGTCAACTAAAAGCGCAACCTCGCTTCCGTACTCTTTTTCAATAAAGTCAAGGTTTGTTTTATCAGAACAGTCCTCAACTGTATCGTGTAAAAGCGCTGCACACACGGAGTCTGTATCAAGTTCAAGTCCTGCAAGTATCTCAGCAACGGCGATCGGGTGGCTTATATACGGCTCTCCGCTTACCCTGAACTGTCCTTCGTGCAGTTCGCTTGCGTACCTGTATGCTTTCTTTATCTTTTCAATATCATAGTTCTTACCCGTTTTTTCAAGCGTGGCAAGAAGCGTTTCAATTTCTTTATACATAAATTTTCCTTCCGCGGACAGACATCTCTGATTTCACAGAATATTTCCCGTGATCCCGCTTACTATATATTGCAGATCATTTGTTTGCTCTGCGTTTAAGTGTCATAAATAATTCCGACGACTCAAGGTCTACCTTGCCCGGGCGTCCGCTAAGCTCTATCCTGCAATACTTTTCGTCTATCGCAAAATAACTTATAAGCGAAAGCTCACACATAATATCAAGCACAGCGCGAAGCTTTATATATTCAAGCTTTTGTTTTAAGCGAGCATGCGCGCATATTACGTTATAATTATAAATACCGTTCTCATTTACATTAGACCTGAGGTATCTGTATACGGCCGCAAAATCGTCTCTGCTGGGTATCATATCGTATGATATTTCACCTCCGTGAAGAGCGGCTTTATATGTCGATTCTTCAAAAGCCAGTTTTTCTTCAGACTCTCTTGAAAGCTTTGCATCTTTTATATGAAGCTGTACGCTTACCTTACCCATAAATTCGTTGAGCTCTGCCCCTGCATATACGTCAATAACGTCGCCCACAGCAAATTCCATGTCGGCATAATTCATCCCAAACCATAATGCGGTTACAGAACGTCTGCCGTCTGAAAGCGAAAGTTTTACGTGCTTTCCTTCTTTAAGCGGATATATCTCGTCAACTTTCAAAGACTCGATAATAAATCTCGGAGCAGGATTTGACTGGCCGTACGGCTCAAGCATATAAAGTTCTTCTATCTGTTCACGGTCAAGCTCTTCTATTTTTATCTTGGCATCAGCTTCGAGGCGCTGTTCAAGTTCGATGTCACTTATCACAGTCTTGGCATATTCGTTTATTTTCTTCTTAAATTCTTCAAGCCTGCTCCTCTCAACACTAAGTCCTGCCGCAAGCTCATGTCCGCCGAATTTTACAAGCGTATCTCTGGAAGCATCGAGCGCTTTTACAAGATCAAGACCCTTTATACTTCTGCCAGAGCCTTTTCCTATATCATTCTCGCCGGCTTCTTTTCCTGTGTTACCCTCAAAGGAAATAAGAATACACGGTAAAGCGTATCTTTCGCTTATACGTGAAGCAACTATGCCGACAACTCCGTGGTGCCACGTATCGCTGTCAAGCACTATTACCCTGTCGCCGCTTTCTGCCTGTGAAATTTTTTCAAGCGCCTCGTCAAGAATTTTGTTTTCTTCCTGCTGGCGAAGTGTATTAATACTGCAAAGCATAGCCGCTCTGTCTGCAGCGTCTGCACTGTTATCACTTATAAAAAGCTCTACTGCTTCTGAAGCATTTGACATTCTTCCAACTGCATTTATGCGCGGTGCAAGCGTAAAACTTATAAGAGATGCCGTAAGCTTTTTGATATTCTCTGCGGCATAGTCCACACCTGCGCAAACGCCGAGAAGCTCGCGAGTTCCCACAAAGCGAGGGGAGCGCATATTTTCAAGGCCTTTCTTTACTATCGTTCGGTTTTCGTCCACAAGCGGCATCACGTCAGCAACCGTTCCGATCGCAACGAGCTCTCCGAATTTGTCGGCAAGAGCTTTTGATGCAGTTTCAAAATCGGTCTTACTTATGCGCATTTCAAGCGCGCATATCAGCTTAAATGCCACGCCGACTCCTGCAAGTTCCTTGAAGGGATATGTACAGTCATCTCTCTTAGGATCTATGCAAGGTGCATCGGGCAGAATCATATGAGAATCTATACTGCGGCTACACTCATGATGGTCTGTGACCACCGTATCAATGCCAAGTTTTTTTGCATATTCTATTTCTTCGAATGCCGTTATTCCCGTATCAACCGTTATAATAAGCGTCGAGCCGCTGTCACGCACCTTGTCGATAGCCATGCGGCTCAGCCCGTATCCCTCTCCGATCCTGCATGGTATATAATACATGCAGTCTTCAAGTCCTCGTGACCTTAAATACATCAAAAGCATCGAAACAGACGTTACACCGTCAACGTCATAATCTCCGTAAACTGTAACCTTTTCGTGCTTTGCTATAGCTTTAAGTATACGGTCGCATACAAGGGACATATCCTTCATCAGAAAGGGATCGTGATAATAATCCCCTTCTCGGATAAATGCGTTTGCCGCTTCAATTCCCGCTTTACCCGTGCGGTCGTATATAAGACCTGCAGTAACGCTTCTTATACCGAGGCTTTTTGCTATTCGTTCAATTATTTCATTTTCTTCAAGAGAATGCTCGCTGCATGCCCATACTCTCTTCGGTTGTTTATAACTTTTTTTCAAAGACTGCATTTCATATTTCCTGCTATATTTTCAGGGTTTAAATAACCCGTTTTATTGAATTTTTAATCCTGCGGTGACCATTTTTTCATGATCGCATAAGCAATATTAATTCCGTCAACAGCGGCGCTCGTTATTCCGCCCGCATACCCCGCGCCCTCTCCGCACGGATAAAGATTCTTTATGCCTAAAGCCGTATATTCGTCTGTCCTGAGTATCCTCAGCGGCGCTGACGTTCTCGTTTCAACACCTGTAAGAATAGCGTTTTTATCAGAAAAACATCTCATCTTTCTTGCAAAATCACTAAGCCCCGATAAGAGCATACCATTCACATAAGGTGCAAAAAGCTTTTGAATCGGCGCCGGTTTTATATTACCATTCATGTACGTCGGCATAACGGTAGCCGGTTCAGACAATCCACATTCCTTACCTTCAATAAAATCGCCCACAGTCATGCACGGTGCCGCGAAGTTCAAGCCGCCAAGCTTATATGCCGACCGCTCAAGATTTCTCTGATAGGCTATTGCGTCCAGAGGCGTGTTGCCAAAGTCCTCAGGCAATACCGAAACCGCGATCGCCGCATTTGCATTAAGCCCGTCTCTTTTATATCTGCTCATACCGTTGGTTACAACACCGCCGTCCTCGCTTGCTGCGGCAACCACCTCGCCGCCCGGGCACATACAGAACGTATACACGCCCCGATCTGCCTTTCTGTATGAGAGATTATATTCTCCTGCCGGAAGCCTCGGATCGCCGGCATACTCACCGTAAAGCGACTCATCAACACTTTTCTGAAAATGTTCAACGCGGACACCTACCGAAAACGGCTTAGCCGTCATGGTAACTCCGCGTTCATATAGCATTTCGTATGTGTCTCTTGCGCTGTGTCCTATTGCAAGCACAAGAACCGGGTCGGAAAATACACTCCCGTCTGAAAGCACCGCCTTGTCAAGCTTCCCGTTTTTTACGCTTATATCACACAGACACGTGTTATATCTGATTTCGCCCCCAAGCTCGCGTATTCTTTCATCAGCAGCATTTACAACGTCAAACAGCTTATCCGTGCCAACGTGAGGCTTTGCCATATACAATACCTCTTGGGGTGCGCCAAGCTCATGCATAGTTTTAAGAACGAACGAGCATTTCGGATCATTTATTCTCGTAACAAGCTTCCCGTCCGAAAACGTACCTGCTCCGCCTGCGCCAAACTGTATATTGCTCTCTTCAAGCACGTGCGTGCTGTAAAAGCGCTCAATTGCCCTGCGGCGGTTTTCCACATCTGCTCCGCGCTCAATAACTATCGGTCTGTATCCGTATTTTGCAAGAATAAGGGAGGCAAACATTCCGCAAGGGCCCATGCCCACTATTATCGGTCTGCCCTCTATTTTCTCACTTCCAAAGATAGGGGTATCTTCATCTTCGCCAAGCAAGACTGCATCTATCGATAACAGTTTTTCTTTTGTCGGTAAAGAATCAATGATTCCAATCACGGAATATATAAAGCTGGGTTTTGAATCTTTCGATCTGCCGCGTCTTGCGTCAACTGATCTTTTGTGTATATGAAGGCTTGATCTGTCAAGCTTGATACCTGCCTTTTTGGCCTTTATAAAAGCAGCGTCAAGCGCCTCTTTTTCATGAGTGTCAAAAGGCAGCTTTATGCTTCTTATAACTATTCTGTTATCCATAACTACTGCCTTTCAACTTTGTTTTTACTTAATATCAAACTCAAGCGTATATTCGCCTATTTCGTATACCGAGGACGAGAGGCTGTTCGGCAATATGATCTTAACCGGTACGCTAACACGTCCCGATGCCTTTGCATAGTAGCTGAGGTCCGCTTCGAGAGAAATATTTGATTCGCTGACAAGCGCAAGCGATCCGGATCCGCCGCGAAGCATTACGTTTACACTGTCGCGCGCTATGCTGTAATTAAGACCCTCGGGATTCTTCACGGTAATATTTTTAACGTTTATCTCACGAGTGCTGACGCCAATCTGGTTTATCGTAACCGTTGCACTGTCTACTCCATAAACGCTCTCTATACCGTCGGGCAACTCAATAATTGCGGTTCTTGAGGTTGTTGTCGCGCTGATAGACTTTTCATCAATCGTCATTATGTGAAGCGTATTTATTTTATCAAGCTCGGTAGGATCGCCTTTGATTCGGATACTTGAAGGCTCAATGGTTATCTTCGAGTTCTTCTCGTTAAAATAGCCGTGCTTGAATTCGACTGCAAGGTCAACTTCCTTTTCGGTATATACAGGGACAACTACCGTAACATCGCTTTGTGTTGTTTTAACATATGGGTTAGTTACCGGCGTGCCGCCTGCATACAGCACTATACTTCCTGTTGTAGTCACCGTTTTTGTCAGTTTTCCTACGTCAACGGTTACCTGTGCGTGAGTTATCTGGGAAAGCACGTCTGCAGGGCCTGTTACAGTCACTGTTTCTATATCTGCCTTAGGTGTTCCGAGCAGATAGTTTGATTCTATCATGTATATCGGGTTGATTCTTATCTCAACGTTTTTGGAAGAGCGCTTGTCAACGTATACGTCAACGTAATTGGCTGAAAGTTCCTTAACGCTCACACCGCCGGGAGCAGAAACACGAAGATCAAGAGAATACGTTCCTGCAGTTTCTATCTGTGAAAGATCAACGTAAGCAGATATATCGTCAGCATCTATACGGCTGAGCTCACTTCTCGTTCCCGAAAGCGTTACGTCAACGTTATAATCGTATCCGCTTATAACCGTCATTCCGTATTCTTCCTCAAGTGTATCAACACTCATAAGTTTTACGGGAATAGATGCAAAACGCGTATCCTCAATTATCGTTTGCGAGCTTACGGCATAAAACCATATAAGCATCGCCCCGACAAGGCAAAGTATGCGCGCTCCGGTATCGTTTTTCTTATTTACCGGCTTATTCTGATTATTCTTTTCTTCAACTGTATTGTTCTTCTGAGATTCGTTCATTTTATGACCGTACCCTTTTTGTATATTTCTTGCATGTCAAGCTGTTGTCAGGATATTACTTGCTTTTTTTGTCTTTTTGATTTTTATGCAGTATATTCTTAAACTGTTTCTTGCGTGAATTTGCTTCTTCTTCGGTAATAAGTTCACCTTCAAGGAATTTCTTGAGAGTCTGATAACTGTAATTTGTTACAAGTTTTCCGTCAATCGCCGTTGATATCGTTCCCGTTTCTTCAGACACGATCACAACAACCGCATCGCTGTTTTCACTCATTCCTATTCCTGCTCTGTGACGCGTACCGAGATCCTTTATGATCTCAGGATTAGACGAAAGAGGCAAGAAGCATCCTGCCGCGCAGATCCGTGCATCACGAACAACAACTGCACCGTCGTGAAGAGGCGCTTTGTTATAAAATATATTTTTGATGAGAAAGGGGTCTGCCTTTGCATCAATAACCGTACCTGTTTTTATTATGTCTCCAAGTTTTGTATTTCGCTCTATAACTATAAGGGCTCCCGTTTTTTCCAGAGACATGTCACAAACTGCTGACGTTACGGCGCCAATCAGTTCACGTGTGCCGTCATTATTTTCCTGCCTGTCGCCAATTTTAAGCGTTCTGAAAGGCTCAGCACCCATTTTTTCAAGCGCGCTTCTGAGCTCCGGCTGGAAAACTATAATAAGCGCTATGATCCCTACCTGGAAAACGTTCTCCATTATAAAGCTCATAGCATACATATTCGTGATCTCGCTTATCATCATAAACAAAACAAGAAGTACTACGCCGAGCGCAAGTCTGCCCGCCCTTCTGTCACGAATAAATCTGTACACATAGTACAAAAGAACCGACACTATAAGAACGTCGATAATGTCAATTATTCTTATGCCCGATAAAACCGCAACAACAAACGAAACGGCTTCTCTCATCGACTGTACTATATTCACAATGACCCCTCCTTCATAATATCGGTTTATATTAAAATAATAAATAATTATTATAATTATATCATATATAACGGCAAATTTCAAATACAATCTATGAATTTTTTTGTATAATACAAGCACTATGATGTTTAAAATAATATTTTTGGGTTTAAAAAGAGATTTCCGCATTTTTTAGCAAAAAATACTTAAAAATAAGTTGTTTTTATCGCCGTTTTTCATCGCTTTTTAACTAAAAAACGCACCCGGATGTTCGGATGCGTTTTTTCATACTAAGTTAATCAATCAAATATCTTCTTTATCAGTTCTTTTGTATGCTCTTCTTTTGCATCAAAATTCATTGAGGATATATAGATCTCTTCAAGTTTTTGGTGGAGGGCGGTTATGTTTTTCATAGCATCAATTGCACACGTGCACATAATATCAGCACATTTCCCAATATACCGTGCTCTCTGCCTTACCTCTTTGTACATGTCACGCTCGAAGAAGCGCTCTGTATTTATAATCAGATCTTCATATACAGGATTCTGTTCATTTGCAAGTGTTACGGATACCTTGCTGTCTGTAAAATAAAGTCCGTTTATCTTTTTTGTGTCTATCGGATCGTAAGAAATCATCATGCCGATCTTACGGAAGTGCGCCGCGTTCTTTATAGCATCAAACACAACATGCGAAATATGCAATGGATCATTTACAACAAAATGTCTGTCTGCACAAAGATAAAAGCTGTTAAGATTTATTTTACCAAGGCTGCTTATCGTTTGAGTAAGCCTTATTCTTTCACACAGATCCTTGCTTGATCCAAATCTCTTGCAAAACCGTTCCGCCCACAGGTTAAGCTTTTCACTTTTGAGTCCGCCGGAAAGAAGACTGTCGCGTATTGCTTCAAGCTTGCCTGATACAGAAAGATAGGAATACGCGCTTTTATAAAGCCTTTTCTTCTCTTTTACAAGCTCGCATATCTCGCCGCGTCTTTCTTTCAGAACACGGTTATCCCAAAACGCTCCCAGGTTAATTATTTCATCAAAGCATCCCGGAAGAGTCGGCTCGCACACGTGCGGAGAAGTGCCGTCTATGATGCCGATCTTTCTTTCTTTCATAATTATTCCGTCAAGGCTTTTCGGGTCGGAAGAACAATAAAAATATTCAACAGTTTCGCCGCGTTTCTCCGCTTCAAGAGCCACCTCTCTCATAAGTCTGCTTTTACCGCATCCGCTGCCGCCCTTTATTATGTAGAGAAAATCAAGCTCTTCGGGAGAAAAAATTTTATCAAAAAAAGAAATGAAGCCGTCACGCGAATTGGCGGCCGCAAAATAAGAGTTTTCACTGTAATCTGCAATCGTCATACTTTTCTCCATATCGGATTTACCGATCTATATAAATAGCGAAGCTTTCTGCTCCGTCTGTTACAGTTTATGACATATATGCAAATCCTGACATAAAAAACCTCCCTTTTGGGCACCCGCTCTGTTGCGGGCACACTTATCGGGAGGTTTAGATTCATTTTATCAAATTGTAAAGATACATAGTATCGTCCACCTGATACTGCGGCGTTCTGTGTGTCCCCGTGACACCCAGTACAACTGCCGCGTACATCTCATCGCCCTTTTGGGCATACGTTGCAAGGCATAGGCCGGCATCATAAGTGAAACCTGTTTTTCCGCCGAGTATCACGGCTTCTTCAGGTGATTTACCGCCTATTTTAGCAAATACGGTACTTTTCATCGTAAAGCCGTCAGGATGCTTGTTTGTAGGGGCAACCTTATAACTTTCTTTACCTGCTATCTCGCAAAATGTCTCGTTTTCAATAGCGTACATAAGTATCTGTGCAAGTTCACTCGCATTGGAATAATGGTCTTTATCATCAAAACCGTATATATTCTCAAAACGCGTATTCGAAAGGCCCATTTCAAGAGCCTTTTCATTCATCATATCAACAAACTTTTCTTCGCTGCCTGCCACCTGTATTGCGGCGGCGGCGGCGGCCTCAGCGCCCGATGGCAACAATATACCGTGAAGAAGATCATAAAGCGTTACCTTCTCGCCCGGCTCAAAGCCTGCCATAGCCGCGCCCTCGCTGTAAAGCTTGTTATATACGCTTGCGGGAACACTTACGCTTATATCAAGATCATCAGAGTTTTCCAGTATCACAATCGCCGTCATTATCTTTGTAAGCGATGCGGGGCTAACCCGTACGTCGCTCGATTTTTCCGCGATAACACTACGTGTATCAATACTGCAAAGATATGCGTTTTTGGCATACAGCTCATCATCAAGCCAAAGAGATACTCTTCTGGGATCAAGCTTTTCGGATGTCGAGCTTTTTAAAAAAATATCATCCGGAAACGGCGAGCTGTTTAAATATATAGGCATGCTTTTCGGCATCAGTATCAAAAAGCTTAAAAACGCCGATATAAGTCCGCAAAGATATAAGACCTTAAACGATTTTTCAGATCTGTTTTTCATTAAACATTTTATCAACCTTCAGCGCTGCATAAAGAGTTTTACCGTCGGCGATTTCTCCGTCCATTATCTTTTTAACGAGTTTGTCAAGAGGCATTTTTATCACGTTTAAAAATTCGTCGCGGTCAAGATCCTGTTTGCCTGCTACAAGATCCTGCGCAAGGTACACGTATATTGTTTCACCGATTATTGCAGCACTTCCTATAAACTCTCCGAGAAATGTGATCTTCTTACTCGTAAAGCCCGTTTCCTCTCTTAGCTCGCGCTTCGCCGCTTCAAAAGGATCCTCATCGGGTGTATCAAGCTTTCCTGCGGGAATCTCGGTCATCACGCGCGAAAACGGATACCGATACTGATTAACGAGATAAACGTTGCCATCATCGTCCACGGGAATAACGGCAACTGCGCCGTTATGCTTTAAATACTCACGTGTAGAGTGTGAACCGTCGGGCAGTTCTACCTCGTCTATGAACAAATTAGCTACAACTCCGCGAAATAGCTCCTTGGAGTTTACAGTCGTTTCCTTCAAGTTTTCAAAATTCATAATAACTCACCTTTTTAGTTGAAAAGCTTATGTTTTAACAATGATGAACAAACAAAGCTTATTTCGACCAGCTCTTGGTATATTCCTTGTATTTTGCAAGTTTTTCCTGCGTTTCCTGTGCACTCTCACTACATGCAAGCATATAAACCTTGACCTTCGGCTCTGTTCCCGACGGTCTTATTACAAGGCGGTCGCCATTATCAAGAATAAAATACAAAACGTCAGATGACGGAAGGTTTGTTGACTCAACGCCGTCACTTCCCTTTTTCCTTACCGTATCGCTTAAATAATCCCTGAATTCAACAACATCGTGTCCGCATATATTAACGGGCGGATCGTTTCTCAAAGAGTTCATAAGATCACGCATACGTTCAACTCCGTCAAGGCCGTCCATAACGATGCTCTTCGAAGCCTCCATATAGTATCCGTAGCGCTTATAAAGACTTTCGAGTGCATCTGCAAGAGTCATACCGCGGCCGCGGTAGTAAGCAGCCATCTCGGCTATAAGCATAGTTGCAACAACAGCGTCCTTATCGCGTGCATATGTGCCCTTGAGGTATCCATAGCTTTCTTCAAATCCGAGCAGGTAGTTATCATGGCCTGTAACCTCAAGCTTTTTGATAACCTCACCGATAAACTTAAAGCCTGTCAGAACGTTGAATATTCTTATATTATGAGCCTCACATATTTTTGCAGCAAGCTCTGTTGTTACTATTGTTTTTACAACGTAAGGATTCTCGGGCATAGTGCCTGTTTCCTCGTATGCGGTTGCAATATATTCTATAAGCAGAGCGCCAACCTGATTACCCGAGATCGTGGAAAATTTGCCGTCTGCTCCCTTTATCATGATACCGACACGGTCTGCATCGGGGTCTGTTGCAATAATAAGGTCGCATCCCTTCTCCTCTGCAAGGAGAACACCCTCCTCAAAAACTTCGGGGAATTCGGGGTTGGGGAATCTTATATCCTTAAAATTACCGTCGGGCTTCATCTGCCTGTCAACAGTATATATCTTCTTGAATCCTGCGCGCGAAAGCACCTCGGGAACAAGTCTGTATCCCGTTCCGCAAAGAGGAGTATATACTACGCCAAAATCATCGCTGACTGCTTTGACAGCCTCAGGATAAACTGCTTCGGCAAGCACCTTTTCCATATACTTCTCGTCAAAATCATGACCAAGTACTATAATATCTCCCTTTTCAACGGCAGAGTCAAAATCAACAAGCTTTGCGCCGTCAAAAATATCAATCTTATCTATAAATTCTGCAACTGTAGCGGCGTGGTCGGGCGGAAGCTGTGCGCCATCCTCCCAATATGCCTTATATCCGTTGTATTCCTTGGGATTATGAGAAGCGGTTATATTAACACCTGCAATACAGGAAAGCTCACGGACAGCGAAAGAAAGCACGGGTGTCGGACGAAGCTCATTAAATATATAAGTCTTTAATCCGTTTGCCGCAAACACGCATGCCGTCGTTTTTGCAAAAAGCTCTGAATTATTACGTGAATCGCACGCAACCACAACGGGGCGCTCGCGGCCGCAAACTTTTATAATAAGGTCAGCAAAGCCCTGCGTTGCCTGCGCAACGGTATATATATTCATAGCGTTAAGGCCTGCCTTCATTGTGCCTCTGAGTCCTGCCGTTCCGAAATCAAGGCGCTTTGAAAAGCGGTATTTTATCTCATCATCCTTGCCCTCTATCGTTGCAAGGTCGCGCTTCATTTCCGTGTCAAGTGAGTCGTTTTCAACCCAGCGCTTATAATTTTCAAGATAACTTATCATTGTATTATGTCCTTTCGTATGTCCTTTCATTATTTACGCTTCAAGTTGTTCTTTAAGAGCGTGTGCAAGCTGGTCGGGGCATGAAGTGTTTTTAAATCCGCACCTGATTCCCTCAAGCCGCTTTATAACTTCATTTATATTCATTCCGCACACAAGACTTGCTATTCCGTGTGTATTTCCGTCGCATCCGCCTATAAATTTTACACTTTGTACAATATCACCGTCAAGCTCTATTTCAATAGCGCGCGAACATGTACCATGCGTTTTATACGTTACAGTTTTTTTCATAATCCTTTAGCTCCATCAATCGATCTGTGCAAAAATCCCAAGGGGTGTAAAGTCAACATCGTCAAGTTTTAAATACAATATGTATTCATCAAGTGCTCTTGCTTTTGAGCTTACGCGAATATCAAAAACGGTTAGAGAGCTTTCGCATACAACTGTATCTATGCTCCTTATTTCAAGTCCGAGCAAATGTGCCGCACTCATGGCACGCGTCAGTGTTGAATCGAATCTGTCGGAAAGCAGAAATTCAAAGTCCGTAACACCCGATACGTTGGAAATTCCGCTTAAGCTCTTAGATAACAAAAGATATCTCGTTCTGTCTTCACGGTCAAGCGACTTTACACTGCATGACGCCGCTATTTTTAAATCAAAGCCTTCAATAAGCCTGTAAAAGCTGTTAAGTTTGCCGTCGTCGGTATTCTCATACGGAAGTATACACATGTCCGCTTCGCCAAGCGCCACGGCATCGCATACAGAAAGGAACGTATCGCGGTAAAGCGCCGCGCAGTCGGGGATGAGGGACGAAAACTTTTCAAAAGCTATATCTGCCCCTCTTGCTTTTCTGTATACTATCTTTATATCGTCAGGAAGCATAGCCTGGCTTTCATTTTCAAGAAGCCTTACTCCGCTAAACCCGCTGTCGCGCCCCACTCTTTCAAGTATCATTCTTGACAAAACAATCGTATCCGCAACTGATATCGCCTGCGAATATGATTTTATGTGTCTGCGGCTTTTCTTCGGCGTTGCAGATTCGAAAATGATCTGCGCATTCTGCGAAAGCTGAATTTTATAAATAGCTGCAAGCTCTGCGTCTGCAATTTTAAGCTTCTGCCCTATTTCAGCAAGCGAAACTGCGCTGTCAATTGCACCCAACCTCATTTCAAGCTTGCTTGCCAATGACTTTGAATTTTCAAATGCGTTTGAGCCTATCGTGTCAAGCGCACTCTTTCTTATTCTGTTCATTATAGCTTCTCAAGCACTTCATAGCTTTGCGCCAAGAAGCTTTTAAGTTCTTCTGCAGTCAGCCTGCGCTGAGAAAGAAGTGCAAGCGAATACATCTGTCTTGCAATCCGCTCTGCACGTGCCACATCTGTTGGAAGAATATCGATTATATGCTTGATAAGACTACTTGATTTGTTTATAACAAGCGTATACTCGCTCTCGGGCAAGATCGGCGACTCGTCGCCCATGCTGATACGGTACATACGCATCATGTCTTCCATACGTCTTGCTTCTTCGGATATATTTAAAAGAGCAGGTGTGGAAGTATCCTTCAAAAGCTCATATTTTACTTCAAGCTTTTCTTTTGCGCTTATTTTTCTCATAAGCTCGGTAAGGGCAGGCTCGTCGCCGGCTTCTCCGTCAGCCTTGAGAGACCCTGCAACGTCCGAGTCTACTCTTATAAACTTTACTTTCTTTTCATTTTCTATAAGCGTTATAAACTGATTTTCGATAACCGTGTCAAGTATTACAACATCAATGCCCTCGTTTTCAAACATTGAAACATACTGAGCCTGAGATACCTTGTCGGTCGTATAGTACACGGTGTTTTCATGCTTTTCTTTTGCACCGTCAAGATAGTCTTCAAGTGTCACGTACTCACCCGACGTCTTTTCCCATATAACCGAGGGGAGTATACGGTCAAAGAACTTGCGGTCACGAAGTGCACCGTACTCTACAAATGTTTTTATATCACGCCAAAGCTTTTCAAACTCCTCTCGCTGTGTATTAAACAGAGAGTTTATCTTGTCGGCAACCTTCTTTACTATGTGAGAGGATATTTTTGAAACGTATCCGCTGTTCTGCAGATAGCTTCTCGATACGTTAAGCGGAAGCTCCGGGCAATCAAGCACACCCTTTAACAAGAGCAGAAACTCGGGTATTACCTCTTTGATGTTATCGGCAACGTAAACCTGATTATAGTAAAGTTTAACCTGTCCCTCCAGGCTGTCATACTCGTGCGAGGGCTTGGGAAAATAAAGTATTCCCTTAAAATTGAGAGGATAGTCTACATTCAGATGTATGTAGAAAAGCGGCTCTCTGTAATCGTTAAACACCTTGCGGTAAAACTCGGTATATTCCTCTTTTGTACAATCAGAGGGATTTTTGAGCCAAAGCGGGGTTGTATCGTTTATCGGTGCTTCGGCTTCGTCCTCTTTTTTATCAGTATCTTCATCTGTGAAGTAGATTTCAACAGGCATGAACGCGCAGTACTTTTCGAGCACTTCTTTTAGCTTATATGCATTTAAATACTCCTTACCCTCGTCGTTTACGTAGAGTATTATCTCAGTGCCGCGCTCTTCTCTGTTATCCTCTGACATCTCATATTCGCCCGCCTCGCTGCAGCTCCATTTTACTGCGGGAGCATCCGTATACGATTTGGTAATAACGTCAACTCTGTCGCTGACCATAAAAGCAGAATAAAAGCCCAGGCCAAAGTGACCGATAATGCCGTTATTTGCATTCTGTGCCTCTCCCTCGTATTTTTCGATAAAGTCAAGAGCACCCGAAAGCGCCATCTGACAGATGTATTTTTCAACCTCGGCTTCGCTCATACCGATACCGTTGTCCTTAACGGTGATCGTACGAAGATTTTTAGAAACGCTAACGTCAATACGATATTTTTCGTCTTCGAGCCCTTTAACTTCGCCAAGAGAAGATAGTCTTTTCATTTTTGTTGCGGCATCGCATGCGTTAGAAACGAGCTCGCGCACAAAAATTTCCTTCTCGGAATAAAGCCATTTTTTTATAACGGGGAAAATATTGGCGGTTTCAACGCTTATACCGCCCTTTATGTTTTTTTCATTATTTTCAGGCATTTTTTCGTCCTCTTACTATAAAAATATATATTAAATATAATTATACCACACTTTTTAGAGATGTCAACAACTGAAGGAGTCCCTTAAAAATTTTTTTACACAATTACAAACATATAGCCAAAACTATCGAAAAAAGCACAAAAAGGCTCTCGCTTTGATAATAACACACAAAGTACGTTCCTTGGAGCTTGTCAACGTTAGATGACTGAGAGGTTAAAATCTACGATTATGATGAAGGGAAGGCCTCTCCGCCACGCAAAAAGCATGACATCTCCCCCGAAGGGAGGCTTTGTGCTCAAACAAAAATTTGCAAAATATACAATTATTTTCATTTTTAGGCGCCTAATGCTTGCATTTATTTTTTTGTTGTGGTATAATATAAATGCGACGTAATCGAATATTTTAACTGTCACAAGGGAAAATTATCTTGGTAAAAGGTGTTTTCTCTCCTTTGTCTATACCTTGTGATGGGGAAGATTGCGTCGCAGCAACGAGAGGAACACTTTTTCGGTGCGTTCCCTCGTTGGAGCGCACTTTTTTATTTGCGCGCATAAAACGGTGCCTCTGAAAATTTTCTTGAAAGGAGATACATATGAAAGGTAAAAAGCATTTTAATCTGATCGTTGATCCGAATATCCTTCACAAAGTTCAATACGTTGCTGAATTTTATTCGCGAAGCACTAGTGTTCAGATATCTTACTTAATGGAATCATTTATAAGAAGGTACGAACGCAGAAAAGGCGAAATTACAGACAACGATCTTCGTGAAGCAGGCATTATTAAATAACGTAATGTTTCCCTCATCAGTTGCTACACAATTTATATCAAAAACACCGGCATAATCAAAAACGCCGGTGTTTTTCTTAGCTGATATTCAATTTTCTTTATAATCAATCCTGAAATAATCAAGATACTTTTTAAATTTATCCTGTGCTGAGAGGCATGTGTCGGTTAGGTATCCCTTTTCTCTGCTCCATTTTTTTAATCCACGATAATAAAACATTTTGATATCGTCCTCAATAATAAAAGGTACAATACCGTGTTTCAGGCACTCCTTGAACATGATAAGTCTGCCAACACGGCCGTTGCCGTCCTGAAACGGGTGTATTCGCTCAAAGCGCACGTGAAACTCAATTATATCATGAAGTCCTACATTCTCTTTACAGTTATAATCGGCAAGAAGTTTTTTCATGTCTTCCGACACGTCTTCTGGCAAAGTTGTATCCATACCGCCAACTTCATTTGGCATTTTTTTATAATCACCAACTGCAAACCAATCCTTTTTGGCATCGCTTGTTCCTGTTTTCAGGATAAAATGCAGATTCTTAATAAACTTCTCGCTAAGACACGATTTTGCATTTTCAATAATTTCGTCGATACTACGGAAATGGTTGGTAGTTTCTATAATATCGTCAACACGAACTCCCTCATCGGTAATGCCCACAGTATTCGTTTCAAAAATATATCTCGTCTGGTCGTGAGTAAGGCGACTGCCTTCTATATGGTTGGAATTATACGTGAGTTCGATCTGTATTTTATGATAAATCCCCCCGCTGACCTGACTTTGTTTTTCCTCTTTTAAAATATCAAGCAAAGTCTTCGGTGCACTTTTGCTTTTATTAACCCTCTCGGGTTTTTTAGCATTTTCCGGAATATTCCATGTCTTCCCCGTAAGGAAAGCTCCCTGCACACGGCCTGATGCACAATAATTTCTGACGCTTCGCTCAGACATATTCCATTTTTTCGCAATCTCTTTTACGGATAGAAATATCATATAACCACCTCCACATCTGCTGTAATTATATCACATTATCGGCAAAATGTCAACTCTCGTGCAGCAACACTTAAATGTATTTTTGCCGATAACGGCATTTTTATTCCAAGATATAAAAATTACCCCGTCGGTACTCCGACGGGGTAATTTGATTGCATTGTGAATAGTGAATTTTTATTTTTGACTTTATCAGCCGTTAACTAGCTTTGCCACTTCTGCTGCAAGGTCGTCTTCTCTCTTTTCAAGACCTTCGCCCTTTTCATACTTTGTATAGGACTTGATCTTGATGTTTCCGCCGAATTCCTTAGCAGTCTTTGCTACGTACTGTGCAACGGTAATATCGTCGTCTTTAACGTAGCCCTGCTCTGTAAGGCAGTTCTTTTCATAGAACTTGCCGATCTTACCCTGTACCATCTTTTCGATGATGTTTTCAGGCTTGGATGCGTTCTTGGGATCGTTCTTGATCTGTGCTATAAGAACCTGCTTTTCCTCTTCAACGTCTGCTGCGGGAACGGATTCCTTATCAAGGTAAAGAACGGGCATAGCTGCGCACTGGAGTGCGATGTTCTTTGCAAATTCTGCAAAACCTGCATTGTTCTTTGCTGCATCATCAGCTTCAAAGTTGATAATGATACCTGTCTGGCCGTTACCGTGGATATATGTGCTGAGTGTGCCGTCAACAACATCGAAACGGCGGATGTTCATGTTTTCACCGATTGTGAAGATCATGTCCTTAAGCTTTGCTTCAACTGTCATTTCAGCGTCATACTTCTTCGCGAGAAGCTCTGCAACGTTTGCAGGTCTTTCAGCAATGATTGTCTTAAGAATATTCTTTACGAATTCCTTAAAGGATTCGTTCTTTGCAACGAAGTCTGTTTCAGAGTTAACTTCGATAATAGCGGCTGTGTTGCCTTCAACGAGTATATCAACAACGCCCTCTGCTGCAATTCTGTCTGCCTTCTTAGCGGCAACAGCAAGTCCTTTTTCTCTGAGGACCTTTACGGCCTCGTCAAAATTGCCCTCTGCTTCTACGAGAGCCTTCTTACATTCCATCATGCCGCAGCCGGTCTTCTTTCTGAGCTCAGCTACGTCCTTTGCGGATATCTGTATTGCCATGGTTATTACCTTTCCTTTCGTTATATCTTTACGTGCAAAGCAAAAGCTTATGCGTTTGCTTCTGCATCCTCTGCTTCTTCAGCCTCGGTCTTTGCTGCTTCATCAGCTTCGCCGATCTGTTCGCCCTGTCTGCCTTCGATAACAGCGTCTGCAAGAGCTCCTGCGATAAGCTTGATAGCGCGGATAGCGTCGTCGTTACCGGGGATGATGTAATCAGCATCGTCGGGATCGCAGTTTGTATCAACGATAGCAACTACCGGAATACCGAGCTTCTTTGCTTCAAGTACTGCGTTTCTTTCTTTTCTGGGGTCAACTATAAATACTGCGTCAGGAAGCTTTTCCATTTCCTTGATACCGCCGTAGTTCTTTTCAAGGTCGTTCATTTCCTTGACAAGAGAAGCAACTTCCTTTTTGGGAAGAAGATCGAATGTTCCGTCTGCCTGCATCTTTTCAAGGCTCTTAAGACGGTTGATGCTCTTCTTGATTGTCTGGAAATTTGTGAGCATACCGCCGGGCCATCTTTCGCTTACGTAGAACATATCGCACTTTGCAGCTTCTTCCTTGATGGTGTCTGCAGCCTGCTTCTTTGTTCCAACGAAGAGGATAGTGCCCTGCTCGCTTGCTACTTCGCGAACGAACATGTACGCTTCTTCGAACTTCTTAACGGTCTTCTGAAGGTCGATAATGTAGATACCGTTTCTTTCTGTGAAGATGTATTCAGCCATTTTAGGGTTCCATCTTCTTGTGTGATGTCCGAAATGGACGCCTGCTTCAAGCAGCTGTTTGATTGAGATTACTGACATTTTCATGTCCTCCTTAGGTTAATCTTTCGCAGCGCAGTTTGACAGCTCAAAACGCATAACGCGCACCAAAACCGTCTGTGGCTGCGTGTATTATAACGGCTGTATTTTTTGTTACATATGCGCACCGTTGACACATACTGATACATTGTATCACATTTTTTTACGCCTTGCAAGCAATTTTCAAAATCAACCAAAATATTTACATTTTTTTAACATTTATCCCCTCCTGAACGTTAAATTTGGCCTGTTTTTCCCCTTTCACAACACGTTTTTCAATCTAAAACGCCTCTTTACAAGTTTGACGGTAAAAAAGTTACAAAAACCTCTTTACAAGACAGGTTATTTCGATTATAATATTATTTGAATATATTTCACTGTTATGTGCGCATCACATATCGGCAGAAAGGACAAAAGCTATGAATCAGACACCCAAGTACAAGCGTGTGCTCCTAAAGCTTTCGGGAGAGGCTCTCTCAGGAAAAACTCAGGGCAACATTCTTGATGATAAAATGCTTATCGAGGTGGCTTCCGTTATAAAGAAGGCTCTTGATAAAAACGTTCAGATTGCAATAATCGTCGGCGCAGGCAATATATGGAGAGGCAGACAATCAAATGAAACAGACAGAGTCCGCGCAGACCATATGGGTATGCTTGCAACCATGATAAACTGTATCGCTCTTGAGGACGCGCTCAGGCGTGCCGGAGTAGTTGCGCACGTTATGAGCGCAGTGGAAACCGGTGCTTTTGCTGACCGCTTTGACCGCAGACGTGCAGTTGAAGCTCTTGAGAAAGGCGAGGTAGTGATCTTCGGTGCAGGGCTCGGTATTCCGTTTGTATCGACCGACACCGCGGCGGCAGTCCGCGCGGCCGAGATCGGCGCAGACATGATACTGTTTGCAAAGAACATAGACGGAGTTTACTCTGCCGACCCAAAGATTGACCCCAATGCAGTTCATTACGATAATGTAACCTACGATTTCATTCTTGAGAAAAACCTCAAGGTAATGGATCAGACCGCCGCTTCCTTCTGCCGTGAAAACAAGCTTGATATGCTTTTATTCGCGCTTGAAAAACCCGAAAACATACTTGACGCACTGTGCGGCGATATTCCCGGTACAGTCGTTACTGCATAATACAAATATACATTTATAAAAGGAGACACTAAAATGAAACTTGCTATTAACGAATTTGAAGCAAAAATGCAAAAATCCATATCCGCTTACGAAAACGAGCTTGACAGCATCAGAGCCGGCAAGGCTAATCCCGCTGTGCTCAACAAGGTTACAGTTGACTACTACGGCTCACCCACACCTATCTCTCAGGTTGCAGACGTAAAAGCTGCCGATGCACGCACCCTCGTTATTACACCTTGGGATATGAGCATCAACAAGGGTATTGAAAAAGCTATTCTTGCGTCAGATATAGGCATCACACCCATGAACGACGGTAAGGTTATCAGACTCACCTTCCCTCAGCTTACAGAGGAGCGCCGCCGCGAGCTTACAAAGCAGGTATCGGGTGCCGGCGAGGACGCTAAGGTTGCTATCCGTAATATCCGCCGCGATGCTAACGACAAGATCAAGGCTATGAAGAAAAACAGTGAAATGACCGAGGACGAAGCTAAGGATTCTGAAAAGAACGTTCAGGATCTTACAGATAAATTCATCAAGAAGATCGACGAGATCTCCGCAGCAAAGGAAAAGGAGCTTCTTTCCCTTTAATCAACCTCAAAAGGAGAAGACTGCCCTCATATAGCAGATCACCGCGGGAGCCAGACTCGGCTCCCTGCGGTTTTATTTGAGGATATAACAAATCAAAAAGCGCAGTCTTAACATTTGCTAATGTCACTTTTAAAAACTATATTTAAGAATAAAAAATCAAATCAGAATACTCCTTTGTGTATACCGAAACACATAGCCTTCATCATGGACGGCAACGGAAGATGGGCAAAGCGCCGTTCCATGCCGCGCGAGTACGGTCACAGCAAGGGTGCTGAGGTATTCCGACGTGTTATCAGATATTGCGGCGACATCGGAGTTGAGCATATAACCGTATATGCGTTTTCAACAGAAAACTGGAAGCGGCCGGAAAGCGAAGTAAACGCGATAATGAAGTTACTCTCAAATTTCATGGACGAGGCGTTTGCAGACCTTGAAAAAGAAAAAGTACGCGTTGTATTTTTGGGGAGCAAAGCGCCATTTTCAGATGAGCTTCGCGAGAAGATGGAAAAGCTTGAAAAAGATTCATCGATCTACAAGCGGATACTCAACGTAGCGTTCAATTACGGCGGACGCGATGAAATAGTTAATGCATGCAACGAGCTTATAGCAGACGGTGTTACAAACGTAACAAGCGAGCTTATAGATTCTAAATTATACACTTGCCTCTCTCCCGATCCCGATCTTATAGTACGTACTGCAGGTGAATACAGAATATCGAATTTCCTTTTATGGCAGTCGGCATATTCGGAGTTTTATTTTACCGACAAACTATGGCCGGACATAACAAGTGAGGACGTTGACAAAGCTATTGCCTCATATTCGCGCCGCGAACGCAGATTCGGCGCAGTTAGTCCAAGTACCGAAACGGTAAAATAGCTTGCAAAGCAGGAGATGTTAATATGTTTCAAAGAGTAATTACGGGAATAATACTCGTGGCGGTATTCGTTCCGCTTCTGATCTTTTCCGATACACCTATATTCACGGTAGCCGTAACGCTTCTTTCGCTTGTAGGCACGTATGAAATGCTTAAATGTCTGAAGCTTAACAAAAACACGGCGGTTACACTTCCCTCACTTATAATAGCCGCAGGTTCGCCTCTTTGCACACGATATTTAGGAGATCTTTCATATTTTGCACCGTGGGCGCTCGGAATAATACTTCTATATTTATTCTGGCTTCTCGCTTACTGTGTTATTATGCGCGACAAGGTTGAGTACTCAAGTCTTTCAGGCGCTTTTATGTCTGTTATCTATATATCGGCAGGCTTTTCTTCGCTTATACTTCTGCGCGACACAGACGGCGGAGCGTATGTGTTCTGGCTTGTATTCATCGGCGCGTGGGTTACCGATACGATGGCATACTTTACGGGATTTCTATTCGGCCGCCACAAGCTGATACCGGAAGTCAGCCCTAAAAAGACCGTAGAAGGCGCGATTGGCGGAACTCTGTTCTCGGGATTTGCCTTTATGCTTTACGGATTTGTAGTTTCACGCATTACAGGTGTCGACATGCACCTTTATATGCTGTTTATTGCAGGAATAATTTCCGCAGTAGTCGCACAATTTGGCGACCTTGCGGCATCGATCATAAAAAGGCAGGCAGGTATCAAGGATTACGGCAACATCTTCCCCGGACACGGCGGAGTGCTTGACCGTTTTGACAGTATTATTGCACTTTCCCCCGTTATTCTTATGATGCATGCCGCCCCTTTTATAAATCTCATTATATAAACGGAAGCTTTAAAATGAAAACAATAACGATACTCGGCTCTACCGGCTCGGTAGGTTCGCAAACGGCAGACGTTGCTGCAAGCAGAAAAGGCGATGTCAGAGTTTTGGGAATATCATTTAATAAAAACGTGAAGCTCGCAGAAGAGCAAGCACGCAGGCTTGATGTAAAAATTGCCGTGGGCGCCGACGAAAAGGCGGCAGGCGAACTCAAAGTAAAGCTTGCGGATACCGGTATAAAAGTTCTTTACGGCAAAGGATCGATAGAAGAGCTTGCCGCACATAAAGTTGACCGCGTTTTCAATTCTATAACAGGATGTGCCGGTCTTCCGGCAACGCTTGCGGCGCTTAACGCGGGAAATATGCTTGCACTTGCAAATAAAGAATCGCTTGTAAGTGCAGGCTCACTCGTTATGGAAGCGGCTAAAAAAAGCGGTGCTTCTATACTGCCGGTTGACAGCGAACACACGGCTATACACGAATGCCTCAGAGCCGGCAAAAAGAGCGAGGTCAAAAAGCTTATACTGACGGCTTCGGGCGGTCCTTTCTTTGGAAAGTCAAAGGAAGAGCTTGAAAAAGTAACGCCTGGGATGGCACTCAAGCACCCGAATTGGAGCATGGGTTCTAAAATAACCATCGATTCTGCCACACTTATGAACAAGGGTTTTGAAATTGTTGAAGCCGCTTATCTTTACGGCATGAACCGCTCAAAGATAGACGTTGTTGTTCACAGAGAGAGCATAATACACTCTATGGTGGAATATATTGATAATACTGTCATAGCGCAGATGTCACTTCCCGACATGCGCCACAGTTCTGAATATGCGCTTGACTATCCCGACAGATTGGCATCTGTAACGCGCGCTCTTGACCTTACTGCATTATCAGGACTTACCTTTGCAAAGCCGGACAAAGAGGCTTTCCCAATGCTTGAACTTGGGTATGATATACTAAAATACGGTCAGGGATACGGCGCTGCGGTAAACGCGGCAAACGAAACTGCGGTATGGCGCTTTATCAGGGGTGAAATTGGATTTTTAGACATATATAAAACAGTCAAAAGCGTACTTGACACGCTCGGTGATTATCTTTTAAATGTAAACTCACTTGATAAAATATACGAGATAGAGTCTGAGGCCGCAAAGATTGCCGGCAAATAACACTTAGGGGTGATTGATATAAATATTTTTTCGATTGTACTTGCGCTTGTAATATTCTCTTTACTGATATTCATTCATGAGCTCGGCCATTTTATGGCGGCAAGAAAATTCGGCGTTACAGTTGACGAATTCGCCATAGGCATGGGGCCAAAAATATATTCACGCGTTTCAAAGAAAAGCGGAACACGATACAGTCTTAGACTTTTGCCTATCGGCGGATTTGTAAGCATGCCGGGCGAGAACGGCACGTCGGACGATCCTAACGCACTTTGCAATAAAAGCGTATTTCAGAGAATGATAGTCGTATTTGCGGGCGCTTTTATGAACTTTATTCTCGGAATAATCGTTATGACCGTTATCGTAAGTTCCTCGCAAGTTCTCGGCTCAACAACTATCCACGGCTTTGCAGATTCTGCTATGAGCGAGTCAACAGGCCTTATGATAGGCGACACTATAATAAAAGTTGGCGATGAAAGAGTGTACGTTGCAAACGACCTCGTTTATGAGATCATGCGCGACGGTATCTCTCCCGTTGATATTACAGTTAAGCGCGCAGGCGAAACTGTTATAGTCAAGGACGTACGCTTCCCCTCATACAGCGAAAGCGGTATTCTTTATGCCGCGGCTGATTTTTATGTTTTTCCCGAAGAAAAAAACGTTGCAAACGTTATAAAGCACTCCTTCTACCGTTCCGTTTCAACAATAGAAATGATATGGGAGTCATTGATAGACCTTATCACAGGCCGATACGGCTTTGAAGCAGTTTCAGGTCCAGTTGGTGTAACCCAGGCTATAAGCGACACCGCAAAATCAGGCGGTATTGACGGAGTTTTATACCTCGTTGTAGTTATAACAATGAATCTCGGTCTTTTCAATTTGCTTCCCCTGCCGGCACTTGACGGCGGCAGACTCATGTTCCTTATCGTTGAAGCTGTTCGCAGACGCCCTGTTGATCCTGAACTTGAAGCAAAGATCCACGCGGCAGGAATTATAGTTCTTATGCTTTTAATGGCGTTTGTAACCTACAAGGATATATCCAAACTTTTCGTTTAATGCAGAGGCTAATATGAAAAATACTAAGAAAGTCAAAATCGGAAATACCGTCATCGGCGGCGGTGAAAAAATTGCGGTTCAGTCTATGACCAACACCGACACTCACGATTTTGAAGCAACCTTAAGACAGGTGCGCGCGCTTGAAGCAGAGGGCTGCGATATAATAAGACTCGCGGTTCCCGATATTGCATGCGTTAATACTATATGGAAATTAAAAAAATCAGGTGTCAGCGCCCCGCTTGTTGCCGACATACATTTTGACTACAAAATAGCAATAGAATGCGCAAATGCCGGGGTTGATAAAATACGTATAAATCCCGGTAATATCGGTGCAGATGAAAAGGTGCACGCCGTTGCAAAGATATGTAATGAGAAGAATATACCGATAAGAATAGGCGTAAATTCAGGCTCGCTTGAAAAAAGTATACTTGCAAGGTACGGCTCACCGTGCGCAGAAGCGCTTGGAGAAAGCGCGCTTTACCACGCTTCCCTTCTTGAAAAATTTGATTTTGACAATATAGTACTATCTGTAAAAAGTTCAAACGTTAAAACAATGATCGATGCTAACAGATTTCTGCACGAGCGAACAGGCTATCCTCTGCACCTAGGCGTTACAGAAGCAGGTACAGAAACTCAGGGGCTTATAAAGTCCTCTGCAGGAATCGGAAGCCTGCTTTGTGACAATATAGGCGACACTATACGTATATCCCTGACGGCAGACCCGACAAGCGAGGTCAGAAGCGCCAAGGCTCTTTTGCGCGCAATAGGCAGATCCGGTGCCAACACAATAAACATCGTGTCCTGCCCCACGTGCGGACGTACGCAGATAAATCTTATAGAACTTGTACATAAATTTGAAGAAATATCAGACAAACTAACAGTCAGCCGTCCGATAACCGTTGCTTTGATGGGCTGTGCCGTTAACGGTCCCGGAGAAGCAAGAGAGGCTGATATAGGTATTGCAGGCGGTACCGGCGAAGCGCTTTTCTTCAAAAAAGGCGAGATAGTTAAAAAAATACCCGAAGAGATTATTATAGAAACACTTATTAAAGAAATAGAAAAAATGTAAAAGGAAAAGTCAGAAATGGCAAAAGCATTAAAGGATAGGCTGCCGCGTTTTACTCCCGACTCCAAGCAGGAACGCTTTTTCGAAAGCGTGAGGAGCCACGTTATAAAATGCGACACAGTAAACAACTGTATTGAAATAGAAACAGAGCACGATGCCCTCGTTTCACCCGAGCTTATAGAAAGCGTTGAAAACGGGATAAAAAGCTCGTATGCGCTGAAGTCAGCCGTTATAAATCCGACCTTCCCTGCCGACCTTTTCGGCTCGAAAGAGTCTGTTGATCTTCTCATATTCCTTGCTGAAAGACGGGGCGCGCTTGCCCACGGCTTCTTTTTCGATTACATTTTTACATATGAAAACAATACGCTTACTATAAAAATAGGCTTTTCAAGCGAAGGCATAGACCTTTTAAATATCGCCCGGACGGGAAGTATAATGGAAAAGGTCATTTACGAATGTTTTGGTAACACCAAGGCTAAGGTGCTTGTTGAAACAGAGTATGAAAAATACTTATACGATACCGAATATATGAAAAGCCTTGAAGAGCAGACGCTTGCAGCGTACAAGCTTGCTCCCGGCTCCACCACCCGAAAGGCCAAATTACCCGAAGAGCCGGCTTTCGATCCGACGGCAGGCTTTGAAAAGCGAATGAATCTCTCAAAATCAGAATTTGTATTTGAGCAAACAGATACTACGGTACGCATCGGTCCTACGGTATTTGATATCAGCGAACCCGCCGAATTTATAGGAGCTCCATTTGCTCTCAGAGATATTACCCCCATGCGCGAGCTGACAGAACCAAAAAAGGGTCTTTGCCTTGTTGGTGAAACATTCTACTATGAGGAGCGCGAGCTGAGAGGCAAGGAGAGATATGCCGTAACGCTCGGCGTTACCGACAGAGACTGCTCGATATTTATAAAAATAACCGTTGACGCCTCAGAGCTTTCAACGTATGCGGATATTAAAAACGGAACTGTTCTTCTCATTGACGGATATACTAAGCGCGATAATTTTGACAACGAGATCATCTTCATTCCCCATTCGATGATGAAGATAAAAATAAAGGAGCGAGAGGACAACGCTCCCGTAAAGCGAGTTGAACTTCACGCGCATACAAAAATGTCGGCGCTCGATGCGCTCATCGCTCCCGAAACGCTTATCAAAACGGCTTCAAAATGGGGACACAAGGCTATCGCAGTAACCGACCACGCAGTTGCCCAGGCATATCCTAACATTATGCTTGCAAGCGAAAAGCTTGAGGATTTCAAGGTCATTTACGGTGTCGAGAATTATTTTGTTGACGACACCGCACGTGTTCTTTTCGGTGAGAATTCTCAAAACGATCTTAAAACCAGATTTATTGACAAGTTTATAGTATTCGATATAGAAACCACAGGTCTTTCGGTACACAACTGCAAAATAACCGAGATCGGCGCTGTGCGCTTTGAAAACGGTGAGGTGAAAGAGGTATTCAACACCTTCGCTGATCCGGGCGAGCATATTCCCGAAAACATCACAAAGCTTACGGGAATCACCGACGATATGGTAAAAGGTGCGCCCTCTCAGGCAGAAGCAGTTAAAAGCTTTCTTGATTTTGCAGGCGATTCGATACTCGTTGCTCACAATGCAAACTTTGATGCGAGCTTTATAAGAAAGGCAGCCGAGGACGCTAAACTATCATTTAAGAATACATATCTTGATACAGTTGCTCTTTCAAGATACCTTAATCCCAATCTGAAAAATCACAAGCTTGATACCCTTGCAGAGCATTACGAGCTTGGTAAGTTTAATCACCACAGAGCATCGGACGATGCCGAGATGCTTGCACGTATACTCGATAAAATGTTAAATGAACTTTCAAAGGACGGACTTCGCACGCTCGAGGAGCTTACGCGCGAAATGAGCGACAAGGCCGATCCTCTGAAGATGAAAACTTATCATCAGATACTTCTTGTAAAGAACAAGGTAGGACTGAAAAATCTCTATAAGATCATCTCAAAAAGCTATCTGAGTTATTTCAGGCGCTATCCGAGAACGCCGAAATCGCTTATCGATTCTCACAGAGAAGGGCTTATCATAGGCTCTGCATGTGAGGCAGGCGAGCTTTATCAGGCAATACTTTCAGGCGCAACAGAATCGGAAATCGAGCGTATTGCGAATTATTACGACTATCTTGAAATACAGCCGCTTTGCAACAATGCATTTATGGTTGAAGACGGCATACTTCCCGACCTTGACGCACTACGAAGCATCAACCGCCGTATATACGAGCTTGGCAAAAAGTTAAATAAGCCCGTTTGCGCTACCTGCGACGCGCACTTCTTAAACAAAGAGGACGAGATCGAACGTCAGATACTCGTTTCAAACAAGTATAAGGATGCCGACCGTGAAGCAGGCTTGTATTTGCGCACTACAGAGGAAATGCTCAAAGAATTTGAGTATCTCGGAAAAGATGCGGCGTACGAGGTTGTTGTTACCAATACTAATCTCATAGCGGATATGATAGAAAAGATCCGCCCGATACCCGAGGGCAACTATCCGCCAAGCTTACCCGGTGTTAACGAGGAGCTGGAACAGATGTGCCGCGACCGTGTTCGTGACATGTATGAGTTTGAAGGCAAGATACCCGATGTTGTATCGGAAAGACTTGACAGAGAGCTCAAATCTATCATCGGTAACGGTTTTGCGATCATGTATATGATAGCGCAAAAGCTCGTGCTGAACAGCGAAAAGGCAGGCTATCTTGTAGGCTCAAGAGGCTCTGTCGGCTCGTCATTTGCGGCAACGATGTCGGGTATCACAGAGGTAAACCCTCTCCAGCCTCATTACAGATGTACAAATTGCCGTTACTCTGAGTTTATTACAGACGGCTCATACGGCTCGGGCTTCGACTTGCCCGACAAAAACTGTCCTCACTGTAATACCCCAATGTACCGTGACGGACACGATATTCCTTTTGAAACCTTCCTTGGCTTTTACGGCGACAAATCTCCCGATATAGACCTTAATTTCTCGGGCGACGTTCAGGAAGATGCGCACAAATATACCGAAGAGCTTTTCGGTAAGGAAAACGTGTTCAGAGCAGGTACGATAGGCACTCTTGCATCAAAGACCGCTTACGGTTACGTTAAGAAATACCTTGAAGAACGGCAGATCGCCCTGCCTAAAGCAGAAGTGCAAAGGCTTGTAAACGGATGTGTTGACGTTAAGAAAACAACAGGTCAGCACCCCGGCGGTATTATAGTTGTTCCGCGTGAATACGACGTTTACGACTTTACACCCGTACAGCACCCTGCCGATAACCCCGATGCAGGCACGATTACTACCCATTTTACATACAAATTCCTGCATGATACGATACTCAAGCTTGACATACTCGGGCACGATGTACCGACGAAGTATAAGATGCTTGAAAGGTATACAAACACAAGCGTACTCGACGTACCTATGAATGACAGAAAGGTTTACGAGCTCTTCTTATCAACCAAGCCTCTCGGCGTTACTCCCGAGGATATCGGAAGCCCTATCGGCACGTACGGACTTCCCGAAATGGGAACAAAATTCGTCCGTCAGATGCTTGTTGATACAAAGCCGAAAGGCTTTTCCGACCTTTTGCAGATTTCGGGACTTTCACATGGTACTGACGTTTGGCTTGGTAATGCAAAAGACCTTATTGACCAGGGTATCTGCACGATATCTGACGTTATCGGTACGCGTGACAGTATTATGACATACCTTCTCTATAAGGGAGTGGCCCCAAAGGATGCTTTCCAGATAATGGAGGATACGCGTAAGGGTAAAGCCCTTAAAACCTTTACACCCGAACGTATACAGATGCTTAAAGACCACAACGTTCCCGACTGGTATATCGAAAGCTGCCTTAAGATAAAGTACATGTTCCCTAAGGCACACGCGGCGGCATACGTTATGTCGTCAATCAGACTTGCATGGTATAAGATATATTATCCGCTTGAATTCTATGCGGCGTTTTTATCGGTAGCACCGGGCGGCTTTGACGCGGAAATCGTCAGCCGCGGCATTGGTGCAGTAAAAGCGTATATGTCCGAAATAGAGAAAAAAGGCACGGCGGCAACGCAGAAGGAAAAGGATACGTACGATATATTCCAGCTCGTTGTTGAGTGCATGGCGCGCGGGTTTAAATTCTTAAAGGTAGACTGCCGAAAGAGCGCGGCAACGGCATTCTTGCCCGAAGACGGCAAGATAAGAATGCCCTTCTCCTCCCTGCCGGGTCTTGGAGAGACCGCCGCGGCTAATATTATAAAGGCGCGCGAGGAAAACGAGTTTTCGTCTATTGAGGAAATGGGAAAGAGATGCGGACTTTCAAAGACCATCATTTCGCTTCTGAGAAAGAACGGAGCGCTTGAGGGACTTCCTGAAACAGATCAGATGTCTATGTTTGACATGTCGCCCATTATAAACGAAACAAAGGAAGAAGCAAAAAAAGAAGCAGTTGCGGAGGTTATCAACGAAGCTTTCGTTGAAGACGCTCAGATCGACCAGTTAAGCTTATTCTGATAATACTGCAGAACCGGCATCCAGAAGGATGCCGGTTCTATTTTAACAGCTCACGCAGCTTTGCAAGTATCTTTTTTTCCTCGCGTGATATTTTCACTTGCGTGATACCGAGTTTTTCTGCACACTGCTGTTGAGTCATATTCTTAAAATATCGCATATACACTATCTTTCGCCAATCGCTTGGCAATTTGTCAAGCGCGCTTGTCAGCGCTATTTTTTCCGTCAGCGAATGAATTGCGTCGTCACTGTCGGCAATAAGCGTTTCAAGAGTAAGCCCGGTATCTGATACAGATTCGCTTAACGATGCTATCGGATTTGTTGAATCAAGGGCAAAAACAAGCTCGTCCCTTTCCACCTCACAAAGATGCGCAAGCTCGTCAACACCCGGTTCATGCCCGTGCTCTCTCACGTACTCTTCTCTGACACGTAGTATCTGAGCGCCTAGTCTGCGCGTCTTTCGCCCTACGCGTATCATTCCGTCATCACGCAGATAACGGCGTATTTCGCCTATTATAAGGGGAACTGCATAAGTTGAGAACGCGGTATTATAGCTTGAGTCATAGCTGCGCACCGCCTTTAGCATGCCGAGAGAGCCTATCTGCAGAAGATCCTCAAGCTCAACTCCTCTGCCTAAAAAACGCGAGGCTATACTTCGCACAAGCCCTGAATTGTTTTCAACAAGCCGCTCAAGTGCCGCATCATCTCCGCTTTGCGCGAGCGTTAAAAGCTCGGCATTGTCTGAGAATCTTTCGTCTGCCATCTTTTTTCCTTTCAGATACTATAACTGAGCGCTTTTATTAAGATTGAACTGCATAGTTACGCACGTACCTGCGCCAATCTTTGATACTACTTTGAAGCGCTCCGACAGGCTCTCCATTATAGGGAACCCCATTCCGCTTCGCTCTCCCGCCGCATCCGTTGTAAAAAGCGGCTCCCGCGCACGTGATATGTCTTCAATACCGCAACCGCGGTCGCGAACGGTTACCGTGACGGTTGCATCGTCATATGATTTTAGTGTAAGATATATCTTTCCTGCTGTTTCTTTGTATGCATGTACAACACAGTTTGTAACCGCCTCAGAAACTGTACACTTAATATCGGCAAGCGCCTCAACAGTGGGGTTAAAGCTTGCGCAGAAAGCCGCGCATATGTAACGGGCAAGCGATTCATTCTCACTTTTTGAATCGAATACTATTTTCACTTCGTTTGTCTTATTTCTTTTCATTTAAACACTTCCTTTCATTATGATTTTTTATCAGTCTTTGTTTTTTCTATACAAATTAGCCTGTGAGTACCGGCAAGATCAAGTATTTTCTGAACCTCGGCTGAAGGCTCTGAAAGCTTAAATTCTATGCCAAGCTCACGGCAAAGTGTAAAGCGCCCGAGTATAAGTCCGAGTCCAGAGCTGTCCATAAAGCTGACGCATGACATATCTATCACAAAAAGCACAGGCCTGTCCGAATATAAGCGCTCGTCCATCGCTTCCCTCAGTCCGCGTGCTCTATGGTGGTCTATATCACCGCCGACATACGCCGTCATACAGTTATTTTTGTATTCAAATGAAATATTGTTATCACACATTTATATAACCGTCCTTTACAGTTTTTTCATATGATAACATACATAATATAAAAAAAATGTCGCAATAATGCGACATGGATACTTAAACTTCATAAAATCGTTTGTTTAACTGGGAGCGTGACTTTCTATGCGCATAGAAAGTCACCAAAGATGCGTATAAGGGGGCGGCGATTTGCCTTCCCCTGTTTTCGTCAATTCGCGTGAAGCTTTTATAGACTTTATAATCTACACCCGTAGCTATTGCTTTATTATGCCGACAGAGGCAAATTCGCTGATTCTCCCCCTTATATATCCCCCTCTTAACCGTTGTGTAGTCTTCATATTTGTTCAATTTGTGCTCGGAGTGAGGGACTAAGAATTTCAGCCAAGTTTCCACAACTGACGTACTACCCACAGAGAATGAATTTTATAAAGCAAACTGTTCAGACGCCCTCAAACAAATACACAAGATAAACTTTGCGGGCACAGAATAGGAAGTTATTGAGATGTACGTTCGTTAGAGGGGGTATTACGAAAAGGGGGAGATAAAGGGGAGGAGCCGTTTCATCAAATAATGGGGTATGGGTCGAGATTTTGATTTTTCTCAGGCCTCACGCGCGCCTTGGCAGCGGGTCCTACCCGCCCTCGCCCCCTTTTGGCGCACCTTTGGTTACTTTCCGTGCGTGCGGAAAGTAACACCCCCGTAAAGCGAACGGTTTTAGCAAACGAACGAACAAAGTTTCTATCAAAACGGGAGGAGCAAGCCCCTCCCCTACAAAAGTGCACACGGAAAGTCACACCCCCGTAAAACTAACGATTTTATCAAACAAAAAAGCTCGCATTTCTGCGAGCTTTTTTTCATTAAATCAAACTTACTTAAGTTCAACTTCTGCGCCTGCTTCTTCGAGCTGCTTCTTAAGAGCTTCTGCATCGTCCTTGCTTGCGCCTTCCTTAACTGTCTTAGGAGCGCCTTCAACCATGTCCTTAGCGTCCTTAAGTCCGAGACCTGTGATTTCACGTACTACCTTGATAACTGCGAGCTTGTTAGCGCCTGCACTCTTAAGTACTACGTCGAATTCTGTCTTTTCTTCAGCTGCTGCGGGAGCTGCTGCGCCGCCTACTGCTGCAACTGCAACAGGTGCTGCGGATACGCCGAATTCTTCTTCGATTGCCTTTACGAGATCTGCGAGTTCAAGAATTGTAAGAGCCTTGATTTCTTCAAGGATAGCTGTTGTCTTTTCTGTAGCCATTTTAATAATCCTCCGTAATGTTTAGATTAAATTAAATTTCTTTTGACTCCTATTTAAGGCAGGGAGCCGTCCCCTCGCGCCTATGCGCATTCTCTTTCAAAGCTTATGCGGTTGCCTCGCCGGACTTGTCCACAACAGCCTGAAGAGCAACTGCAAGTCCGCTGATAGGGGACTGCAAGCTTCCGAGCATCTTTGCAATAAGAACTTCCTTTGAAGGAATGTTTGCAAGTTCTGCTACTTTAGCAGCGTCGATAACGCCGCCATCGATAAATCCTGCCTTGATTTCAAAGGATTCTACCTTGTCGGCATATTCCTTGAGTATCTTCGCAGGTGCAATCGGGTCGTCTGTTGAAATAGCAAGAGCTGTCATGCCTTCAAGGTATTGCTTCATTTCACCAAAGCCTACCTCGTCGCATGCTCTTCCTGTGAGTGTGTTCTTCATTACCTTGTACTCAACGCCTGCTTTTCTGAGAGCCGCGCGGAGCTTGGTATCATCTTCAACGGTGATACCGGAGTAATTTACGAGTACACCCGAAGCTGCTGTCTTAAGCTTTTCTGCAAGAGCAGCTACAGCCTGCTGTTTTTCAGCCAGAATTTTTGAGCTGGGCATAAATTCACCTCCGGGAAAATATAAAAAAACTTTCCTCCGAAGCCGTAAGCCCGAGGAAAGACAAATAATCACACATTAATATGGTATATTACTGTTTTAACCTCGGCAGGTAGTATTCTTTACGCATCTCTGCGACCTGCTGTCTTCGGATACTTGTATATACTACCACATTTTTATCCGCTTGTCAATAGTTTTTTCAAAACTTTTTCATTTAAAAAGCGTTATAGTTCCCGATACTATCAACAGAGCACCAAAAACCATTCTTACTGCCTCTGCAGGCATGATTTTAGCAACATTACTTCCTATTATTGCACCTATAACTCCAAAGGCCGAGATAAGTCCCACAAATACTAGCGGTATCTTTCTTTTTTTGAAGTGAACGAGCATAGCCGCGCCTGATGAAAACAGAAAAAATAACAGATTTACCCCTTGCGCCGCTAACTGCTCTGCTTGTCTGTACAGAACAAGATATATTACAAGAAGTCCGCCTCCGCCTATGCCAAGCCCTGCCAGAAGTGCACTGAAAAATCCTACTATCGCATCGATCATTATAAATTACCTCATCAGAAAAAGAATTTTACGCCTGCATATATGACCATTACGGCAAACATCTTTTTCAGTATTTTCAGATTAATTTTATCAAGCAAAAAAGCACCCATTATTCCGCCTATAACCCCGGGAATAATATATACATCCGCCTCTGACAGCACCGCATTTCCACCTTTGTAATACATAAATGCTGACACGCATGACATGGGTATTACCGACAATATAACCGTTGCAAAAACATCTCTTGGAGAGTACCCTCGCCTGTCTGTTAACAGATGGCCAAAAAGAAATACAAGAACTATTCCCCCTCCCGTACCCAGCATGCCGTTTACAAACCCTGCTCCTACTCCGCCTGCCACGATAAGTATAAGTTCAAACTTCTTTATTTTCATGGTCCTGCTCCGTAAATTATATATAATATTATCTTGAAATCTTATTAATAATATGTTATAATGGTTAATAATGTGCTTTTGCACTTTTATCTTTTGCAAAAATCACTAAAAATATAAATTAACACAAGAGGTAATAAATGGCACCGGCTAAAAAGAAAAAAACTGCTGTTAAAAATACTAAAATAACAAAAAAGCAGGCAAAGGCCCCTGCAAAGGAAACAGTTAAAGAGGAAATACTTCCCTCTCTCAGAATCATCAACCAGATAATGCCGGCAATTTTAGTACTTGTTGCCGTATACATCGTAATATGCTATCTGCTCAATTCATCAACAGGTATTTTCGGCCTTTGGCTTAAAAATTTCCTTTACGGTCTCTTTTCATACGGCGCGTGGGCTGTTCCCGTTTTGCTCGTTGTACGCGCTTTTCTATGGAAAGACGATGCAGACAATAAATGCCTTGGTGCAAAAATAGCTTTTTCCGTTCTGTTTATCTTAGGTATATCTACACTCGTTGACGTTTTTTCTTCTTTCATAGGCTTATCAGCAGAATCGTTTTCTGTCAAAGAGCTCTTTGTATCGGGTATGGCGCTCAAGGGCGGCGGACTTATCGGCGGTGCATTCCGCTTTTTACTCAGTCCCGTCGGTACGACAGGTACGCTTATAATCACATTCGCCCTCGTTTTCGTATGCGGATTTTTTATGCTTGGCATCACGCCATACATGATATGGATACGTATTATGTACTCGATAAAGAAAAACCGCGAAGCTATGCGTGAGCGTGAAATGGAATATGCCGAAAAGCAGAGCGAACGCAACCGTGTCCGCGAGCAAACGGTTCTCACAAAAAAGCCTGCACGAGAAACGGAAAATAACGATAATAAAGAAGATACTAGCGAACCCATTGATATTGATATATTTAATCAGGTTATGGACGAACAAAACGACGATTATGACGACAAAGAAGACGGTGACGCAACAACGATCGACGAAAACTATGCTTCTCCGTTTGTAACAAGTGTTTTCCCCGAAAAACCAATCAAGACAAAAAAAAGTTCGCAGTATCCTCACGCCGTTGACCTTGACGATATATTTGGCGAAGACGGGCACTCGGAAATCGACGAGCTTTTTGATGAAAAGCTCGAAGAATCCCGCGGAGAAGAACTAACGAGCGCCGAGCTTACCGTTGAACGCCGCAACGTCGGCACAATAGAAAAGAAAGAAGAACCCGTGCCAGCTCACGTGGAATACAAATTTCCGCCAATCACACTTCTTAAAAAAGATCTTTCAATAAAGAATCAGGACACTACCGAGGAGCTTCGTGCAACGGCAACAAAGCTTGTTGAAACGCTTAAGAGCTATAAGATAAACACAAGACTCGTTTCGATATCCAGAGGCCCGTCCATAACGCGCTATGAGCTTTCTCCGGAAGTTGGAACAAAGGTAAACTCGATAGTTAACAGAATAGACGACATTTCCCTGCATCTTGCAACAACGGGTGTACGAATTGTAGCCCCCATTCCCGGTATGGAAGCAGTCGGTGTGGAAGTCCCGAACAAAAACGTATCACTCGTTTATATCAGAGAGCTTCTTGAAAATGAAGAATTCAAAAAGCATCCTAGCAAGATACACGTTGCGCTCGGCATGGACGTAACCGGCAGACCTATTTTTATGGACATAGCCAAAATGCCCCACCTTCTTATTGCAGGTGCTACGGGTATGGGTAAATCTGTCTGCATAAACAGTACAATCATCAGTATTCTTTACAAGGCAACGCCTGACGAAGTAAAGCTTATACTTATAGACCCAAAGCAGGTTGAATTCACAATGTACGACGGCATACCTCACCTTCTCGTACCCGTTGTTACCGATCCTAAGAAGGCGGCAGGTACTCTTCACTGGGCAGTTACCGAAATGGAGCGCAGATACGAGCTTATCAACGGTGCTTCTGTTCGTAACATTCACGGTTACAATGAAAAGATGAAAGACGATCCTGATGCTGAATATATGCCGCAGATAGTTATCATCATCGACGAGCTTGCAGACCTTATGCTGACGGCTTCAAACGACGTTGACGAATCTATCCGCCGCCTTTCCGCTAAGGCAAGAGCTGCAGGTATCCACCTTATACTCGGTACTCAGAGACCGTCTGTTGACGTTATCACAGGTACTATCAAATCAAACATTCCGTACAGAATAGCATTTACGACCACCTCTTATGTTGACTCTCGTACGATACTCGACGTTGCAGGTGCAGAAAAACTTATCGGTAAGGGTGATATGCTCTACGCGGCCACAGGTAAGAGCCCGATACGTGTACAGGGCTCGTTTGTAAGCGACGAGGAAGTTTGCGAGATCACAGACTTTGTTAAGAAAAACTGCGGCGGTGCTAATTACAACGCTCAGGTTGTTGAAAGCATTGAGCGTGAGGCAGAGCTTTGCGGAAACAAGAAATCAACGTCGCTTGGCGACGGTGAGCTTGACAATAACAGCGGCGACCCGCTTCTTAAGGCGGCAATAGAGATCGCAGTTGACGCTGGAAAGATATCCACTTCTCTCTTGCAAAGAAAGTTAAGTATAGGATTCGGACGTGCCGCAAAGATAATAGACATAATGGAAGAACGAGGAATAGTATCTGCCCAGGACGGACAAAAGCCACGCACTACACTTTGGACAAAGCAACAGTATATGGAGAGCATCGTTAAGGGAAGCTCGTACGAAGAATAAGATAAAGCCCCAAAAGGCAGAATGGAGAAAACCATGTCTTTTATTGCAATAGACGGACTTGACGGTTCGGGAAAAGCAACGCAGAGCGCACTTCTTGCAACGTCCATTGAAGGATCAGGCAAAAGAGTGCGCAGGCTCAGTTTTCCCGTATATGACTCCAAGTCATCAACATTTGTAAAAATGTATCTCTCAGGAGAACTCGGAAAAAATGCCGGAGACACAAACGCGTATGCAGCTTCGTCATTTTTCTCGATGGACAGATACGTGAGCTTTGCTTCAGACTGGAAATCAGACTATGAGCGCAACGACACCGTGATAATTGCAGACAGATATACAAGCGCGAATGCAGTTCATCAGCTTTCAAAGCTTGATAAGATCAACTGGGACTGTTATCTTAACTGGCTTATTGACTTTGAATACAACAAGCTTATGCTTCCAAAGCCCGATCTTGTTATGTATCTTGAAGTTACTCCCGAGATATCCATGAAGCTTATTGAAAGCCGTTCAAAAGAAACCGGACGCACAAAGGATATTCATGAGCTTGATCCCGACTTTTTGAAAAGAAGCTACGAGGCGGCCCTTTATGCTTCCGACGCACTTGGTTGGGCAAAGATACGCTGCTTTGAAGGTGACTCTATCCGTCCAATTGACGATATTGCCGCAGAGATCCGCGGCACAGTAAAAAGCAGACTTGGATTTTAAGGCGAATAAACAAAGATACTTATACAAAAAATATAAAGTAAACATACCCTGACGAAAAGAGGATAACTATGACATACGTATTTCTCGCAGACGGCTTTGAAGAGATAGAAGCACTTGCACCTGTGGATATACTCAGACGTGCGGGCATTGAAACAAAAGCCGTAGGAGTTACAGGAAAAAGCGTTACGGGTGCCCACGGCATAACCGTTACAAGCGATATAGCTATCGAAGACGCCGCAAAGCTTAATACTAAGATAGATATGATAGTTCTGCCCGGTGGACTTCCGGGTGCCGACAATCTTCGCGAGAGCAAGCTTGTGCAGGAATTTATCGACCGTGCAGAGAACGCAGGGGCTTATATTGCCGCTATCTGCGCCGCTCCCAGAATACTTGGCGAGCGCGGTATGCTTGATAACAAAAGCGCGGTATGCTACCCCGGATTCGAAAAATATCTGACGGGTGCGAGAGCATGCGACAAGCGCGTTGTTTGTGACGGCAGAATAATCACGGGTATGGGTATGGGTTGCGCAGTTGAATTTGCACTTGAGCTTGTACGTGTACTTGAAAGTGAAGAAGTCAGCGAAAAGATAAAAACGGGTATTATTGGCTAAAATGTACGATACTAGAAACGAAAAGAACAAATTAAGAGAAAAATACAAAAGGATAAGAGAAGCTCTGTCATCAACTGAAAAGCAAAGGCTTGACGAAAAGATATGCAGCCGCTTTCTTTCACTTGTAACCTACCGCTTTGCAGATACGGTTCTTATGTATGCTCCGATAAAGGGAGAGATCAACGTTGATCCTATTGCAGTAGCGGCACTCAAGGCAGGAAAGCGCGTTGCGTACCCCAGATGCATACCGGAAAAATCCGAGATGTTCTTTCATTATATTAACTCTTTGGACGACTTAAAAGACGGCTATTACTCAATACGCGAGCCTGACGAAAATGCTCCCGTTTTTGATCCGACTGCTGTGAAAAGCCGCGAGGAGTGTGTTTGTATCATACCCGCCCTCGTATATGATAAACAAGGCTATAGAATAGGATACGGCAAGGGTTATTATGACCGATATCTTTCACACTTTAAGGGCACTAAGGCTGGCATAGTGTACGGCAGTTGTATAGAAGATTCTATTGTTCACGGAAGATATGACCTCACGGTAGATTTCATAGTGAGCGAGAGGGGTGTAAACATAATAAAGTGAAAATTAAAAACACTTTTTTAGCGCCATGTTTTATCATAATGGTACTTGCGCTTGTTACAGCGATAAGATATATTGACCCCGAAATGCTCGCCATGCGAGACAATATATATCTGTCAATTGTAATACTTCAGTTTCTTGTGTTTTTATTGCCTGCTGCGCTATACACTAAGATAAAGGGCAAGGGATACGTATCAACGCTTAATATGAAAATGTTTGCACCCGATTCTATCGCTTTTGTGCTCATATGCGCCATATCAACAATTCTCGGAAGCGCAGCTTTAAGATTTGTTTGCGAACAGGCATCTATACCGAGAAGCGATATGATCCTTATGCGCACATGCTTTGAGAGCATAGCGCCCGCAACAGATCCGCTCTTTTTGATTTTAGCGTATGCCCTCACACCTGCTATAGCTGAAGAATTCATATTCAGAGGTATCATTATAAGTGAATACAGAAGCGGAGGAAGAATATGTGCAGTTATAATGTCTTCTCTTCTCTTTTCATTCCTCCATTTCAGATTTCAGAACTTCATACTGGCATTCTTTATAGGAGTTATGCTTTCTTTCGCAGTATATGTAACAGGTTCTCTCTGGTCGGCAATAATAATACGGTTTTTATATAATCTTTACTCGATTTTTCTTGAAACACGCCTTTTTGAAGTTCTCGACAGACCTAAAAATACAATCTTTATGATATTTATTTTTGCAGGACTGTTTTTAACGTCACTTGTGCTTCTTCTCGGCGTTGCAGAAAAGATGTTTTATTCATACGCTCTTTTAGGTAAAGAACCGCCTTTAAGAGATGACAGCTTCGTTTACGGCAAGCTTAATTTAAAAGCTTCGTTCATTAGCCTGCCGTTTATATTCTGCGTAATTGTTTATATAATCACATCACTATGATACATAAGGAAAGGAAGTCTTTCATGAGCCAGAACGAAAATAACAAAAACGGCGAAAATATCGGGCCGCTTAACAATACGGGCGATATGAATCACATTCGTGAAATAGAAAGTATGATAGAAAAAAGAAATTCTGCGCCCGGGTCACCTGTTCGCAAATATGTCAGAAAGCCAAAGCAGGAGATATCCGTTAATGAAAGCTCAGCAGAACAAAGTGAAAGTACAATTGTAATAAACCGTGTTGGCACAAGCGAAAACAAAGGCAGTGAAAAAGCAAAAGCCGAGCTTGCCAAAAATAATGTCACACCGGCAAAAAAAACTTCCTCCGCGAATCAGTTGCCTGCAAAAAGAAAAACTGATACTCCCGTTAAATTAAGCAAAGACAATATAGAAAAATCAAGAGCCCCCATTCTTGAAAAAAGCAAACCAGCGGATGCCAAAAATGAGGAAAACTATACTCCTCTGCTTACTGAAAACGACGATTTTGAAATTGACGAAAATCCTGAGCCTGACGAGTTCAATATGTCCGGCGCGGTCGGTGCGCTTACAAGCGTTGCCAAAGCCATAATTTATCTGGTTGCAGTACTTGCAGTTTCAATAATGCTTTCAGTTATGATAATAAGCGTGGCAAACGACATATTCGCATTTATTAAAGACGATGAAGCGGTTACGGTTGTCGTTCCCGAAAACTGTGATACCAACACCCTTGCAGAAATTCTTGCAGATGCCGGCGCAATAAAGCATCCTTCGGTATTTAGTGCATATATTAAATTCAAAAATAAAGAGGGCGAATATTTACCCGGAACGTATCAGGTATCCCCGTCTTTAAATTATGACTATATGATATACGAATTCAAAGAAAAGACCCCGGAACGTACTACCGTTGTCGTTACGATCCCCGAGGGGTACAGTACCGATCAGATCGTAAAGCTCTTGGTTGAAAAGGGACTTGGCACATACGAAGGTTATCTCAGAGCCATCAACGAATACGAATTTGAATATAAATTCCTCGAAAACTCTGAAAACTTCTCTTCAGACAGATACTGGCGCCTTGACGGATACCTCTATCCCGACACTTATTATTACTACTCTGATTCAACCGAGGAAACCGTTATCTACAAGATGCTTGAAAACTTCAACAATAAGTTTGCAGAAGAATATTATACCCGCGCAGAAGAGCTTGGAATGACGGTAGACGAGCTTATAACCCTCGCCTCAATGATACAGAAAGAAGTCCGCTATGCAGATGAATTCGGTAACGTATCGTCTGTATTCCACAACAGACTGAAAAGTCCTGCGAACTTCCCGCACCTTGACTCTGATGCAACGATAGTATACGCTATTGAACATGAAACAGGAGAGCGCCCCGAAACGCTGAGTGATACTTCATATGAGAGCCCGTACAACACATATAAATGCATAGGGCTTCCCCCCGGTCCTATCGCCAACCCATCTATTGAAGCAATAAGATATGCTATGTATCCAAACAAAACAAGCTACTATTATTTCGTATCAGGCCCAAGCGGCAGAACCACCTTCTCGCGCACATACAGCGAGCATCTCAATGCCATTGCTGAGCTTTACGGCTGATGTGTTACAATTTAACCCTTCGGAATATACTTTAATATAAGGTATTACCGAAAGGAGAAAGCTCCCGACGGGAAGTCGGGAGCTTTATTTTGTTATGCGCATACTTAGTTTTAATGAATTAAAGCAAAAGGAAGTCATAAACGTTTGCGACGGACGAAGACTCGGCTTTGTTTGCAATGCGGACTTCGAAATACCATCGGGACAGATAGTTTCTATATCGGTTCCTGCCGACTGCAGATGCTTTACACTTGGGAAGATCGAGGAGATCAGAATACCATGGTGTAATATCGACCGTATTGGAGAGGATATAATCATTGTAAAAGCCGATTTTATCCATGCACCGAAAAAAAATAATGATAAGTGTTGTTAGGAGCTGTTATGGCAATAATTGAATACGACCGCAATGCCGTTTTAGAATATGCCGGAAGGTGGGCAAATTCGCGAAACCCCGAATTCTACGATTTTTCAGGTATCGGAGGTGACTGCACGAATTTCGCGTCGCAATGTGTATATGCGGGTGCCCCAATTATGAACTATACCCCGGATCTTGGATGGTATTATATAAGCGTTAACGACCGTTCTCCCTCTTGGACAGGCGCTTCTTTTTTCTATAATTTCATGGTAAACAACACAGGTCCGGGTCCGTTCGGGGAAGAAATCCCCCTCAGGCTTGCTCTGCCTGGAGATATAATACAGCTTTCAAACGAAAACGGAGAGTATTACCATACTCTCGTTTTAACTTCGGTACGATACACTATATTCGGCAGGCGCTACTTTGTCAGCGCGCACTCACGAGACGCATATCAAAAAAGTCTTGCATCATATAACTACGCTTCTTTAAGATGCATACACATACTTGGCGCCCGTACAAATGATCTTTCAGAAGGCAACTGATCTAAAATAACTTTTACGGCTTCCTCATTTAATGGAAGCCTTTTTCTGTAATATCACCTGTGAAATAAGAGTTTTGCATAGATTTTTCCACATGGTAAATACTAGCTATGCAAAACGAACACGGAGGATCAACACATGAAGAAAAGTTATATAAAAAAAGTCAGCGGACTTGAAATTATTGATTCGCGCGGTTTTCCAACTGTAATGGCTAAGGTAATTCTTGACGACGGTGCCGTTGGTATAGCGTCAGTCCCCTCAGGCGCATCAACGGGTGTGCACGAGGCTCACGAAAAACGCGACGGTGATAAAAGCAGATACAACGGCAAGGGCGTTTTAGAGGCGATAAAGTCTATATCAGATATATCAGAAGCGCTTCGCGGAACATGCGCATACTGTCAGGATGAGATCGATAATATTATGTGCAAACTCGACGGAAGCGAAAACAAATCAAAGCTTGGAGCTAATGCGATACTTGCAGTATCTCTTGCCTCTGCCCGTGCCGCAGCCGCTTCCCTTTCGCTACCGTTATACAAATATATCGGTGGAATTTCAAACTCAACGATGCCCGTACCAATGATGAATATTTTAAACGGCGGCGCGCATGCAACCAACAATATTGATATTCAGGAATTCATGATAATGCCAACGGGCTTTGAATCATTTTCAGAAAGGCTCAGGGCAGGCTGTGAAATATATATGGCTCTCAAAAGCGAGCTTGCACGCCGTTCTCTTTCCACAGGAGTTGGAGATGAAGGAGGATTTGCACCCAATCTGAAAGACGAGCGTGAAGCCATTGAGCTTATACTCAATTCTATAAAGCTTGCAGGATATACTACCAACCAAGTACAGCTTGCACTTGACGTTGCTTCAAGCGAATGGTACTCTGAAGGCATGTATAAACAACCTAAATCGGGAAAGCAATACAGTGCTGATGAGCTTATTAGCTATTATCCGAAGCTGCAAGAAGATTATCC
>SVSR01000015.1 GCA_015064205.1 Oscillospiraceae bacterium
AAATAATGATAAAAGCGGTAGTCTTTGACCTTGACGGAACACTTCTTGACACGGTAAGCACGATAGCTTTTTACGGCAACAGTGCCATGAAAAAATTCGGACTGTGTGAGTTTGAGATTGACAGATATAAGATTTTTGTCGGAAACGGGGCAAAAACGCTTATAATGCGCATGCTTGAAGCGGCAGGCGTTGATACGGCAGAGTATTTTGACAGGGTATATACATATTATAACGAAATATACAATGCAGACCCGATCGGCCAGACAAAGCCCTATGACGGCATATGCGAGTTGCTTGAAGAATTAAGTGCTCTCGGTATAAAGCAGACGGTACTTTCAAACAAGCCCGATTATGCAACCAAGGGCGTTGCAAAAAGATTCTTTGATAACGTTTTTGACGGTGTATACGGCGGCAGAGAAGGAATTGAGCTTAAGCCTCACCCCGGAGCCCTGCTTTCGATACTTGAAGAGCTTGATGTAAAGCCTGATGAGTGTGTGTTTATTGGCGACACTTACGTTGATATACGTACGGGAAAAAATGCAGGCGCCCATACGATTGGAGTGCTCTGGGGATTCAGAGGCAGAGATGAGCTTGAAGGCGAGGGTGCAGAGTATATAGTTTCTCACCCGTCTGAGATAGCAGAGATAATAAAAAACATAAAATAAAGGAGAGCGTTTCGCTCTCCTTTATTTTATGTTTTATAAATTTAATGTACGCTCAATATCTTCTCTTGCAGCCATTATGCTTCCCGATATCATAGTATCTGTGCCGCCGCCGCGAGCAGAAAAACTCTCGTTTAATATCGCTGAAATCTCTCTCGGCGTTGGCTTAGTATCCGCTTTTGCCGTGATAATATAAGTGTAGGAACCGTCACCTTTCTCACAGAATACTGCCGCGAAGCTCTCGGTTTTATCTGCCGCGGCATTTGCAAGCTCACGTGCCTCTCCGGCGGCAAGTATGCTGTCGAAAATAATGATCGGAGCAGAACTTTCCTTTAGCGAATTCATCCGCTCCTTTAAGCATGTGCGCCTGAGAGCCGACATCTCGCTTTTAAGCTTGGTGCACTCGTCAAAAAGACGCTTTACACCCGGACATACGTCAAGCTGCTTTACCGAAAGCATATTTGAGATCTCGCGGTTGCGGTTGTATCTTTCACTGTAGTCTGCAAGAGCGCGGTAGCCGCAAAGCATGTGTATGCGAATGCCGCCCTTATAGTGAATAAAATCAAGAAGCTTGATAATGCCGATCTCTCCCGTGCGCGATACGTGAGGCGCACAGCATGCGCAGACGTCAACACCGTCTATTGTAACTATCCGCACGTTTTCAAAAAGCTCAAGCTTGCTTCTGTATTCAAGGACCTTCAGCTCATCGGCAGACGGAAATTCTGCTTTGATTTCAATATTCTTATATACAATTGAATTTGCAATACGTTCTATATTATCAAGCTCTTCACGTGTGAGCACACCGTCAAAATCAAGAGTAACGTCGTCATGGCCAAGGTGAAAACCAACGTTGTTAAGCCCATGAAGCTTTGATATAAGCCCCGACACTATATGCTCGCCCGAATGGCACTGCATCTTTTCAAAACGGTTTTGAAAATCTATTTTACCGTGTACTTGGTTGCCTGCTTCTAAGGGCTTATCTGTGATATGAATGATAACGCCGTCGCGCTCGCGCACGTCAAGCACGCGGCATGAGTCTAATACTCCTGTATCGGCATACTGACCGCCCTCCTCGGGGAAAAAGGCGGTTTTGTCAAGTACTGTTTCAAAACATCCTTTATCGGACTTTTCACAAGAAAGTACAAGCGCGTCAAATTCACTTAAATAAGCGTCTGTATAATATAGTTTTTCGGTTTTTTTAGTCATAATCATTACTTCCGTGTTTTTTGATATTTCAATTATAACAGTTATCAAAGATAATTGCAAGCGGTATGCTATTGTAACATAAACTTAATATAATCGCTATTGCGAAAAGGTGTAATATGTGATAAAATGAAAAAAACAGTGAGTGTTTCAAACCTTGCACGTGTATAAATAATGAATAATGAGAGAAGGTGGCACATTGTCTGCCGGCAACGAGCTTTTTCGCAGATATCTTGACGGCGATATGAAAGCTTTTGACGAGATAGTTAAAGCTTATCGCGAGAATCTGATATTTTTTGTGATGCGCTACGTACGTTCTTCCTCTCTTGCCGAGGAGATAGCGCAAGACGCATTTGTTGAACTGCTTTTACATAAACACAGATATAATTTTTCCTGTTCGCTTAAAACTTATTTGTTTACCATAGCTAAGAATAAAGCTATAAATCATCTCAGACGTCAGAAGTTTTTAAGCGATGAAGAAATCGATATAAACACAAAGTCAGACGAAGATGAGCTCGCCCAAAAACTTATCAAAGATGAGCAGAGCGCTATGCTCTATAAGGTTCTGGAAAGGCTTAACGGCGATTACAGATGCGCGCTTCATCTTGTATATATCGAAAATCTTTCGTATGACGATGCCGGTAAGGTAATGGGCAAGAACCGAAAACAGATAGAAAACCTTGTTTTCCGCGCTAAAGCGGCGGCAAGAAACGAATTTGAAAAAGGGGGGATCATGCTATGAAGAGTGAAAAAGAATTTTTGGACGGCGTATATGAGAAATATGAAAAAGAGCTTGAAAGCCGCCGTAAGCGCACTAAAATGCTTTCTATGTGTGCAACGCTTTCTGCTTGCGCATGTGTTGCTATCGTTGTTGCCGTAAGAGTTGCGCCTGATATAAGCAACGTAGCAGAAGATGCGGCGTTGGCAGACGCGGCATACGGTTATACATCGCAGAATATGTATTCCTCCTCAAAAGAGTCCCCGGAAGAGGCAGTTTTGGAAATGGCAAAATCATATAAAGCTGCAGTAACGACGCAGAGCACTGCAGATCATGTTTTGGATATGGCAGAAGACGGGATCGTGTTAACAGAGTCCGCAGAAGCCCCGGAGGCTGAAGAAGTTATAGCGGAATCGGATGAAGACTATGGCGCGCCATACAGTAATGCAGGCAATTTCACATTTAATCTTTATACGTCAAATTCACAGACTGTGTATGCGGATAAAATAGAGTATACCGATGAAGACGGTACGCTTATCGCAACGGCGTATCTAAACGATGTTAGGGGCTTTTCGTGCATCGGATGCACTTATCCTCTGCTTGCTGAGGCTGACGGTGGATATTATATAAACCATAATATGAACGGTGAGAGCATAGTATTGTTTTTAAACGGAGAACAGTATGAAAAAGAGCTTGCACAGTCTGTTGCAGACTCTATTATATATGATGAAGACTGAAAGGACGGTATATGTTATGAAGAAACTTCTTGCAACGATTGCCATAGGCTGTGCGCTTTCTCTTTCGGCAGGAGCCGTAACACCCTATCTGATAAGTCAGGATAAAGCCTTCTATGACGGCTCGGCTGTTATTTTGGATAAAGAAATACTGCCGCTTTCACAAGCCGACGTTTCTTCTGCAATAGAGGCAAGCAGACGCGTTCTTCCCGACACTGCCGCATACGATGAATTCAGATATGATTCTAATACCCGAACGGGTGAATACGGCGAGGAGATCACGCTGAATTTATATTGGACAAATAACGAGTCGGGAGATAATGCAAATGTCAGCGTTAATACGGATGGTTATATTATAAGCTTTTCAAAAAGTTACGAGAGAATAAGTGATAAACCCATTCCCGAAATATCGCAGGCAGACGCGCTGGATATAGCGTATAAATTCGTATGCGCGGCAAATCCCGAAAGCGCTGAGTATTATAGCGTTGATTTTGCCAATGTAGATTACAGAAAATATAATGCAACTTATTCTGTAAGCTTTTCTGCAAACAAAAACGGCATAATGATACCGGGAGCAACGGCTCAGGTGACCGTATCATACCTTACGGGAGAAATATATTCTTATTCAACAAGCCTTGCATCAAATCTTGACTCTGGAAATGAAGAGCCGCTTGATGAAACAGAGGTAAAAGAACTGTTTGCAAAAAAATATCCGATGAAGCTTGAATATTCGGTAGCTTACGACAAAATAGCAAAGAAATCCTACGTTGATCTCGTTTACGTACCATCCGGTACCGATAAGCTTATTAGCACCGCCGGCGAGCTTCTTGAGCGCATAAACGTTAAGGGCGGATATAAATTTGCGATGAATTCATCTGCAGCTATGGATTCGGCAGAAACTGAGTCTGCAGTTGAAGGCGCTTTCGGCCTTACGAGTGTTGAGTCTGCGGGAATAGAATATCAGGACACGTTCTATAAGCCTGAGGACGTAAGCATGCTTATTAAGGCTCATAGCGAAATGGTATTTGACGATGAAAGCAAGATAAAAGAGTCTAATCTTTATAAAACAACTTCTTCATATTCGGATAAGGTCACTTATAAGCTTTCGGTAAATTATGAGTCCGAGGGATACAATACTTGGGTTGAAATAAATGCCGAGAGCGGAGAAATACTCGATTATTCGGCATATGACAAAAACTATGAAAAGAACCCCGTAGATGTTGAAGATATAGATGATTTGACAGAAGAATTCAGAGCTATATCCGATAAGCTTGTGAAAAAGCTTTACCCTGATACTTATGCTGAGTACGTGCTTGATGATAACGGCGTCTATATTCCCGATGAAATAAATACCTGGAATGGAATAGGATTTGTTTATACCCGATACAATCAGGGACTGCCCTTTGAAAGAGATGCAATCGGAATCGTTGTAAGACTCGGAAACAAAAAGGTTACAAGCATAAGCTACAATTACAGCGACTGCGAATTTCCGTCTGCTGAGGGAATAATATCAGCAGAAGACGCGCTTGAAATATATACTAAAAACGTTGGTATTGAACCGATGCTTTATCCCACAGTCAAGCTTGACGAGGGTAAAATATACGTAGCTTCGGGCGACACGACCACCGCGAAAAAGCGCCTGTTTATCGGATACGGCTATACTTACGGAAACTATAAAATTGACGCTCATACGGGCGAAAGCGACAGTGTTGTTACAGAACCCGAGTACTTCAAAAATATCGCGTTTACAGACGTAAATGATGCTGCTCTTCATAAAAAGCTTAATACTCTTGCAGATATGAATATCATAAAGCGAACAGATAAATTCGAGCCGGAGCGAACAATGACTCAGGGTGAATATGCACAGATGCTGCAAAGCGTGCTTCCTATTCCCGAGGTCTATGCATCAAGCACAGATGACACGGCGGTATTTGGTGAAAACTATGATCCCGCAAAGACGCTTACGCGTGCAAACGCTGTAAAGGCTATCGTTTATGCAAAGGGATATTCTGAGGTAGCAGAGCTTGAGGGGATATACGTAACGCGCTTTGAAGATGATGAAATGATACCAGCTGACGTAAAAGGATACGTTGCAATAGCGCAGGGACTGGGGCTTCTTTATAAAGTGAGATCAAATTTCATGCCCGACGCGGAAGTTACAAAAGCCTTTGCGGCAGAGCTTATCCATGCCGAGGTATGCAGATAAAATATAAAAAGCACCGATACTGTCGGTGCTTTTTATATCAAAAAATCATATCCATATGCCGCAAGGCATATTTCACATTGCGAAGCAATATTTCACGCACAAAATTCATTTCACAAATCCCGAAGGGATTTATTTCATTGAAAAAAGCACTGCTATTGCAGTGCTTTTTTCTGATGGGGTGAGATATCGGATTCGAACCGACGGCCTTCAGGGCCACAACCTGACGCTCTAACCAACTGAGCTAATCCCACCATATGGCGTACCTTGAGGGACTCGAACCCCCGACCTACTGCTTAGAAGGCAGTTGCTCTATCCAGCTGAGCTAAAGGTACGTGTTTTGTGTCAACGCAAGATATTATACCATAACACATTTAGCTTGTCAATAGCTTTTCAGACATTTTTTCAAGATTTTTCGTATATATAATTGTGTGAAACAATACCTGTAAATGCAGTATTTACTGACGATAATGACGAAATTCGTCCTTGTGCTTGTATTTTGTGTAAAATTGTGGTACAATGATATAAATATGTTAACACAAAAAAGGCATATAATACTTGTGATATAACGGAGGAACTATTATGCCCTTGAATACAGATTATAAAAATGCCCCTGCTTACAAATTCTTTGAAAGCATATGCAGGATACCTCACGGCTCAGGTAACGAAAAGGCTATTGCAGATTACGTTGAAGCTTTTGCCAAAGAGCGCGGACTTTATTCATACCGCGACAGTTTTGATAACGTCCTTATCAGGCGTACGGCTACACCCGGATACGAAAATAAGCCTGCGGTGCTTCTTCAGGGCCATCTTGATATGGTTTGCGAAAAAGTACCCGGTCTTGAATTCGACTTTCTGAGAGACGCAATTCAGACAGAAGAGCGCGGCGGATGGCTTTATGCTAAGTCAACCACTCTCGGAGCTGACGACGGCGCGGCTGTTGCTATAATGCTTGCGATACTTGACGATAATGACTATAAGTCGCCTGCAATCGAATGCCTTTTTACAACGAGCGAGGAAACGGCGCTTGTCGGAGCAACTAATTTTGACTATACAAAGATCAATGCGCGCAGAATGATAAACATTGATACCGAAGAAGAGGGCGAAGCCGTTGCAGGAAGCGCGGGCGGCGTCAGATGCAGAATTACGAGAAAGCTTGAAAGAGAAGCTCTGACAGACGGCGTAAAAGCAGTTAAAATCACAGTCGGCGGACTTAAAGGCGGACATTCGGGAACGGATATTGCACTCGGCAGAACGAGCGCGTGCGTTACAATGTCAAAGCTATTAAAGCTTCTTGGAGATAGAATTACAATTGTACAGATACTCGGCGGTAATATGGATAATGCGATAGCGCGCGACTGTGTTGCTGTTGTTGTATGTGATGATACAGCACCGGTATTTGATATCGTACGCGACTATGAAACAACGCTTAAAGCAAAAGTTATTGAAGATGATAGTGCAGTATTTGTAACGGCAGAAGAAGTGAGTGCGGATTCTGTTATGACAAAAGAGCTCTCTATCTCGGTTGTTGCGCTTGCAAATGAGCTTTTGCACGGTGTTTATGCTATGAGCCGTGATATGGAGGGGCTTGTTGAAAGCTCTGCTAATTTCGCTTCCTTCAAAGAAGAAAACGGTCAGATCATGATAACGATGTCCTGCCGTTCATCGGTTGCGCCGTCGCTTGCCAACATGAAAGAAACGATAGAAGAAAAAGCACGTGCCAACGGCTTTGAAGTGAAGTTTGAGGGAGAATATCCCGGTTGGCAGTACTGCCCCGATTCTGAGCTTATTCAGATATTCAAGGAAACTTACAAAAAGACGTCTGGCGAAGAGGGAAGAGTTGTTGCAATACATGCAGGACTTGAATGCGGTCTTATAAAGGCGGCAATACCCGATATGGATATTCTTTCAATAGGACCGACGATAAGAGACGCGCATACGCCAAACGAACATATGGAGATAGGCTCGTTTATAAGGCTTTATGACCTTGTCCGCGAAATGATAAATGCATAAAACAGGCAAATGAACAGGTTAAATGACTCCCCTTTAAAAAGTGGAGGCTATAAAACGGACGAAGGCACCCTCTCGGGTGCCTTTTTGTACGGCTAGATTGATGCTGCAACTAAGAGGAAAAACTATTTTATGTTATAAGACCTGCCTCGCGTAAATCATCATCGGTGATCTTATGATTATCACGTTCAAAATCAGCAATATGCTCGCGAATCCAACAGGCGACCTGAGAGCTGACGCTTCTGCCGTTATATTTTGCAATATAATGTAATTTCAAAAGAAGCTTCGACTCAATGCGTAAACCAAAGTGCTTAGTCTTATTCAATCTTTCATCTCCTTTCCCAAAAACGTCTAATGAGCCGCTTTTTTACGTGCACAATAAAAAAGTGCGCTCCAACGAGGGAACGCACCGAAAAAGTGCTTTCCCACATTGTTGCTACACAAGTTCATCTTAACCGAGGGTATAGATAAAGAAGAGAAAACACCTTTTGCCAAAGTATTTTTCCCACGATTAAGACAAATATGAACTTATGTAGCAACCATATTATAGCACAACGAAAAAACAATTGCAAGCGTTTGGCGCCTATAATTAAAAATTATTTTGTAAATCCGGTAGGGCTCATTATAAAACAAAATCTTCTTAAACGACAAAAATCTCGTATTTTCATAAAATACCGTGCATTTTTATTCCATATGTTCACAAAATATACTTGCAATTTCTTTAATATTAAATTATAATAATTATGATTGCAAAATTTTTGAGTAATGATTATCCACGCGCACAGAAAGGAGTCGCCATAGAAATGGGACTTTTGGAAAAAGTATTCGGGACATACAGTGAAAGACAACTTAAAAAAATATATCCGATAGTTGATGCTATCGAAGCACTTGCACCAAAGTATAAGGCGATGAGCGATGCACAGCTTCGTGCAACGACCGACGTGCTTAAAGAAAGACTTAAAAACGGCGAAACCCTTGACGATATACTTTGCGATGCATTTGCACTTGTCAGAGAAGCAGACGAGCGTGTTCTCGGTAAGCGCCCGTTCAGAGTACAGCTCGTCGGAGGTATCGTTTTACATCAGGGAAGAATTGCAGAGATGAAAACGGGTGAGGGTAAAACTCTCGTTGCAACTCTGCCTGCATACCTTAATGCACTTGCAGGAAACGGTGTTCACGTTGTAACCGTTAACGAATACCTTGCAAAGCGCGACAGCGATGAAATGGGCAGAGTCTATGCCTTTTTGGGACTTACAACAGGGCTCATACATCACGATCAGGATCCGCTTGAAAAACAGGCGGCGTATATGGCTGATATAACCTACGGTACAAATAACGAGTTTGGCTTTGACTACCTGCGCGACAATATGGCTATATATTCAAGCCAGCTTTTCCAGCGCGGACACGCCTTTGCTATCGTTGACGAGGTTGACTCGATACTCATAGACGAAGCGAGAACTCCGCTTATTATTTCAGGACTCGGAGATGCTGTAAGCGACCTGTACGGTAAGGCCGATGCACTCGTGCGTTCGTTCAGAAAGCACGTAATCAAAGAAGCAGACAGAAAAGAACTTATGGACGAAGTTGATGCCGATTATATAGTTGACGAAAAGGCACACTCGGTAAATATAACAAAGTACGGTATAGAGAAGGCTGAAAAGCATTTCGGTATCGAAAATCTTTCCGATCCCGAAAACTCAACCATAGCACATCATATAAATCAGGCGATGCGCGCTCACGGTACGATGAAGCGCGATGTTGATTACATTGTTAAGGACGGCGAGGTCCTTATAATAGATGCGTTCACGGGACGTATCATGTACGGCAGACGTTACTCCGACAGTCTGCATCAGGCGATAGAAGCCAAGGAAAGAGTGGAGATCAGACGCGAAAACCAGACTCTTGCAACGATAAGCTTCCAGAATTACTTCAGACTTTATAAAAAGCTTTCGGGTATGACGGGTACGGCCCTTACCGAAGAAAATGAATTCAGAGAAATATATGCGCTTGACGTGGTTGAGGTTCCGACCAACAAGCCCATGATAAGAAAAGACTTTACAGATGCGGTATATACGACTCAGGCAGGAAAGTACAAGGCGATAGTAAATCAGATAAAAGAATGTAACGCCAAAGGCCAGCCTGTTCTTGTCGGTACAGTATCAATAGAAATGTCTGAGCTTTTATCCGATATACTCAAGAAAAACGGCATAAAGCATACGGTGCTTAATGCAAAGTATCATGAGAAAGAAGCTGAGATAGTAGCGCAGGCGGGCAAGCTTAATGCAGTTACGATCTCAACAAACATGGCAGGCCGAGGAACGGACATCATGCTTGGCGGTAACGCAGAGTTTCTTGCGAAAAACGAAATGCGCCGCCGTGATATTGACGAAAATATCATAAGTCTTGCAGTAGGCACAAGCGAAGACGGCGACGAAGCGGTTGTCAGCGCACGCGCACTCTTTAAAGAGCTTGTTGAAAAGTATAAGGCGGAGATCGCGCCTGAGGCTGAAAAGGTAAGAGAGGCAGGCGGCCTTTATATACTTGGTACAGAACGGCATAAGAGCCGCCGTATAGACAATCAGCTCAGAGGACGTTCGGGACGTCAGGGAGACCCGGGCATGTCGCGATTCTTCCTTTCGCTTGAAGACGATCTTATGAGGTTGTTTGGCGGAGACAGGATAATCGGCATTGTCAAGAGCCTTGGTATAGACGAAGATACGGTTATTGACCAGAAGATACTTTCGGGCAGCATCGAGTCTGCCCAGAAAAAGATAGAGGACAGAGAATTCAATCACAGAAAGTCGGTTATCGAATACGATAATGTAATGAACGAACAGAGACGAGTTATCTATTCTCAGCGCCGAGAGGTAATGAACGGCGAGGACATGAGCGCCACAGTAAAGAAGATGATAAACGATGTTATCGACACTGTGGTTGCGGAAAATACTGCAGACGAAGTCCGCGACGACTGGAATTATGACGCTATACGCACCCATTTCTACGGCTATCTTACAAACGACAATGATTTCAGATACACCTCTGAAGATTTCGACAGAATAGATGCCGATACGATCGCAGGCGAGCTTAAAGAACGTGCAGAGAAAATATATGCCGAAAAGGAAGAACTTTTTGGTGAGGATATGCGCGAAATAGAGCGAGTTGTACTTCTTCGCAGTGTTGACGAAAACTGGGTCGAGCATCTTGAAGCTATGGATCAGATGCGCCAGGGTGTGTTCCTTCAGGGATATGCTCAGCGTAATCCTATAAACGAGTATAAGATCATCGGCTCGAATATGTTTGATGAGATGATATACTCCATAAAGCAGAGCGTAACACGCCGTATACTTTGTGTTATGCCCAAGCAAAAGCCGACAGAGCGCGTGCAGGTTATGAAGGAAGCGCACGGCGGCAGAGTCAACCTTGCATTCAATCAGGGAAGAACGAGTGCGCCCGATAAAGCAACTGCGGTACCTGCAACAGTCAGAAGCACTCAAAAGGTTGGCAGAAACGACCCTTGCCCCTGCGGAAGCGGTAAAAAATATAAGAAGTGCTGCGGTGCGGGCAGCGAAGAATAAATCTATAAGGAATTATAACGATGCCATCAGATCAGATACAATGGTTTCCGGGCCATATGGCGAAAACGAGAAGGCTCATATCCGAGTCTTTAAAGCTCGTTGATATCGTCATAGAGCTACTTGATGCAAGGATACCTTACAGCTCCAAAAACCCCGAGATAGCAAGGCTTGTGGGAAACAAGCCCATGCTTACACTTATGAATAAGGCATCTCTTGCCGATCCCACACAGTTTGACGATTGGAAAAAGTATTATACGGGAAATGGCAGAGGCTGTATCATAACCGACGTTACAAGCGGGCAGGGAATAAATGAGATAATGCCTGCACTGAGAAACATTCTCGGCGAAAAGATCGAAAGATACGAAGAAAAGGGAATGGCGGGCAGACGTCTTAAAGCTATGATAGTGGGTATACCTAACGTTGGTAAATCGTCGCTTATCAATAAGCTTTCAGGTAACAAAAAAGCCAAGGTTGAGGACAGACCCGGTGTTACAGTTAATAAGCAATGGGTTACAACGTCTATCGGACTTGATCTGCTTGATATGCCGGGTGTGCTCTGGCCGAAATTCGAAGACGAAAGCGTTGGAGAAAGCCTTGCGATGACGGGTGCTATAAAAGATCAGATCCTAGACACAGAGCTTATTGCGATGCAGCTTTGCGGCAGACTGAGAAAGCTTTATCCAAACGAGCTTGCAAACCGCTATAAGCTTGGCCAAATGGACAAGTACGAAGATTTTACCGATTACGAGCTTTTTGAGGAAATCGGCCGTAAGCGCGGCTGTATTATCTCGGGAGGCCAGATAAATACGGAAAGATGCGCCGGTATGCTTCTTGATGAATTCCGTGGCGGCGTTATCGGAAGAATAACGCTTGAGCGCACTTGCGACTTTGTGCGCGGCTGATTCAACGGGGTACTTACTATGCCGACAAAGAAAATAGCGCAGCCTCTTACGTGGGAGCTTGAAAACGAGCTTCATGAAAAAGGATACAAAATAATATGCGGAACCGACGAAGCAGGCAGAGGCCCTCTCGTAGGCCCTGTTGTTGCAGGAGCATGCGTGCTTGATCCGAATATAGAGATCGAAGGACTTAACGATTCAAAAAAGCTATCTGAAAAAAGACGTGAAGAGCTTTATGATATAATCTGCGAAAAGGCGATAGCATGGGCAACGGGAATTGCGACTCCTGATGAAATTGACAGGATAAACATTCTCAACGCGTCAATGCTTGCAATGAGAAGAGCGATAGCCGCGCTTGACATTTCGCCCGATGCGGCGCTCGTTGACGGCAACTGTACGCGCTCGTTTGAAATTCCTGCTTTTGCCATTGTAAAGGGAGATTCAAAGTCGCCGTCTATTGCGGCGGCGTCCATTCTTGCGAAGGTAACAAGGGACCGAATGTGCAAGGAGCTTGACCGCGAATATCCCGAGTATAATATAGCAAAGCATAAGGGATACCCCACTAAAGAGCATATGGAGCTTGTCAGAAAATACGGCCCGTGCCCTGAGCACAGACGTACTTTTCTCAAGTTTTTAGATGATGAAAAACGTTAATAACCGCGAGCTGGGCAGGCAGGGAGAGCGGATAGCACGCGAATATCTCAGCACAAAATGCGGCTATGAAATAATTGCTTCTAACTACTATGCCTCTCACAAGGAGATAGACATAATAGCACTTGACGGTGAATATATTGTATTCATTGAAGTGAAGTGCAGAACAAAAAATCAAAAAAAGATATCAAACAGACCGGGTAAGGCGGTCGGATACAGAAAGCGCACCAATATCGTTATGGCGGCAAATAAGTTTATAGCCGAAAACTGCGGAGCGGATTTTGTGTCGGGGCGCGCTTCAAGAGTTGACGTTGTAGAGATAATCGTGCCGCCTATGGACGAAAGATACAACGACGGAACGGGAAAACTCAGGCTTTCGGCTTGCATGATAAATCATATACGTAACGCGTTTTATTCTGACGCTTCGCTTTACTAATAAAGTATGAGGTTTTGATACATATGATCAGAATATGCGATCTGCACTGCGACACTCTTTACAATATCAGAAAAAACGGCGGAACACTAATAAAAAATGACGGTCACATCACACTTGAAAAACTTCAAAGCTTTGATAGCTTTATTCAGGTTATGGCGATGTGGTCAGAACATTCTCTTAGTTGCGACGAGGCATATGACGCTTTTCTTGACGCGGCAGGCATACTTGAAAGAGAACTTGCTTTAGCAGAGTCTGAGGGCTACAAAGTCAGGCTTGCTAAAAGCGGAAAAGATATACTGAAAAATGAAGAAGACGGCTTTTCCTCTCTGGTTTTTGCAGTCGAGGGAGGGAAACTTCTTGATAACAGCCTTAAAAGGCTTGAAGTGCTATACTCGCTCGGAGTGAGAATATTAACGCTTGTCTGGGCAGGTGAGTGCCCGATAGGCGGAGCACATAATAATGACGTGGGACTGACCCCGTTTGGCAAAGAGGTTGTCAGGCTATGCTTTGAGCTTGGGATAATCCCGGACGTTTCTCATGCAAACGAAAGGCAGATAAACGAGGTTTTGGAAATAGCTGCGGCTTACTCCAAACCGATAATTGCGTCGCACTCAAACTCAAAATCTGTGCATATCCATACGCGCAATCTTACCGATGAGCAGTATAAGGAAATAGTGAAGCTCGGCGGTGTTGCGGGTGTGAGCATGGCATGCGAGCATCTGTGCGAAGGATTGGCTGATATACACGACCTTGTAAGGCATATAAGGCATTACTTTGATATTTTACCGAAGGGAGTGTGCCTTGGTTCTGATTTTGACGGAGTAACTAGTCTGCCTGATAAGATCGTTGACGTGACAAGCCTTAAAAAGCTCTCGATACTTTTGGAGGAGAGCGGCTTTTCAAAAGGTGACGTTGAAAATATAATGTACAATAACGCACGGGATTTTATTGTTAAAAATCTCGGCTTGCGCTGAACATATACGGAGGTATAAAAACAATGAATTACATAAGTACGAGAGGTAAGATCACAAGTGAAAACAGCGTATCTTCTATGTACGCTATCAAAACAGGTCTTGCATGCGACGGAGGACTGTTTGTTCCCGAGCAGATTCCGCAGATAAGTGCAGAAGATATAGAGAAACTTTGCTCTCTTGATTACCCTCACCGCGCGGCAGATGTGCTTTCACGCTTTCTGACTGATTACGATTATAACTATCTTCTCGAAAGTGCCGCTAAGGCATACGGAGATGACCGCTTTGTTGGCGGTGCGGCACCTTTATATAAGCTTGATGAAACGAGAAACGTGCTTGAGCTCTGGCACGGACCTACGTGCGCCTTCAAGGACATGGCTCTCCAGATAATGCCCAGACTGTTAACGGGCGCGCTCAAGGGAACGGGCGAAAAGAGAACTGCATTTATTCTTGTCGCAACCTCGGGCGACACAGGTAAGGCGGCGCTTGAAGGTTACAAGGACATAGACGGTATAAAAATAACCGTGTTCTATCCTGTAGAGGGCGTCAGCCGCGTACAGAAGCTTCAGATGGCAACACAGACGGGAAACAACGTTAACGTATGCGCAATAGAGGGCAATTTCGACGATGCGCAAAACGGCGTTAAGAAGATATTCTCAGACACGGCTTTTGCAGAAAAGCTTGATGAAAACGGATACTTCTTATCAAGCGCAAACTCTATAAACTGGGGACGTCTTGCGCCTCAGATAGTATATTATATTTCCGCATACTGCGACCTTGTAAAATCAGGCGCTATAAATAACGGCGACTACATCAACGTAACTGTACCTACGGGTAACTTCGGTAACATACTTGCCGCATACTATGCAAAGCTTATGGGCCTTAAGATAAATAAGCTTGTATGCGCTTCAAACAGCAATAACGTGCTTACCGACTTTTTACGCAGCGGTACATACGACAGAAACCGTAAGTTCTATACAACAATGTCGCCTTCAATGGATATCCTGATTTCAAGCAATCTTGAAAGACTCCTTTATCTCATGTGCGGGGCAAAAGAAACTGCAGGTTATATGAAGTCGCTTGCAGAAAGCGGTAAGTATACCGTGGGAGCGGAATGTCTTGCAAAGATAAGAGAAAGCTTTGAGGGATATTATTGCGACGAGGCAGGTACGGCAGAAACTATAAAGAAGACCTTTGACGAAAAGAATTATCTTATCGATACTCATACAGCGGTAGCAGTTAAGTGCGCTGACGACTATATTTCTGAAACCGGCGACGCAAAGAAAATGGTTATTGCATCAACGGCAAGCCCGTATAAGTTTGCGGTTGACGTTCTTGATGCGCTGACCGGTGAGCGCGATGCAGAGCCGCTTGAATCGCTTGCAAAGCTCAGTAAGATAACAAATACAACAATTCCGGCGCCTCTTTCGGGACTTGACAAGAGAGAAGTGCGCTTTAACAAGACCATATCCAAAGACGATATGCTCTCTGAAGTAGCAGGAGAACTCCAGATAAAATAAAAAAACGGAGATAAGTATGGCTTTATACGTACTGTCAGATACCCATCTGTCACTTAGCGATAACAAGCCTATGGATATATTCGGACGCAGATGGCACAACTACACAGAAAGGCTTATGCGCAACTGGAACGCGGTTGTAGAGCCTGAAGATACAGTTGTTATAGCAGGGGATATATCCTGGGCTATGTCGCATACCGGCGCGTCTGAAGATTTTATGTTTATCCATAAGCTTAACGGCAAGAAGATAATAGGCAAGGGCAATCACGATTATTGGTGGACATCAAAAAAGAAGCTTGATACGCTGATGAGTGAGCTTGAAATTGACTCGGTACGCTTCCTTTATAACAATGCGTATCTCGATAATTCCTTCATAATTGCAGGATCGCGCGGATGGTATGTTGATGAAAATAACAAAAACGCCCCCGACTCTGCAGATTTTGATAAGATCGTTGCAAGGGAAGTAATAAGACTTAAGCTCAGCCTTGATGAAGCCGAAAAACTGAAAAAACAAAATCCCAAAGCAGAAATACTTACATTTTTGCATTTTCCGCCGGTCATGGGAGAATTTGTGTGCAGGCCGATAATTGATACCTTGAAAGAACACGGTATAAAGAGGTGTTATTTCGGTCATATACACTCTTCGTATGATCTTGCACCTAAGTTTGAGTTTGAGGGGATAGATTTTTATATAACCTCTGCAGATTATCTTGAGTTTACACCTTTAAGGATAAACCCATGATTTTGAGACAGTATATCGTAAAAATGACCTAAAGAATTAAAAAAAACACTCTAAATTTATTATAAAGGCAGAAAATGAAGAAAAATCCGTTAAAACACTTGACTTTAGTGTGATTTTTCGGTAAAATCTATTCTATAATGTTATATTATGGATAATTGTGTAAAAAACACCTTATCCGAAGTGGAGGAATAACAGCATGAGTTTAAAAAATCTTACAAATCCTGAAAAAAATGTAGTGGAATTTGAATTTTCGGCGGATAAGGAAACTTTTGAAGTAGCAGTTGCCAAGGTGTTCAAGAAAAAGGCAGCTCAGATCAACGTTCCCGGCTTCCGTAAGGGCAAGGCTCCCAGATCTATCATCGAAAAGATGTACGGTAAGGGCGTGTTCTATGAAGATGCAGTGAACGAGATTCTACCCGACGCATACGAATCAGCTATAAAGGACTGCGGACTCGAATTCGTATCAATGCCTGAGTTTGACATCGTATCTATCGACGATAACGGCGTTGTATTCAAGGCAAGAGTATACACAAAGCCTGAAGTTGAAATTAAGGACTATAAGGGCATTGAAGCAACAAAGAAGCCAGTTTCTGTAAATGACGACGATATAAACGCTGAAATTGAGCAGAAGAGATTGCAGGCTTCCCGCCTCATTGATATCACAGACCGTGCAGTACAGTCGGGCGATACTGTTGACATTGACTATGAAGGCTCAGTTGACGGCGTACCTTTTGACGGAGGCAAGGCTGAGCACCAGTCTCTCGTGATCGGTTCCGGCAGCTTCATTCCCGGTTTTGAAGACCAGATAATCGGCAAGAATATCGGCGACGAGTTCGATATCAACGTAACATTCCCCACAGAATACCATGCAAACGAGCTTGCAGGTAAGGCGGCAGTATTCAAGATAAAACTCCACGGCATCAAGTTTAACGAAATGCCTGAAGTTGATGATGAATTTGCCAAGGATAACGGTTTTGATACTCTTGATGAATATAAAGCGGATATCAAGGCAAGAATCACAGACAGACGTGAAAAAGAAGCTGATGCAGACGTTGACGAAGAGATCGTAGCGGCTCTTATAGAAAAGCTTGAAGGCGATATTCCCGAGCCTATGTTCGCAGCTGAAGCAGAAAATATGCTCAGAGATTACGATAACCGCCTCAGAATGCAGGGCCTTGACCTTAATACTTACTTCAAGTATACAGGTATGACGCTTGATTCTATGAGAGCACAGTTCAAGCCTCAGGCAGAGCGCCAGGTAAGGACACGTCTTGCTCTTGAAAAGATCGCAGAAGTTGAAAAACTCGAAGCAACTGCAGAAGAAATCGCAGAAGAATACGACCGTATTGCAAAGGCTTACAATATGGAAGCTGAAAAGGTTAAAGAGCTTGTTGACGAAAAGGGTATTGCGGCTGATATGAAGGTTAAGAAGGCGTTTGATCTTGTAAAGGCAAATGCAAAGATAACAGCAAAGAAGGCTGCAGCTAAGAAGACAACAACTAAGAAGGCAGAAACTGCAGAAGATAAGCCTGCGGCAGAAAAGAAAACAGCTGCTAAAAAGACAACGACTGCTAAGAAAACAGAAACACCTGCGGAAGAAAAGAAGACAACTGTAAAGAAGACTGCAACTGCCAAGAAGTCTGAAACAGCAGAAAAGAAGCCCGCAGCAAAGAAAGCAACAACCGCAAAGAAGGCGGCAACAAAGAAAGATGAGGGCGATAAAGCCTGAGTTGTGCCGCTTTAATATAGGAAAGGTGGTAACAATATGTCATATGTACCGATAGTCGTTGAACAGACCGCCCATGGCGAGCGTTCATACGATATTTATTCAAGACTTCTTAACGACAGAATAATCTTTCTTGCAAACGAAGTCAATCATGTAACTGCATCTCTTGTTGTAGCGCAGATGCTTTATCTTGAGTCGCAGGATCCTGATAAGGATATTTACCTTTATATAGACAGCCCCGGCGGCTCTGTATCCGACGGTCTTGCTATCTATGATACGATGAACTATATAAAGTGCGACGTATCCACTATCTGTATCGGTATGGCGGCAAGCATGGGAGCATTTTTGCTCTCAAGCGGAGCTAAGGGTAAGAGAATAGCTCTTCCCAACAGCGAAATAATGATACATCAGCCGCTTGGCGGCGCGCAGGGTCAGGCATCCGATATGCTTATCGCTGCCGACCATATCAAGCGCACGCGAGACAGACTCAATAAGATACTTGCCGAAAACACCGGCAAACCTGTTGATGTAATTGCCAGGGATACCGACCGTGACAATTGGCTCACAGCCGAAGCGGCGCTTGAATACGGTATCGTTGATAAGGTTGCAAAGAACAGAGACTCTCTCAAATAAAGCTTAAAGGACACATCAAATGTCAAATAACAATGATAACAATACCTCGGTAAGATGCTCGTTCTGCGGCAGATCGGACAAGGAAGTAAACTTTATTATCCCTGCGGCCTCGGGAGCGTGTATATGCGACAGATGTGTTGATGCATGCTATGACCTTATAAGCGAGCAAGAGGATTTTAAGGGGAATTCAAAGGCGTTTTCTTTTGATGAACTTCCAAAGCCCCGTGAGATAAAAGCGGCTCTTGACGAGTATGTAATCGGGCAGGATGATGCTAAACGTGCATTGTCTGTTGCTGTTTACAATCACTATAAGAGAATACTGCAGGCAGGTAAAAAGCATTCAAAGAAGAATGATGAGGACGACGGAGTAGAAATACAGAAGAGTAATGTTCTGCTGCTCGGACCTACCGGTGTCGGTAAAACGTTTCTTGCTCAAACTCTTGCAAAGACCCTTAAAGTGCCTTTTGCAATAGCAGATGCAACAACCCTGACAGAGGCCGGTTACGTTGGCGAGGACGTAGAAAATATACTACTGCGTCTTATACAGGCCGCAGATTATGATATTGAACGCGCGGAAATGGGTATTATCTACATCGATGAGGTGGATAAAATATCCAGAAGAAGCGAAAACCGTTCAATAACGCGTGACGTTTCGGGGGAGGGAGTACAGCAGGCGCTGCTCAAGATTCTTGAGGGAACTGTGTCAAACGTACCTCCGCAGGGCGGCAGAAAGCATCCAAATCAGGAATTTATTCAGATAGACACATCAAATATACTGTTTATATGCGGCGGAGCGTTTGATAAGATCGATGAGATCATCGAGCGCAGACGCGGCTCTCAAACGGCAGGATTTTTCGGAGAGATAAAGAAGAAGGAAGAAAAATTAAGCGAGGGAATATATAAAGACGTTATTCCTCACGATATAGTTAAGTACGGACTGATCCCCGAGCTTGTAGGCAGACTTCCGGTTATAGTATCTCTTGATAATCTTGATGAAAAAGCCCTTATGAGAGTGCTGACGGAGCCGAAAAATTCGCTTATCAAGCAATATGCGAAACTGTTTTTGATGGATAATATTGAGCTTGAATTTGAAGACGGTGCACTTCGTCACATAGCGCATCTGGCAATTGAGCGCAATACCGGTGCACGCGGACTTCGTTCCATAATGGAAGAGTTCTTAGGCGGAGTAATGTTTGACGTGCCGTCCAAGGAAGGCGTAACCCGTGTAGTTATAAGCGAAGATTACGTAAAAGGTAAAGCCGCAGTAAAATATTTATAAAATAAAAAGTCCTGCTTACAAACTGCAGGACTTTTTTGAACCTTATTGTATAAACAAAGATAATAAATGCCAAACTATTGTTACATTAAAATGTTGAAAGGACAGAGATGTAATGAAAAGAAAAATCACGGCATTTATGTTATGCCTCTTATTGCTTATTCCGACACTGGTGTCGTGCGGTGCAAAAAAGAGCGAAAAGAGCGTATATTATTTAAACTTCAAGCCTGAGGTTGCTGAAGTTTATGAAAGGATAGCGCGAGATTATTATAATGAAACGGGAGTTAAGCTTAACGTTGTAACTGCCGCTTCAAATACCTATGAGCAGACGCTTAAATCAGAGATAGCCAAGGCAGACGCGCCGGCTATATTTCAGATAAACGGACCGCGCGGATATGCTTCATGGAAGGATTATTGCGCAGATCTAAAGGACAGTAAAATCTATGGTCTGTTAAACGATAAGAACATGGCAATCACCGACGGCGACGGAGTATACGGCATTCCTTACGTTGTTGAGGGATATGGTATTATATATAACGACCGTATAATGCAGACCTACTTTACAAGTGCAAACAAACAAGTTGACGTACAAAGCGTTGATGATATAAATTCATTTGAGATATTATCTCAGGTCGTAAGTGATATGACAAGACTAAAGGACGAGCTTGGCATTGACGGAGTATTTGCATCAACTTCACTCAAGCCGGGCGAGGATTGGAGATGGACCACCCACCTTGCCAACGTTGCAGTATATCACGAATTCAAGAATAATGACATTGATCTCACGTCAGATCAAACAAAAGAAATAGAATTTATGTATTCAGACGGTTTCAGAGACCTATTTGAATTATATATAAATAACTCTGTAGTGGATAAAAAGCTTCTCGGAAGTAAGCAGGTGTCTGATTCCATGGCGGAATTTGCGCTTGGTAGATGCGCGATGGTTCAAAACGGAAACTGGGCGTGGAGTCAGATAGACGGAATTGAGGGCAACACGGTTGAAGACAGAGATATTAAATTTATGCCTATATACCTTGGCGTCCCCGGCGAAGAATCGCAGGGACTTTGTATCGGTACGGAAAACTATCTTGCAATAAATAAAACGCTCAGCGAAGAAAAACAGAAGCTTGCAGAGGATTTTCTCTTTTGGTTATTTACAAGCGAAACGGGAAAAGAGTACGTGACGGACGAGCTTGATTTCATTACACCGTTTTCTTCATTTGATACTGATGAGGTACCCGACGACCCGCTTGCACGCGAAGTGGTTAACTGGATGTCGAGAGAGGATAAAGAAAGCGTAGACTGGAATTTCACCCTCTTCCCGAGCCAAACGTTTAAGGATAATTTCGGATCAAATCTGCTTTCGTTTGCGCAGGGAACAAAGCCCTGGAACGAGGTGCGTGACAGCGTTGTGCGCGACTGGAAAAATGAAAGCGCCGGCTGAAAGGAAGCAGTTTTTAAATGATTAAAAAATATGTGGGAAAATACTTCCCGATATTTCTGCTGCCAACGCTCATAGCGTTTTTCGTTTCATTTGTAGCGCCGTTCGTTATAGGAATGTACCTTTCTTTCTGTGAATTCACAACGGTTTCAAATGCCAGGTTTGTAGGACTTGAAAACTATGTCAAGGTATTTAGTTCTAGCACTGATTTTTTGAATGCACTGTGGTTTACGGTCAAGTTTACAGTTGTATCCGTTATAGCCGTTAACGTTCTTGCGTTTTTGCTCGCGCTCATACTGACCCGCCCCATGAAGGGAACAAACGCTTTCAGAACGGGCTTTTTTATGCCAAATCTGATAGGCGGTATAGTACTGGGGTATATATGGCAGATAATCATAAACGGCGTTCTAGGCTATTTCGGCGTGGATATAACCTATGCAGCAAAATACGGCTTCTGGGGACTCGTTATACTGACATGCTGGCAGCAGATAGGCTATATGATGATAATATATATAGCAGGTATACAAAATGTGCCGGGGGACATGCTTGAGGCGGCGGATATAGACGGTGCAACCTATTTTCAGAAGCTTCGTTATATCATACTACCGACGGTTTCTTCGTCGGTTGCAATATGCACCTTTTTAACTCTTACAAACAGCTTTAAATTGTTCGACCAGAACTTGGCGCTGACAGGTGGAGCACCCGGAAAAGAAACGGCGATGCTCGCACTTGATATTTATAAAACCTTCTATAACAGAGTCGGATACGAGGGGGTAGGACAGGCTAAAGCAGTTATATTCTTTATAATAGTTGCACTTATTGCTCTTGTTCAACAGTATGTGACCCGAACACGAGAGGACTTGTAAGGAAAATTAAATAATGGAAAAAAGAACAAAAAGAATAGATATAATATTTTATATAATTCTGACACTTTTTGCAGTTATATTTATAGCACCTGTGTTTATTGTTCTTATGAACTCCTTTAAAGGTCAGTTTTATATTACAGACTCGCCTTTCAGCCTGCCTGATGCAACGACATTCGTCGGACTTTCCAATTATGTAAGCGGGCTTCGTAAAACGGGATTTTTATCAGCATTTCTGTATTCGCTTTTTATAACGGTATCTTCTGTTGCAGTAATAGTATTTTTTACAAGCATGAGCGCGTGGTATATTTCCCGCGTAAAAAATGCATTTACCCGAACGCTTTATTTTGCCTTTATTTTCAGCATGATAGTACCGTTTCAGATGGTAATGTTTTCAATGTCGAAGATAGCAAACGCAATGAGGCTTGATAACCCGATCGGTATAATATTTATTTATCTCGGCTTCGGCGCAGGACTTTCGGTCTTTCTTTTCTCGGGATTTGTCTCGGGAATACCAAAAGAGGTTGAGGAGGCCGCGATGATAGACGGCGCCACTCCCGTACAGATGTATTTCAGAGTTGTATTTCCCATGATGAAGCCGATCGCCATAACTGTTGCAATACTGAATTCCATGTGGATATGGAACGATTATCTTTTGCCGTATCTTGTTATAGGAAATAAGTATAAAACGATACCTATAGCGGTCCAATACCTGCAGGGCGGTTACGGATCGCGTGATATGGGGGCGCTGATGGCGATGCTTGTGCTTTCTATTATACCCGTTGTTATTTTCTATCTCACATGCCAGAAATATATTATAAAAGGCGTTGTTGCAGGCGCTGTTAAAGGCTAAGGCTTGAAGGGAGGAAAATAATTTGGCAGGTATCAGATTATCCAATATTAACAAAACATTTCCCGGAAACGTTACGGTAATAGACGGGCTTGATCTTGAAATAAAAGACCGTGAATTTGTTATACTCGTAGGACCGTCAGGCTGCGGAAAATCAACTACTCTGCGCATGATAGCAGGTCTTGAATCGGTAACGTCAGGCGATCTTTATATAGGCGACAGAAGAGTGAATGATATAGCTCCCAAGGACCGTGATATAGCAATGGTCTTTCAGAGCTACGCGCTCTATCCTCACATGAGCGTTTATGATAATCTTGCTTTTGGGCTTAAACTGAGAAAAGTGCCAAAGGAGGAAATAGACAAAAAGGTCAGAGAAGCGGCAAAGATGCTTGATATAGAAAAGTATCTTGAGCGCAAGCCGAGAGCGCTTTCGGGCGGACAAAGACAGCGTGTGGCGCTCGGAAGAGCTATGGTACGCTCACCTCAGGTTTTTTTGCTTGATGAGCCTCTTTCCAACCTTGATGCAAAGCTAAGAGGTGAAATGAGAACGTCGATATCAAGGCTTCATAAAACGCTTGGAGTAACTTTTGTTTATGTTACTCACGATCAGGTGGAAGCCATGACTATGGCAGACCGCATAGTAGTTATGAAAGACGGTGTAATACAGCAGTATGATACTCCTAAAAATCTGTACCACTATCCGGCAAATACTTTTGTTGCAGGCTTTATAGGCTCGCCGCGAATGAATCTCTTTAAAGCACAAGTACAGAGGACACAGAATAAAATAATTTTGAAGGCCGGCGGGAGCAGCTTTGAGATAAGCTCTAAAAACAAAGCCCTTAATGAATATGCAGGCAAAGCGGTACTTGTCGGTATACGGCCCGAGGATATTCACGCAGAAGAGTTTTATATGGGGCTTGAAAACACACTCAAACTCAAGGCTGATATTGATCTTGCAGAGATGATGGGCGCTGAGCTTTACGTTTATTTTGATTTTGCAGGCGAGAGAATGATCGCGCGTGTGCCGTCAAGAATGAACGTTGAATCTTCGAGGACTCTTGATGTTGCCTTCGATTTGAACAAAGCGCACTTTTTTGACGCTGAAACAACAAAACGGATATAGTTTGATAAACAAAAGACAACGTGACTGTAGGAAAACCTACGCATTATGAGAAAGGAATGGTCATAAAAATGAGAAAATGCGGCACACTACTTCATATTTCATCTCTGCCGGGAGAGTTTGGCATCGGCAATTTCGGACGGCAAGCTTACAATTTTGTAGACTTTTTAAAGAAAAGCGGTCAGAACCTCTGGCAGATACTGCCGCTTGGAGTAACGGGATTCGGAGATTCTCCGTATCAGTCGTTCTCAAGCTTTGCGGGTAACCCCTACTTTATTGACCCGGTTGGATTATATGAAGACGGCCTTATTGACAAGGATTTTCTTGATAGCGCAAAACTTAGTGATGATAACGTTGATTACGGCAGACTTTATGAAGAGAGATATAAGTTTTTGCGTGAGGCTCTCTCGAATTTTGATACACAAAACTCCGATTATGAGGAGTTTTGCGTAAAAAATACGCTCTGGCTTGACAGCTTTGCTATGTTTATGACCCTAAAGGGACTTGCACAGGGCAGAGGCGTCAGCGATTGGGAGCGTGACTATAAGCAGAAGGACAGAGCGGCGCTTGAATGGGTCGAGCGCTCATATAAGGATGAGATAAGCTTCTGGAAAATAGTACAGTATTATTTCTTCAAGCAATGGGACGTACTCAGAAAGTATGCAAATGCAAACGGTATATCGATAATCGGTGATATACCGATATACGTTGCGGCAGACAGCGCAGACGTTTGGGAAAACCCCGGGCTTTTCATGGTGGATTCCGATCTATCCCCAAAGCTTGTGGCAGGGTGCCCTCCCGATGCGTTTAACGCGGACGGCCAGAAATGGGGAAATCCCATATATGACTGGGAAGTCATGCGAATGGACGAATATGCGTGGTGGAAGCGCCGCCTTGCTATGACGGCAAAGCTTTACGATTACGTGCGCATAGACCACTTCCGCGGATTCTCATCATACTACACTATAAAAGCAGACGCCCCCGACGCTAAATACGGAGAGTGGAAAGAGGGGCCGGGAATTGAATTTTTTGAATCTGTTAAAAACAGTCTTGGACCGATTAAGATAATAGCCGAAGATCTTGGCTTTATTGACGAGCCTGTGCGCGAGCTTCTTAAAAAATGCAATTATCCCGGTATGAAAATACTTGAGTTTGGATTCGGAGGAGATACGGATTCCGAATATCTTCCTCATAACTATAAGAAAAACTGCTTTGCTTATACAGGTACACACGACAACGAAACTTTTATGTCGTTTTACCTTAACTGCGATATAAAAACCAAGCGGTATATACGCGATTATCTTGGGATAGACTCAATGGACGACGTATGCTTTGCCGCTGTACGTGCGCTTTATGCAAGCTGCGCAGACAATGTTGTTATTCCGTTTCAGGACTATATAGGACTTGGAGACAGCGGTAGAATGAACACGCCGTCAATTCTGGGTAATAACTGGCTATGGAGAGCAAAAACGTCTGATTTCAATGATAAGCTTGCGGAAAAAATAGCAGAGCTTGCAACACTTTACTCGAGAACGGCTGACAAAGCCTTGTAGGTAAAGGAAAGTATTTGCCGATTATCCGGCAGATAGGAGAATTTATGAAGACAAAACTTCAAATTGAAAATAGCACGGGAGAGGCTGCTGTAAAGGATTTTGTAAGAATACTTGAAAATAAGTATATGAAGTCCCCGAAAGAAGCAACTCCCGACGAAATAAATTCAGCCATAGCAGAAGCGGTGATTATGCGATTCGCGGGTAACCGACGTCTTGCCGCTTTGCCTGAAAAGGGCAAAAAAAGAGCGTACTACCTTTCGGCCGAATTTCTTGTAGGTAGAGCTGTGTATAACAATTTGCTCTCACTTGGCCTTGAAGAGCATTTTGCTGACGAGCTTAAAAGCGCGGGGTCGGATTATTCTTGTTTAAAGAATGCAGACGACGCAGGACTCGGCAACGGCGGACTCGGCAGACTTGCGGCATGCTTTGTTGACTCCGCGGCAGCACTCGGTATGCCTCTTATCGGATACGGTATCAGATATAAATACGGCATATTCAAGCAACAGATTGACGGGGAGGGACAGAGTGAAGTTCCCCATGACTGGACAAAATGGGGAGATATGTGGTCTGTCCAGAGATCAGACAGTGCAAAGAAAGTAACATTTGATGATATGAGCGTTGAGGCGATCCCTTATGATATGCCCGTATTCGGATACGATAATAATTTTGCAACTTATATAAGACTTTGGGAGGCAAGACCTACCAAGCCGTTTGATTTCAAGCTTTTCAACGAGCAGAAATATGCAGAAGCGTTAGAAGAAAAAAACACGGCGGAAAATATCTCAAGAGTGCTTTATCCCGCTGATGATACTGACGAGGGTAAAAAGTTAAGACTTCGTCAGCAGTACTTTTTTGCATCTGCCTCGGTTCAGGACGTTATAGAACAGTATAAGAGCGTGCACGGTAGCGATTTTTCCCATTTTGCAGAGGAAAACATGTTTCAGCTCAATGACACGCACCCCGTTGTTGCTGTTGTTGAATTTATACGCGTCCTTTGTGAAGATGAGGATATGAGCTTTGAGGATGCTTATGAAATTGCAAGAAAATCATTTGCGTATACAAATCACACCGTAATGAGCGAAGCACTTGAAAAATGGGATGCAAAGCTTTTTAAATCAATACTTTCAAATATTTACGGATATATAGAGAAGATCGAGTCTAAGCTTATCGGCGAGCTTTCAGCTAAAGACGTAAGTAAAAATGAGCTTGAGGGAATGAAAATACTCTCAGACGGAAAAATATGTATGGCTAATCTTGCCGTATTCATGTCAAGGCGAGTTAACGGAGTTGCCCAAATACACACGGATATACTAAAAAGAAGTATTTTTGAAACATGGAACCGAACTTATCCCGGAAAGATAATAAATATTACAAACGGTATAACTCAAAGACGTTGGCTTGCCGTGGCAAACCCCGAGCTTGCCGCGTTTACAACGCGACTGCTTGGCGATAACAAATGGTTAAGCGAGCTTTCGCGTATAGGCTCAATAGCAAAATATGCAGACGATAAAACGGTAATTGACGATTTTAATAATATCAAGCGTTACCGCCGCCGCGTTCTTGCAGATTTTATAAACGAAAAAGAGGGAAAGAGGATAGACCCCGACAGCGTTTTTGATATACAGATAAAACGTATACACGAATATAAAAGGCAGCTATTGAATGCTCTTGCCGTGCTTGAAATGTACTTTGAGATAAAGGACGGCACGCTTAAGAATCCGATGCCCGTAACGGTTATATTCGGGGGCAAGTCAGCGCCGGGATACCGCCGTGCTAAGGCTATAATACGTCTTATATGCGAGATCGAAAAGTTAGTGTCCTCAGACCCTGTTGCAAGTAAATATATAAACGTCCATTTCGTTGAAGACTATAACGTTTCGTATGCTGAGCTCCTCGTTGGTGCCGCGGATATATCCGAGCAGATATCAACAGCGGGAACAGAGGCGAGCGGTACGGGCAATATGAAGATGATGTTAAACGGAGCGCTCACTCTCGGTACACTTGACGGAGCGAACGTTGAGATAGTAAAAGAAGCCGGCAGAGAAAATAATTATATCTTCGGGGCGCTTGTTGACGAGATCGAAAAGATCAGGGGAACATATGAGCCCTTTGAAATATATGAAAAGGATAAGCGCATAAAGCGAGTGCTTGATACGCTCAAGGACGGTACTCTTGACGACGGCTCGAGCGGACTTTTCAGAGAACTTTACGATTCACTTCTGACGGAAGAGGGAAGGGACAGATATTTTCTTCTCTATGATTTTGACTCTTATCTTCGCACAAAGCTTCGTGCTATCTCTGATTTTGAAGACAGAATCAAGACCGCAAAGATGGGACTTTATAATATGGCAGGAGCAGGAGTTTTCTCGTCAGACAGAGCAATAAAAAGCTATGCAGAGAAGATCTGGGAAATATCGCCCGTAAAGGTAGCAGGAGACGACAATAAAAACTATAACGAGGTCGTTCAAAGCATAAAGTTATAAAAAAGCTTAAATAAATGGGGAAATATTAAAAAAGTTTTGAAAAACACTTGATTTTATTGAAAAAAAGTGATATAATGTCAAAGTAATGTTAATAAACGAAGGAGAGTGGTTGAAAGACCACTCTTACTTTTTGTTAAAACAGAAAGGAAAAAGAAGTGAAAAAAGGGGCAAAAAATATTGCGTCGGCAGTATCAGAACTTCTCTTGGGTACTGTAAACGAGCTTGGTTATGAGCTTTGGGACGTTGAATACGTAAAAGAGGGCTCTGAATACTATCTCAGAATAACGATCGATAGTGAAGATGGAATAACTATTGACGATTGCGAAAAAGTGCACCGTGCAATAGACCCTATCCTTGACGAAGCAGACCCGATTGAAGATTCGTATCATCTTGAGGTGTCCTCTCCCGGAATTGAGAGGGAATTAAAGTACGACTGGCACTTTGATGTGTTTGTTGGCTCCGAGGTGGAAGCAAAGCTTTATGCGCCGATAAACGGAACAAAAAGCGTTCGCGGCGAGCTCGTTTCTAAAACCGAAGAGGGCGTGTGTATCAAAACTCATGACGGCGAGATCATTTTGCCTGATGATAAAGTAGCAAAAGTTCAGACGGTGTTTGATTTTGACAACGACTGATACTATTTAAACACAATAGCTTTTTGAAAGGAAATATAAAAAATGAACAAGGAATTCTTTGAAGCGCTTGATTTGTTTGAAAAGGAAAAGGGAATATCCAAAGAGTATATAATCGAGCGTGTACAGGCGGCACTTGAAAATGCGTATAAGCACGAGCTTGGCGGTCAGGCGCTTATCAGAGTAAATATTGACCCTGTTAAGAGTGATATCAAGGTATACCGTCAGAGAACGGTAGTTGAAGAGGTAACAAACGAAATTACAGAAATTTCTCTTGAAGAAGCAAAAACGCTTAATAAGAGACATAAGATAGGCTCTGTTGTTGAAAGCGAAGTAAAGCCTAAGAATTTAAGAAGACTTTCGGCTATGGGTGCTAAGTCTGTCTTTATTCAGGGCATCAGAGAAGCTGAGCGTTCGATGATGCTTCGTGAATACGAAGAAAAGAAAGAAGAGATCGTAACGGCAACGGTTGATAAGATAGATCCTGAAACAGGTGACGTTATCGTAGATACCGGAACAAGCCGCGTAACGCTCAAGCGCGACGAACAGATACCCGGCGAGGTATATACCGTAAATCAGAAGATAAAGGTATTTATAATGGAAGTCAAGAAGGACAACACGCAGAGAGGTCCGCTTGCAACCATATCGAGAACTCATGCAGGTCTTGTAAAGAGACTTTTCGAACTTGAAATACCTGAAATACAGGACGGTACGGTCGTTATAAAGGGTGTATCCCGTGAGGCCGGTGTCAGAACAAAGATCGCTGTAATGTCAAGAGATGAAAACGTTGATCCGATCGGCGCATGTATCGGTAGCAAGAGAATGAGAATCAACAGTATAACCGATGAGCTTGGCGGCGAAAAGATCGACATAATCAAGTATAGCGAAGACCCTGCTGAATATATATCAAAGGCACTTGCGCCTGCAACAGTTAACGACGTTATAATAATAAACGCCGCAGAAAAGACCTGCAGAGCAGTTGTAGACAGCGATCAGCTTTCTCTTGCTATCGGTAAGAAGGGCTTGAACGCACGCCTTGCGGCAATACTTACAGGCTATAAGATAGACATTAAAACAACCGCTGACGACATTGCTGAAGCAAATTATCCGGATGAAGTTGCTCCCAGCGAAGACGAACAGTGATAACCGAAACAAAGTGAAATAAGATTATAGATAAAGGAGCGTTCTGTAAAGCTTATGCAGAATAAACCCCAAAAGAAAATACCTCAGAGACGTTGTGTCGGATGCAGTACAACAAAGTCCAAGCAGGAGCTGATCCGTGTTGTGCGCGATCCTGACGGAAATGTTTCGATAGATTTCAAGGGAAAGAAATCGGGCAGAGGCGCATATATATGTCCAAGCGTCGATTGCTTTAAAAAGGCGCTCAAGTCAAAAAGACTTGATAACAATTTAAACGTCACGATTCCTGAGGAGATAATCGAAGAGCTTACCTCTGCTATAAAAAGGGGTGAGTGAGAGGGCATGGATCATACTGACGTATTAAAAAGCATAGGACTTGCCGCCAGAGCACGTAAGGTAGTCTTTGGAAGCGCGCTTACATTGGAAAGCGTATCTTTGAAAAAAACGGTACTTGTGCTTATGGCAAAAGATGCTTCGGAAAATACTAAAAAAAGGGTTTTGAGATGCTGTGTGGAAAATAATACAGAGCATCAAGCGCTCGGGTGTGACGGCGGTACGCTCGCTCATGCTCTGGGTAAAAATAAGCCGCTTGCCGTAATAGGTATTACAGACGAGAATCTGTCTGTTTTGATAAAACGCAAGCTTGGCGATATAAATGATAATAACGCTTCTTTAATGACTTTCAGTGAAAGTGAGGTTTAACAGTATGCCGGTAAATCAGGTAAAATATAAAATCAGCACTCTTGCCAAGGAGCTTGAAATAAAGAATAAGGAGCTTCTTGACACAATAACGAACGCAGGACTTTCAGGCAAAACACAGTCGGGCAGTCTTGACGAAACAGAGTTTAATATAGTTCTTGAACTGCTCACGTCAACTCATCAGGTGGATAGTATGGACGCGTATATGAACAAGGAAGTTATCATAGAAGCGCCCCAAAAGCCCGAGCCTGCACGTGAGGAAGTTAAGGAAGCGGGTAAGGGGGAAAAGACTGACGAAAATACAGAGCAAAAGGATGTTGAAAAGAAGCCGCAAACTCCTGCTTTTAAGCCTAAGGTCAAGGAAGCACCCATGACAAAGCTTGAAAAATTTGAAAAGTTCCGCAACGGCGCAGCAGCTCAGCCTCAGAAGAACGAGAAAAAGGCAGAGCAACGCCGTGATAACAGAGATACACGCCAGAGTATAAAACCTACAACGGGGGCAAAGGGCGAAGTAAAGTTTACAGACGATTCAGCGGTCAAGTCAGGCAAGGGAAGCCAGAGAATTGTAGACACAAGAACGTCTACCGTCGACCTTTCCAAGTACGACGAACGCCTTGAAAGCTTCGTTGACCACAGCAAAAAGAACTTTAGCCCCGAAAAGCAGAAGATAAAGAACAAAGGCCGCGACAGCTTCTCGCGTGACAGAGAGAAGGAAAAAGAGCGCCTCGCTATGGAAAAGCTTAAAAAGCTTAACTTTGAAAAAGCGAAGAAACAGCAGCTTACAGTTCATATCCCCGATGAAATAAGCGTAAGCGAGCTTGCGGTACGTCTTAAAGTAACTGCGGCAGAGGTAGTAAAGAGACTCATGATGCTCGGCGTTATGGCGAACGTCAATATGGTGATCGACTACGATACTGCTTATCTCGTTGCCGACGAGCTTGGCGCAAAGGTTGAAAAGGAAGTTGTTGTAACTATCGAAGAAAAGCTCTTTGACGAAGCAGAGGATAATCCCGAAAACCTCGTACAGAGAAGCCCCGTAGTTGTTGTTATGGGTCACGTTGACCACGGTAAAACGTCGATACTCGACGCTATCCGCCATACTAACGTAACAACAGGCGAGGCAGGCGGTATTACACAGCATATCGGTGCGTACAGAGTAAATGTCAAGGGCAAGGATATCACATTCCTTGATACACCCGGACACGCAGCATTTACAGCAATGCGTGCACGTGGAGCTATGGCAACGGATATAGCAATACTTGTTGTTGCAGCAGATGACGGTATCATGCCGCAGACGGTAGAAGCGATCAACCATGCAAAAGCAGCAGGTATTGAAATTATAGTTGCAATAAACAAAATGGATAAGCATACCGCTAACCCCGATGCGGTAAAGCAGGAGCTTACAAAATACGAGCTTGTACCCGAAGAGTGGGGCGGAGACGTTATATGCGTACCCGTATCTGCACTCACAAAGATGGGTATCGACGACCTTCTTGAAAACGTGCTGCTTGTTGCCGAAATGAAGGAGCTCAAGGCAAACCCCAACAGACGAGCAAAGGGTATAATTATCGAAGCAAAGCTCGACCGTGGCCGTGGTCCCGTTGCAACAGTGCTCGTTCAGAACGGTACACTCAACAGTGGTGATATAGTGATTGCAGGAACGTCAGTCGGACGTGTCCGTGCGATGACCGACGAAAACGGAAGAAGAGTTCACACGGCAGGCCCGTCTGTTCCCGTTGAGATCACAGGCCTTGCAGAAGTACCTGAGGCAGGCGACGAATTTGCGGCAGTTGAAGACGAAAGAATGGCAAGAGAACTTGCTGAACAGCGTAAGGCCAAGATCAAGGAAGATTCCTTCAAGGCTAACAGCAAGGCTAACCTGGACGACCTCTTTGCTCAGATCGCAGAGGGCGTTAAGGAACTCAACATCATCATCAAGGCTGACGTTGGCGGCTCTGCAGAAGCAGTCAAGGCTTCGCTTGTTAAGCTTTCAAACGATGAAGTCAAGGTAAAGGTAATACACAGCGCAGTTGGCGGTATCACCGAAGGCGACGTAATGCTTGCGTCGGCGTCAAACGCTATTATAATCGGCTTTAACGTACGTCCCGATAAGACGGCTATCGACTCGGCCGAGGAAAAGGGCGTTGATATAAGAACCTACCGTATCATTTACGAATGTATCGACGAAGTTGAAGCGGCGATGAAGGGTATGCTTGCTCCCAAGTTCAAGGAGGTTGTACTTGGTCATGCAGAGGTTCGCCAGACAATCCACGTACCAAACGTTGGTACTATAGCAGGTTCTTACGTTCAGGACGGTAAGGTTACAAGAAACTCTGAAATCCGTGTAGTGCGTGACGGTGTTGTTATTTTCGAAGACAAGATATCCTCGCTCAAGCGCTTCAAAGACGATGCTAAGGAAGTCCTGCAGGGCTACGAGTGCGGTATCGGACTTGAAAAGTTCAACGACATCAAGGTCGGCGATATACTCGAAGCATACGAAATGCAGGAAGTCGAACGTCCGTAATGACGGACAGCCAGGGCGCGTGTGGAGACTGAGTAAATTTATAGTCTCAACTCGTACTCTATTGTCTGATATAATTCAATTCAAAAGGCACCCAAATGGGTGCCTTTGCTATTTTAGCCTCGCCCTATGGGAGAGGTGGCACGCCGTATGGCGTGACGGAGAGGGCTTCTAAAAATATAATATTATTTCCTATTTTATGGCGCCAAACGCTTGCAATTGATTTACTATTATGCTATAATATTCTTGCGACATAAATGAATATAAATCTACGGTTAAGGAGAAAACTACCTTGGTAAAAGGTGCTTTCTCTTCTAAACTTATGCCTTAACTGTGGATAGGTTCATTTGTGTCGCAGCAATTGAGGGGAAAGCACTTTTTCGGTGCGTTCCTTTCGGGGCGCACTTTTTTATTTTATAAAGTGGTTTCCTCGAAAAAGTTTTCCTTCATTGTTGCGACACAATCAAACAAGGCACCCGTATGGGTGCCTTCGTTCATTCTATATAAATTTTATCATACAATGGAGTATGGGTCGAGACTTTAAAGTCCGGCAGACCTCATGCGCGCTATGGCCGTCTGTCCTCACGGACGGAGCTGTTGCTTTTCCTTTAATATTTTGTTGATTTTTTTAGTGTTTTTCGTGATTATTAAGTAGATTGTCGCCCATATCAGTAAATAGCCCAAAACAAAAATAGCAGAAAAAACTAAAATAGGATCCCAACCCCATTCAAGCCATCCGTTTATCAGATAAGCAGCTAAATAGCTTATATATAAAACGCCGCCGTGAATTAAAATCGCGACCATCAGGGATAAACGCTCGATCTGATATATTACGTTCATTCCGCCTGCAATAAAGGCAAGTGCCGATAATGAGAATATGCCTAGGCAAACCTCGTTTACAGTCAGACTCTCTATACCGGTTTTATTTTGTAAAATAAGAAATAATATCGCCAAAACAACAGGACCAAAGCCGCAAGCGATAAGTCCGCGTCGCAAAAATTCCAAAATACACTTTTTCATATTTATTCATACCTCCGCCTGATTTCTGCAAAACAACGTCTTGAAACGTATTCCCGATATCCGCATCTGAATACGGCATCCACACCGCCGCTGAATACTGCATCAAAACGCAGAATACGATGCTCATTGGCAAGGGTAGATTTATTGATGCGGATAAAATAAGAGGGTAAGACTTCTTCCAGATCACGAAGTCTGTCCTGGATACGATATTGATTTTTTTTGTTATCAATTGCAATAACTTTTCTGTCAAGAACAGTTATACACTCTATTTCTTCGAATGACAATTTCCGCATCTCATCATCCCTGTACCCCATAATACTGTCTGCACCGCAATAGTTGCGTACCAGATCTTCTATCTGTTGTGTCAGAGAAGAAGGGGAGTGAACGACTGCTGTTATTTCCTCTTGCGCATTTTTATCGATAATGAGTTTATATTTCATTATATCAAATCCTTACTGATTTTTTATTTGCTTCATAAAACAGAACATTGCAAGTACTGTTATTATCACACTGTAAAAAATAATTGGCAGAATATGCGAAGCTGCAAGTTCAAAATTACCATTAAACAAAGCCTTTTCCATTTCTGCTGCATGAACAAACGGAAGAGCATTGGCTAATTTTTCAAAAATCCCACCGACAAGCTTTAAATCAAACCATACTCCAGAAAGCCACGCAGACAGATTTGTAAGAAGTGCGCCGCAAATGCCGCCAACCTGCTTAACTGTTAAAATACTTCCAAATATAAGCCCAAGTGCAATATTGAAAACGGCTACCGGTATTATTCCTATTATAGCATAAATAATGCTTGTGCCAACAGTTAGCCCCAAAGGGATCGCAAACAGATAGCAGATAACTGTCTGAGCGATAGCGATGGGCAAGAGTGGGAGCATATACCCGATTATGAAGTCAAATCCTGTAAGCGGCGTTGTATACAATCTTTGTAACAGAGCACTTTCACGGTCTTTGGCGATAAGAGTTGCAGAAAAAAGTGTCATAAACGATAGTCCAAACACTGTGATTCCCGGAGTCAGCGTGTTGATTTCAAACAGACTTACAGGAATGTTTGCCTGCATAGCGCTGAGAAGCAGCAGTAATATTAAAGGAAAACCCAGACCGAAGCAAAGGTTTAACGGATCACGCAAGATCTCTTTTGTACATCTTTTGGCAAAGGTTATCATTTTCATAGCTCACCCTCCTTAACAATAGAAACGAAAGCCGATTCAAAATCGGTACTTCCTGCCGCCTTGCATAATTCTTCAGGTGTTCCGACTGAAAGAAGTCTGCCGCTTTTCATAATACCTACTCGGTCGGAAAGCGACTCGGCCTCTTCCATATAGTGCGTTGTCAGTATAATGGTAACTCTGCCTTTCAGTCGGCGGATCACTTCCCAAAGATCATGCCTTGCAATAACATCCAATCCGAGAGTAGGTTCGTCCAGAAACAGAATTTTCGGTTCGCTGATAAGGGCCATTGCAATACTGACCCGTCTTTGCCAGCCGCCGGATAGCTTTCCTGCTTTTCTGTGCAAAACGCTGTCAAGACCCAGTTGGATGGAAATTTCTCCGATTTTGAATTTGGTTATTTCTTTGGAAAACCCGTAAATACCGCAGATAAGTTCCAAATTCTCTTTCACCGAAAGATTGGGGGCAACGGCAGTCTCTTGTGGAGACACACCGATCAATCGCTTTACTTCATCAGGTTTGTTAGTTATGCTGTAAGAGCCTACAATGGCGTCACCTTCGGTAGGCTTTGTCAAGCAGGTAAGCATTTTTATGGTAGTTGTCTTTCCTGCACCGTTAACGCCGAGCAGGGAAAATAATTCGCCCTCTTTGATTTCTAAATTCAGATCATCAACGGCGGTAAGCTTTTTATACCGTTTGACAAGCCCGAGAGCTTTTATTGCATGCATTTGTATTATCCTCCTCATTTGCTGATTCTATTATAGCAAATGAAAATGGAGAAATGTTGATTTTTGTCTGTTCGGTCAAATCTGATGTCTTATCGGTTATGTCCCTTCCGGAATCTACCTAAAGTCTGCTTATAATAATACCCCGTCCATTTTATCAAATGAGCGGGGTATTGCTTTTTGCAAATCTATAAATTCCCTCAAACAACGGAGTACGGGTGGAGATTTTAAATATGATCAAACCTCACGCGCGCTATGGCCGTCCGTCCTCACGGACTATATGCGGCGCTCTGCAATTTCAACAAGAAGATCCTTGATGAAGTTGTCGGCATCGATCGCACCCATGTCACCGTTTTTGCGTGAACGTACGGCAACTGTGCCTTCATTTACTTCCTTTTCACCGATTACAAGCATGTAAGGCACCTTTTCAAGCTGAGCCTCGCGGATCTTGTATCCGATCTTTTCATTGCGCTCGTCAACTTCAACTCTCATGCCGAGAGCTTTCATCTTAGCGGCAACCTTTTCTGCATATTCATGCTGGTCGAAGCCGATGGGAAGAATCTTGACCTGAGTAGGAGCAAGCCAGGCAGGGAATGCGCCTGCATACTTTTCAATAAGAAGCGCAAGTGTGCGCTCGTAGCAGCCGATAGAAGTACGGTGAATGATACAGGGATGCTTCTTAACACCGTCACGGTCGGTATATTCCATACCGAATTTTTCAGCAAGAAGCTCGTCTATCTGAATAGTGATAAGCGTGTCTTCCTTACCGAATACGTTCTTTATCTGAATATCAAGCTTAGGTCCGTAGAATGCCGCTTCGCCGATACCGACCTTGTAGTTGATTCCAAGGTGATCGAGTATTTTCTTCATCATACCCTGGGATTTTTCCCACTGTTCTGTTGTACCGATATATTTTTCCTTGTCAGCCGGATCCCACTGTGAGAAGCGGTAGCTTACGTCTTCGTAAAGTCCGAGAGTCTTTAAGCAGTAGATCGCAAGCTCAAGGCAGTTCTTGAATTCGTCTTCAAGCTGCTCGGGAGTACACATGAGGTGACCTTCGGAAATGGTGAACTGACGAACTCTGATAAGACCGTGCATTTCGCCAGAAGCTTCGTTTCTGAAAAGTGTTGAGGTTTCGTTGTAGCGCAAGGGAAGATCACGGTATGAACGGCCCTTGTTAAGATATGCCTGGTATTGGAAAGGACATGTCATAGGACGAAGCGCGAATACTTCCTTGTCAGCTTCGGGATCGCCGAGAACGAACATGCCGTCACGGTAGTGATCCCAGTGACCTGATACTTTGTAGAGGTCGGATTTAGCCATGTAAGGAGTTTTTGTAAGCTGCCAGCCACGTCTCTGTTCTTCGTCTTCAACAAATCGCTGGAGAAGCTGAATAACTCTTGCACCCTTAGGCAAAAGTATGGGAAGTCCCTGTCCGATAAGGTCGCTTGTTGTAAAGAATTCGAGCTCTCGGCCGAGCTTATTGTGGTCACGTTTGCGAGCCTCTTCGAGCTGCTCAAGGTGAGCATTGAGCTCGTCTTTGGACGGGAATGCCGTGCCGTAAACACGCTGAAGCATCTTGTTGTTGCTGTTACCCTCCCAATATGCGCCCGTGCACTGAGTAAGCTTAAACGCCTTTACGGCGCCTGTTGAGAAGAGGTGAGGACCTGCACAAAGGTCGACAAAATCGCCCATTTTGTAGAACGAGATCTCCTCGCCTTCAGGCACACGGCCGATAAGAGCAACCTTGTAGGGCTCGTCTGCCTTTTCCATAAGAGCGATAGCTTCACTACGCTCAAGCGTGAAGCGCTCAAGCTTTAAGTTTTCTTTAACTATTTTCTTCATTTCGCCTTCGATATCACGAAGCATATCGGAAGAGAAGGGTGTTTCACAATCAAAATCGTAATAATATCCGTCATCAATAGCAGGGCCTATTGTAAGCTTTGTGGCAGGATAAAGGCGCTTAACTGCCATAGCAAGAATGTGAGATGCTGTGTGGAAGAACACGTGCTTTCCCTCGTCATCTGCAAAGGTGAGAGGAGCAACACAGTCGCCGTCGTTAAGATTACGTGTCAGGTCAACAACCGAGTCGTTAACCTTTGCAGCGATAACCTCACGTGAAATAAGTTCTGCTTCTTTAAGTGCGTCATATGCAGTTATGGGAGCATCAAAAGAATAGTCTTTGCCGCTTATTATAATTTTCATAAATACCTCCAATTTGCCGCTATGCGGCAGATGTAATTTGACTTGCCACGGGGAATAAAAAATCACCCCGGGACAAAATTGTCCGGGGTGAGGATAAGATCCCCACGGTTCCACCCGAGGCTTTAACTCATTTCTATAAAATTACCGCATACGGTGGTAGCCAACCCGAGCCCTGTGCGGCTTCACAGCAAACGCCGCTCTCTGAGACAGTTCAATGGGAGGTCATGTCCGTTGGGTGTATAGAAACTATACAAAGATATTCTAACATACAAGTCGTATTTTGTCAAGTATGAATTTGATGTTATATAAGTTTAAACACTTTAAAAAAAGTGCAAAAACTTGAAAAAAAGTATTGACAAAGCGCACACTTTATGGTATTATATATACCGTTGAGCGAATATGCGGGTGTAGTTCAATGGTAGAACCTCAGCCTTCCAAGCTGATTGCGTGGGTTCGATTCCCATCACCCGCTCCAGAAAAAGCACTGCTATTGCAGTGCTTTTTTCAACTAAATAAATCCCTTTGGGATTTGTGAAATGCACTTAGTGCGCGAAATATGCCTTGGGCATGTGAAATACGCTGGGGCGTGTGAGGATTTATTTCATTTCACAGAAAGCGCAAGCTTTCTATTTCACAATTCGCCCGAGCAAAATATTTCACATAAACCGAAAGGCTGTCGTTATGAAAAATCCTTTTCCAAACTCGGATACGAATAAGCGGTATTATTCATATAACTATTATCTTCGCCGCACCTACGGTAAAAAATGCCGCAGAATCCCTCTCGACGGCGGCTTTACATGCCCGAACCGTGACGGCAGCAAAGGTGTTGGCGGTTGCGCGTTTTGTTCGGCAAAGGGAAGCGGAGATTTTACTGCATCGGGTACAAAATCCATACTTGAACAATACAAAGAAGTAAGCGCATCAATTTCATCGAAGTGGGACGATAATTCGCTCAATATTCCGTATTTTCAGTCGTATACAGGTACGTATGCACCATTGTCTGTGCTTTCTGAAAAATACGAAGAGGCGCTTAAAATACCCAACATCGCCGAGCTTTGCATAGCAACACGCGCAGACTGTCTTGAAGATGATACGGTACGATACATCGGTAGTATTGCCGAGCATACACCCGTAATGCTTGAACTTGGACTTCAAAGTGTTCACGACAGGACTGCTGAGCTTATGAATCGCGGACATACCTTTGAGGAGTTTGTTGACGGATACAATAAAGTCCGCACACTTGCGCCAAACGTGCGCCTTTGCGTGCATCTTATATTCGGACTCCCGGGTGAGAACCGCGATATGATGCTTGAATCCGTGCGTAAGGTAGCACAACTGAAGCCCGATGCGGTAAAGCTGCACTTACTTCACGTCATAAAAGATACACGGCTTGCAGAAATGTATGTGCTAGGTGAATTCGAAACAATGAGCCTTGATTCTTATGCCCAAACAGTTGTAAGTGCACTTGAGCTCCTCCCGCCCGATACGGTAATATGCAGAGTCACGGGAGACGGTGCCCCTGACGAGCTTATTGCACCCGATTGGAGCCGTAAAAAGTTTGTAGTAATGAACACGATAGACAAGCTTATGGTAAAACTTGACACGTGGCAGGGAAAGCGTTATAATATAGAATAGAATATATAAAGGAGGTTTGACGATGAAAAAGCGTTTTAAATTTACAACAACGCATATGATATTGTTGAGCTTCCTTTTTGTTATATTTATCGGAAGTTTTTTGCTGTCACTTCCTTTTGCAACAAAAAGCGGTGAGTCGGTATCATATATAGATGCGCTGTTTACGGCAACAACGGCAACGTGCGTAACGGGGCTTGTAACGCTTCCGACTGTTACAACGTGGAGCTTGTTTGGACAGATTGTGATACTTATCCTTATCCAGATAGGCGGTCTTGGTATAATCACGGTTACAGCTGGAATTATGTCAGCTATGCACCGTAAGATAGGCATGAAGGACAGCAGACTTTTACAGGATGCGTTTAATCTTAACACTCTTTCGGGGCTTGGCGAATTTGTTAAAAAGGTAATTGCAGGAACACTTATAGTAGAGGGCATCGGTGCGCTTTTATATATGACGGTATTTATACCCGAATTTGGCTTCAAGGGCATCTGGATATCGGTATTTAATTCGGTATCAGCTTTCTGTAATGCAGGTGTCGACATTATAGCAGAAAACAGCCTTGCAAAATATATAGTGAATCCGATAATAAACATCGTAACGTGCCTGCTCATTATAATCGGCGGTATAGGTTATATCGTATGGTGGGATCTGCTTCGCGTTATTAAAAGCGTGCCTAAGCTGAAATTTGCGGCTTTCAAAAAGCTAACACTTCACACAAAAATCGTACTGTCCGCAACGGCAGTATTTATATTTGGCGGTGCGGCGGCAATATTCGTGTTTGAGTTCAATAATCCGCTTACAATAGGCACATATTCGATATTTGACAAAATACAGGCATCGCTCTTCCAGTCGGTGACAACGAGAACGGCAGGCTTTTTCACAATACCCCAGGAGAATCTGACAAATGCTTCGGCTATACTTTGTTTGCTTCTCATGTTCATTGGTGGATCGCCTGTCGGAACGGCAGGCGGTGTTAAAACTGTAACGTTTGCCGTGTTATTTGCAACGGCAGTCTCAGCGATACAAAACAAAAATGAGGTCACGCTGTTTGAGCGCAACCTTTCGGTACAGATCGCGCGCAAGGCGGTAGCGGTAACGGGCATGTCGTTTATAATAATGCTCACGTCAACGCTTCTTCTTTCGGCCGTAACAGATGCATCAGCACTTGATATTCTGTACGAAACGGTGAGTGCGACGGCAACGGTGGGACTCACCCGAAGCCTTACACCGCTTTTAAATGTGTGGGGTAAGATCATCATTATATCAACGATGTATTTCGGCAGAATAGGACCTATTTCACTTGCGGTAGCGTTTAATCTTAAAAAAGCAACTTCTAACAATATAAAAAATCCCACCGAAGAGATCAGCGTGGGATAAAGGGAGAGTTACAATGAGTATAAATAAATCATACGCGGTATTCGGACTTGGCAGATACGGTTATGCGGTAGCGAAAGAGCTTGCAGACAGCGGGGCAGAGGTGCTCGCAGTTGACACGGACGAGGTCATAGTAAATTCGGCAATAGCAGACATTCCGTTTTGCAAGTGCGCGGATATAACGGATGCAAAGGTAATAGAACAGCTTGGAGTGTCTAATATAGACGTTGTCATAGTTGCAATGGCAAGCAACCTTGAAGCAAGCGTTATGGCAGTAATGCTATGCAAGGAAGCAGGGGTTAAAACGGTAATAGCAAAATGCGCAAACGAAATGCACTATAAGATTTTAAGCAAGGTCGGCGCCGATAAGGTTGTTTTCCCGGAAAGTGAATCGGGAACAAGACTTGCCAAGAATCTGTTAAGCTCCGGTTTTGTGGATATGATGGAATTGTCTGATGATGTATCTATAATAGAACTTGACATAAAACCAGAGTGGGCAGGTAAGACGTTGATAGAGCTTGATCTGCGTAAAAAATACTCTATCAACGTTGTTGCGATAAGACATAACGGTAATGTTGAGGTGACAGTTGACCCGACAAAGCCACTTGAAAATGATATGAAGCTTGTTGTTATCGTTAATACGTCAAAGCTTGGAAAGCTTTTGAAATAAAAAGAATGTTGTAAGGCATTTCAAATAAATATGAAAATATTATGAGGGGAAAATAGATGGAACAATTAGAAAAAGGATACAAAAAATTATATGAAGCTACAAATATACCCCAAGGATATACATTAAACAAAGAAAAAATACAATTTGAACAATTATCGCATTTTATTGGAATGAAAGGTAAAAAATACGACACACAGCAAATAAGATTATTGTTTGTTGGTCGAGCGGTAAATGGTTGGGAAGCATTAAAGAACCTATCTTGTGCAGATGAGTTTGCTGTAGAAGCTACGAAAAAATTTGAAAATAATTTTTTTGATTGGGTTGTATACGACAAAGAAAAAGGCGTATTAAGAAACGATTATGTGGAAAACGGTGAATATTATTGGTTAAATGATAGTCCTTTTTGGCGAACAAATAAAAAGATTTGGATGAAACTTTCAAATAATCTTGACTTTAAAGATAACTATAACGATAGATGGGTAGACTATATTGCATGGACAAATCTGTATAAAATAGCCCCAAAAGATACTGGCAATCCGACAACAACTATGGCAAAGAAACAATTGAATGCTTGTAAGAATATATTAAAAGCTGAAATTGAAAAATTCAAGCCAACACATATTTTATTTGTTACCGGATATGAATGGTGGTTTGAATGCTTCGCGGATATGTTTGCTATTGAGTTTAATAATGTAAAAAAGAATGAGTACCGAGGAGAAAACAAAAACTCTTTTTTTGTTGAAGCAAGCGGTACTACTGCTGACGGTGTTAAGATTGTTGTGTCGTGCAGACCTGAATTGAGAAATGAAAATTTGTATGTTGATGACATAAATAATTCGTTCAACTAAGTGTTATAAGATAAGCCCCCTGTACAGAATGTATACAGGGGGCTATATTGTTTAAAGCATAAATAATTCGAAAAAAAGATTTTGTTTTAATAGTGTGTATATAAGCCGAAGTACTTTGTTTTCAAAAAATTCACATATAAAAAAGAGGGATTTTGAGATTTTTAGCGAATATATAGGCTATAGTACTTTTAGAAAAGTGGTAAAACACAATGAGCAATTATTTTGATTTTATATCAGCAGTAATGCATTGGAAAGTATCGGTTCTTGTAAGGTCGATCATAGCTTTCGTCTTTTGCTGTACATATGTACTCATAAAAATGGCATTGTTTGGCGAAGAGTGCGATGTATCAACAATTGAATCCATAATTTTGCTGATTGGTTCAATCGCGTTGTCAAATTTAATTGTAAATAAAATTTCAAACCACAAAGATAAGGACAGGTGAAAACATGAGCTCAAAAAATGATATTCCCTATATGCCCTCAAGTGGCCCTATGCGCTATGTTAAGAGAAGTTCAAATTTCGAAATACTTGATAATATTCTCATAGTTAATATGGAAGAAGATACAAATGCTCTGTTTGTTCAGGATGTTAGTAAAAACTCAGCATTTCCATTGGCTATTATTTCGATTGATAATGAATATGACAGCGTTGTATCCTGCGCGATAGAATTAGCAAACAAGTTGCAAAACAGAGATACTTGCGTAATATGCATTTGTCAGGATTCTATCAAAGAAACAGATAAAGAGGGAGACAAATTCGAGTCTCCTATCGAAATACAACTAAAGGAGCTGAAAGAAAAATGTAATACGATAATCATAGCGCAAAAAATTCGCGGAGTGAAAACTGACATCATAAATATGTTGCTTTCATTTTTTGACGATGCGCCTGATAAAGCCAAATTACTTGCTGAAAAGTTCAATAACGGTGGCTTTGCGTATTACAATTCTTATTACAGTTCCGATGTGTACAACTGTGAAGCGCATATGGATTACTTATTGTTCGATAGTCTGTTTATTTGTCCGATTTATCTTTCAGAAGAGGTGTTCTGCAGCATAGAAGGCGGCGGTGCATTTGAACTTGACAAAGTCGATTCGATGGGAGATGAAGGTATAATGGCTTCATATCTTTCCGATTACCTACAAACAGATAAAATACATTTTAAAATGTGGAAAAATTCTGATTTGCTGCCATATGCGATAAACACACAACTTCTGTTTTGTGGCTTTAACGAGGAAGATTTTGCTTTTGACGATAATGGTATATCACATTACGTAGAAGCTACGGATTCTAAACTAAACAATAGAATAAAAAGAATGTTGACTTTGCCGTTTCAAAATAAAGAAAAAATTCAGACACACAAAAAGAATTCACAAAAACATCTATATGTAAAGAAGTGATTATTTTGCAAGTAGATGGTTAAAACTACTTTAGGCAACATTTGCAGGGCTCAATCCAAACCATCATTCGTACAAAACGGAAAGTAGACCAAAAGGTCTTGGTGCACAAGACGGGACTTAACGAGTAAATCTCGCTTTGCTCGATTAACTCGGCAAATGCGGATTATATCTTATGTGTCCGAAGTTAACTTCCGCCTTTGCAGGTTTCAAGCCAAACCATCATTCATGCAAAACAAAAAGCAGACCGGATGGTCTGCTTTTTGTTTTGGTGCGGAAGACGGGACTTGAACCCGTACAGTGTGAACTACACGCCCCTCAAACGTGCGCGTCTGCCAGTTCCGCCACTTCCGCGTCAACGATAATTATTATACCGCATAGACTTGTGTTTGTCAATACCTATTTAGCAAAAAAATCAAAAAATATTATGTTTTTTAAATAAAAAGCGTTGTCGGCTGACAACGCTTTTTAATCTTAATAAAATGTTGCTACCTCTTGCTCGGGCGGATCAGCCTTAACAAGTGCCGTTACCGTCAGTATCGGGCCCTTGTCTTCGTAAAGATCGTGCGCTTTCATATCAAACTTTGCGCTTATCATTACCCAATCACGGTTGTTGAGCTTCTGTGCCTCGGGCGATATTGCAACTACAGGTCGGTAGGTGATGTCATTTTCACAGCATACCATTACGTGCCTGCCGACAACGAACGTGTTTTTCGGGAAGCGTTTATCTACTGCTACTATGCCCTTGAAGGTTACCGTCTTGCCGATATACTTTTGCGGCTCCTCGGTCATATCTCTGTACCAGAGTGCGTAATCGCGGTCCTCGATAACGACGTTGTTTGATTCCGTATCAAAGGGAAGCGGGTCGATAGTTTCGTCGTACTCGATATGTCCGTCGGGGTAGACGTATGAGATAGCGGCGCTTCTTGATACCCCTCTCACGATTTTGTGATACGCGTCCTTGTCTACCCCGAC